>NZ_VJZE01000027.1 GCF_009377205.1 Streptomyces phyllanthi
GTCCTCCACGGAGGCCCGCACCGACACCGGAACGCCCGGAGAACCGCCACCGCTTCGCCGGAACCGCGCCCCTTGCCGCCGAGCACCGGGTGCCGGTGGTCGTCGAGGTGATCCTGGAGCGCGTCACCAACATCTCGACCGGGGTCCCGGGGGCATGACGGGCCCCGGGCCTTGGAAGGCTCCCAGAGCGGTGCGGCCTCGCACGAGGCGAGCCGCTTTGCCGCACCGCCGCCCAGGAGATCCCCCGTACCGTTCCCCCGTTTCCCTCGTTCCCCCGTACCGAGGCCCGCCGCCCCCGTGCCGGCGGGGCCCCTGTGCCGAGAATGTGCCCGCGCCCGGGGGCGGGTGAAGCCTCCGGGCACGTCTTCAGAGCTTCATTTGAGGGTGTCGTAGACGGGCTACGCACACGTGTGTACGCCTCACCTGTACGCCTCACCGCGCCGGGTGCTCCGACAGCCCCGGCCAGTCCTCGGGGCCGCCGCCCTGCCACTCCACGAGACCGCCGTCCTCGACGTCGAGCGTCTCCGGGTCGAGCGCGTCCAGGTCGATCCCCTCCAGATCGGACCGCCGCAGGATCTCGACGACGTCCTCCAGATGACCGGCGGTGCCCAGGGTCTCGTCCCCGGCCGTCACCCGCCGCGAACCGTCCAGGGCCGGAGGATGTACGACGATGTGCGGAGCGTCCATATCCCCAGGCTGCTGCCGGAGCCGCGTTTCCGCACCCCGGCCGGCAGCCCGCACTCCGCACTCCGGGCACCCACACCGCCCCGCACCGAACAGCCCCGCACCGGCTCAGGGCAGCCGGAGCACCTCCTCCATGGCCTCCCGCAGCGTCGCCTCCGGGTCCCGCACCGGTCCCCGCGACCGCCAGGCCACGAACCCGTCCGGCCGCACCAGCACCGCACCGTCCGCCGTCACGTCGTGGACCTGTGCCCAGTCGGCCCCGTCCTCCGGCGCCAGTTCGGCCTCGGAGCCCGTGCCGATCCGGTACGCGTCCAGCCGTACGGACCTCTCACCGGCGACCCGCCGGGCGGCCGCGTGCCAGTCCGTCGTCCCCCGCTCGTCGCTGAGCAGCACCATGGACCGCTCGTACAGGTCGAGCGTGGACAGCCGCTGGGCGGACCGCCGCAGCCACATGTGGGGCGCCCGGCTTCCCGGCCCGCCCGTCAGCCGCATCTCCTCCGGCACCACCGGCGTCGCGGAGTCGGCGCCCACGACGGCGCCCTGGGGGTAGCGGTAGCCCAGGGCGACATTGAGGATCCCGCCCTTCCTGCCGCCACCGCCGATGCCGGGCTCCGGCGTGAAGCCGGGGTGGCTGTGCTCCACGGAGCGGCCCGACGCGCGGGCGCTGGTCGCCTGCGCCACCGGGCGCCGCTCCGCGTCGTACGTCTCCAGCAGGCCCGGGCCCGCCCAGCCGTCCAGTACGGCGGACAGCTTCCACGCCAGGTTGTGCGCGTCCTGGATGCCGGTGTTGGAGCCGAACGCCCCCGTCGGGGACATCTCGTGCGCGGAGTCACCGGCGAGGAACACCCGCCCGGCCGAGTACCGGTCGGCGACCCGCTCGGCCGCGTGCCACGAGGCCTTGCCGGTGATCTCCACATCGAGGTCCGGGACACCGACGGCGTGGCGGATGTGCCGCGCGCACCGCTCGTCCGTGAAGTCCTCCAGCGTCTCGCCGCGCTCCGGGTGCCAGGGCGCGTGGAACACCCAGTTCTCCTTGTTGTCGACCGGCAGCAGGGCACCGTCGCCCTCGGGGTCGGTCAGGTAGCACACGATGAAGCGCCGGTCGCCCACCACATCGGCGAGCAGCTTGGACCGGAAGGTGAGGCTCACGTTGCTGAAGAGCTCGCCCGGGCCGGTCTGCCCGATGCCGAGCCGTTCCCGGACGGGGCTGCGCGGGCCGTCCGCCGCGACCAGGTAGTCCGCGCGAATGGTCTGCTCCTGCCCGGTGTCCCGGTGCCGCACCAGCGCCGTCACCCCTTCGGCGTCCTGCTCGAAGGACACCAGCTCCGTGGAGTAGCGCAGATCACCGCCGAGTTCCCGGGCACTCTCGAGGAGCACGGGCTCGAGGTCGTTCTGGCTGCACAGGCACCAGCCGCTGGGGCTGAACCGCGCGAGTCCGCCACCCGGGTCGATCTCCTTGAGCAGCCACTCTCCCGCGTCACCGACGAGTGACGACGTCTGCAGGATGCCGTGGTTGTCCGCCAGGAGCGACGCGGCCTCCTTGATCCGCGGCTCGATGCCGGCCACCCGGAACAGCTCCATCGTGCGGACGTTGTTGCCGCGTCCGCGCGGGTGGATCGAAGTGGCCGCGTGCCGCTCGACGAGCGTGTGCGGTACGCCGTGCCGGCCCAGGAACAGGGAGAGGGACAGCCCCACCAGGGAGCCGCCGACGATGAGGACCGGAACACGGTGCTCGGCTTGGTTCATGAGTGCCTCCAGGCAGAGGGGGAGTGAGGGGGCGATGTGATTTCCATGCCCCTTCGGGAGCGGATCTGCCTGCTGATCACCCAGGTGGTTCATGCGACTCGCGCGACTGCTCACCAGCGGCACACGATCGAGATCCACTGATGTCGCCCCACACACGTGCGGCCGTCACCTCTGCCCCCACGAAGGAGATGTGCGCGGGATGACCATGTCCGAACAGCTTTCGCAGCCGCTGACGCAACGGGTGTCGAAGCGGGTCTCGCAGTCCGTGTTCGACGGCTCCAGGCTCCGTGTCGTTCTGCTCCTGGACCTGTACGACGGGGCCCAGGAGCAGTTCATGGAGGCGTACGAACACCTGCGCAACGGCGTCGCGTCCGTCCCGGGCCACATCAGCGACCAGCTGTGCCAGTCGATCGAGAACCCCTCCCAGTGGCTCATCAGCAGCGAGTGGGAGAGCGCTCCGCCCTTCCTCGCCTGGGTGAACAGCGAAGAGCACGTCCAGATGGTCAGGCCGCTGCACAGCTGTGTGAAGGACACCAGGTCGATGCGTTTCCACGTACTGCGCGAGACCACCGGAGTGTCCGCGTCCGAGTCCGCGACGCGCAGACTCCAGGCGTCTCCGCGGATCGGCGACGGCGTGACCCGCCACGCGCTGACCTTCACCGTCAAGCCGGGCAGCGAGCAGGCCGTCGCCAGGCTCCTGGCCGACTACTCCTCGCCCCAGCCGCAGGTCGACGAGACCACACGGCTGTGCCGCACCTCGCTGTTCATGAGCGGCAACCGGGTCGTACGGGCCATCGAGGTACGCGGCGACCTGCTCGCGGCGCTGCGCCATGTCGCCCGGCAGCCCGAGGCGCGGGCCGTGGAGGAGGCCATCAACCCCTATCTGGAGCAGGCTCGCGACCTCAACGACCCCGAGTCCGCCCGGCTCTTCTTCACCCGCGCCGCGCTGCCCGCGGTCCACGCCGTGACCATCGGCGGATCCCTGCCGGAGAACGCACGGCGCCAGGCGCTGTACTACCCGGCCCGCCCGGGCTGCGGACTGCGGCTGGCCGAGTTGCTCGCCCGGCAGGCCGAGGAGGCCGCGGACGACGAGCGGAGCCCGGTCTACAGCAGCACGATCTTCCTGCGCGACGACATCGTGGTGCGGCTCATCGATGTACGGGGCGACCTCGACGAGGACGACCCGGTTCTGTCCCCCGTCCTGAAGGACCCCCGGGAGACGGCCGAGCTGATGTCCCTCCTCGACAGCGACGCCATCGCTGCGGGCGGGCGTCCGCCCCGGGGCGGGGACAGCGCGCAGGGCCTCACGTCCACCCGTATGGAACTCATCACCGACCGCCGATCACCTTGTGCCTGACCGGTTTTGGAGGAACAGACATGACCAACCAGCGCCCCCGAATCGTGGAGCTCAGCGACATCGAGCCCAACCGCAGGCGCGGCGGCGATCTGCGCGCCATGCTCAGCCCCGCCACGGTGGGCTCCACCAGCGGTTTCATGGGCGTGGCCCTGGTGCAGCCCGGCGATCGCATCGGCGAGCACTACCACCCGTATTCCGAGGAGTTCGTCTACGTCATCTGCGGTGAGCTGGAAGTGGACCTGGACGGCGAGCCCTGCCCGCTCAGACCCGAGCAGGGGCTGATGATCCCCGCCCACATGCGCCATCGGTTCCGCAACGTCGGCAAGGTGGAGGCCCGGCTCGTCTTCCACCTGGGGCCCCTCGCCCCGACGCCGCAGCTCGGCCATGTCGACACGGAGGAGACCCCCGCGGAGCCCGTCGCGGAGCCCGTGGGAGCCGTGGGCGGGGCCGCGTCCGGCGACGCCGGGTCGGCGCACCGCCGCCAGGGGCGGTCATGACCCGGCGCGTGGCGGTCACCGGGATAGGGGTGGTGGCACCGGGAGGCATCGGCATACCCGCCTTCTGGGACCTTCTCTCTCAGGGACGTACCGCGACACGGGGCATCACCTTCTTCGACCCGGCGGGCCTCCGTTCGCGTATCGCCGCCGAGTGCGACTTCGACCCGGCGGCCCACGGCCTCACCCCGGAGCAGTCCGAACGCTCCGACCGTTATATCCAGTTCGCGCTGGCCGCCGCCCAGGAGGCCGTACGGGACTCCGGCCTCGACACCTCCCGGGAGGACCCCTGGCGGACAGGGGTGTCCCTCGGGACGGCGGTCGGCGGCACCACGCGTCTGGAGCACGACTACGTACTGGTCAGCAGGCGCGGCTCCCGCTGGGACGTGGACCACCGCGAGGCGGAGCCGCATCTGCACCGCGCGTTCATGCCCAGCACGCTGGCCTCGGCGGTCGCCGAGCACTTCGGGGCCTGCGGACCGGTGCAGACGGTCTCCACCGGCTGCACCTCCGGGCTCGACGCCGTCGGATACGCCTTCCACACCATCGAGGAGGGCCGGGCCGACGTGTGCATAGCCGGGGCGTCCGACTCCCCGATCTCGCCGATCACGATGGCCTGCTTCGACGCGATCAAGGCGACGTCCTGCAACAACGACGATCCGGCGCACGCGTCCCGGCCCTTCGACGCCGACCGTGACGGGTTCGTCATGGGGGAGGGCGGAGCCGTCCTGGTCCTGGAGGAACTGGAGCACGCCCGGGCCCGGGGCGCGCGCGTGTACTGCGAGCTCAGCGGCTACGCCACCTTCGGCAACGCCTACCACATGACCGGTCTCACGAGTGAGGGTCTGGAGATGGCGCAGGCGATCCGCACCGCGCTCGACCACTCCCGCCTCGACGCGTCGAGGATCGACTACGTCAACGCCCATGGCTCGGGCACCCGGCAGAACGACCGGCACGAGACGGCCGCCGTGAAACGGGTCCTGGGCGCCCACGCCTACGACACGCCCATGAGCTCGATCAAGTCCATGGTGGGCCACTCCCTCGGCGCGATCGGCGCGATCGAGGTCGTGGCCTGTGTGCTGGCCCTGGCCCACCAGGTCGTCCCGCCCACCGCCAACTACGAGACCCCCGACCCCGAGTGCGATCTGGACTACGTGCCCCGTGTCGCCCGCGAGCGGACGCTGAACAACGTGCTCTCGGTGGGCAGCGGGTTCGGGGGCTTCCAGTCCGCGGTGATCCTGACCCGAACGAGGGAGAGGACGCGATGAGTTCACCGCCCACACGGCGCGCCGCCGTCACCGGCATCGGCGTCGTCGCCCCCAACGGAACCACCACCGAGACCTTCTGGAAGTCCTGCCAGGACGGCATCGGCGTCCTGGACCGGGTCACCCGCGAGGGGTGCGAGCACCTGCCGCTGCGTGTCGCCGGAGAGGTCCGCTCGTTCGACCCGTCGTCCCTGGTCGAGGAGCGCTATCTCGTCCAGACCGACCGGTTCACCCACTTCGCGATGGCCGCGGCCGACATCGCGCTGGACGACGCCCGGCTCGGCGCGGCCGACATCGGCGACGCGCCGTTCTCGGCGGGTGTGGTCACCGCCGCGGGATCCGGCGGCGGCGAGTTCGGCCAGCGGGAACTCCAACGGCTGTGGAGCCAGGGCAGCCGCTTCGTCGGGCCGTACCAGTCCATCGCCTGGTTCTACGCCGCCAGCACCGGCCAGATCTCCATCCGCAGGGGCCTCAAGGGCCCCTGCGGGGTCGTCGCCGCCGACGAGGCCGGAGGCCTGGACGCCCTCGCGCACGCTGCCCGCGCCGTACGACGCGGTACCGACGTGATCGTGGCGGGTGCGACCGAGGCCCCCCTGGCCCCGTACTCGGTGGTCTGTCAGCTCGGGTACGACGAACTCAGCACCCACGACGACCCGGCCCGCGCCTACCGCCCGTTCACCTCCGGCGCCTGCGGATTCGTACCCGCGGAAGGCGGTGCCGTGCTCGTGGTGGAGGAGGAGTCCACGGCGCGCGTCCGGGGCGCGTCCGTGCGGGCGTATCTCGCGGGGCACGCCTCGACCTTCACCGGTGCGTCGTGCTGGGAACGGACCCGGGAGGGACTGGCCCAGGCGATCCGCGGCGCCCTGGAGGAGTCCGACTGCGCCCCCGAGGAGATCGACGTGGTGTTCGCCGACGCCCTCGGCGTACCGGAGGCGGACCGCGCCGAAGCGCTCGCGATCGCCGACGCCCTCGGGGCGCACGGCGGGAGGGTGCCCGTCACGGCCCCGAAGACGGGCTTCGGACGGGCCTACTGCGCGGCACCCGTACTCGACGTCGCGGCGGCGGTGCTCGCGATGGAGCGGGGCATGGTGCCGCCCACCCCCAACGTCTTCGACATCTGCCATGACCTCGACCTGGTGACCGCCCGCGCACGCCCCGCCGAGCTGCGCACGGCACTGGTCCTCAGCCGAGGACTCATGGGTTCGAACTCGGCGCTCGTGCTGCGGCGCGGCGTCGCTGACGCCTCCTAGCGGGGCCTTTGGTGAAGGAGAGGAACATATGAGTACTCAAGTGACCGTGGAAGATCTGGCCGACCTCATGAAGAAGGCCGCGGGTGTCACCGTGGCGCCCCAGGAGCTGGAGCAGCGGTCCGCCTCCGGGTTCGACGCCTTCGGTATCGACTCGCTCGGTCTGCTCGGCATCGTGGGTGAGCTGGAGAACGTGCACGGTGTGCCGATGCCTCCCGACGCGGAGCGCTGCAAGACACCCCGGCAGTTCCTGGACCTCGTCAACAGCACGCTGATGGCTGGAGCCTGACATGGTCGGACACACGGAGAACGCCATCACCATCGCCGCGCCGGTCGACCTCGTCTGGGACATGACCAACGACCTGGAGAACTGGCCGCGGCTGTTCAGCGAGTACGCGTCCGTCGAGGTGCTGTCCCGTGACGGGAACAGCACGACGTTCCGTCTGACCATGCACCCCGACGACAACGGCAAGGTGTGGAGCTGGGTGTCGGAGCGGGTGACGGACCGTGAGGCGCTCAGCGTCAGGGCCCGCCGGGTCGAGACGGGCCCCTTCGAGTTCATGGACATCCGGTGGCGGTACGCGCCGACGGCGGACGGCGGCACCCGGATGGAGTGGACGCAGGACTTCGCGATGAAGCCCGACGCGCCCGTCGACGACGCCGGGATGACGGACATGATCAACCGCAACTCCCGCGTCCAGATGGCCCTCATCCGGGACCGGGTCGAGAAGGCCGCCGCGTCCAAGCGCCGGGCCGCGCCGGCCATGACCGACTGAACCCGCTGAACCCGCCGAACCCGCTGAATCGACCGAATCGACCGACCGAACCGCCTGAGACGGACGAAGGGCATCCGATGCACCAAGCTTTGATCGTCGCCCGTATGGCCCCGGGCGCGGCCCAGGACATCGCCAAGGTGTTCGAGGCTTCCGACCGGGGGGAACTGCCGCATCTCGTCGGGGTCACCCGGCGCAGCCTCTTCCAGTTCGGTGATGTGTACCTGCACCTCATCGAGTCCGAGCAGGACCCCGGGCCCGCCATCGCCAAGGTGGCCGGGCACCCCGAGTTCCAGGACATCAGCGAGCGGTTGTCCGCGTACGTCAGTGCCTACGACCCCGACACCTGGCGTGGTCCGAAGGACGCGATGGCGCACTGCTTCTACCGCTGGGAGCGGGACTCCGCCGGCTGACCTTCCGCCCGGCACACAGTGATCGCCGGCCCCGCGAGGTACGCGGGGCCGGCGATCACTCGTTCGTCCGGTGGAGCGGAGGCTCAGCCGGGGACGGTGCATTCGAACGCGTGGAGGTACGCGTTCACGGGACGGATCGAGTCGATGACCAGACCCGCCTCCATCAGCCGGCCGGCCATGCTCTGCGTGGTGTGCTTCGCGCCGCCGACGTTGAGCAGGAGCAGCAGGTCCATGGCGGTCGTGAACCTCATCGAGGGGGTGTCGTCGACGAGGTTCTCGATGACCACGACCCGGGTTCCCGGTCCGCCCGCCTCGATGACGTTGCGGAGCGTTCTGCTCGTGCTGTCGTCGTCCCACTCCAGGATGTTCTTGATGATGTACACGTCCGCCCGGACCGGGATGGCGGCACGGCAGTCGCCGGGCACGACCCGCACCCGGTCGGCGAGCGAACCGCCCTGGCGCAGCCGTGGATCGGCGTTCTCCACCACACGCGGCAGATCGAGCAGGGTGCCCCGCATCGACGGGTACTTCTCCAGCAGACTCGCCACCACGTGCCCCTGGCCGCCCCCGATGTCCGCGACCGACGAACTCCCCGACAGGTCGAGGAACTCCGCGACATCCCGCGCCGACTGCTCGCTGGAGGTCGTCATGGCGCGGTTGAAGACGTCGGCCGACTCCGGGGCGTCCTCGTGCAGGTAGGTGAAGAACTCCTTGCCGTACAGGTCCCGGACGATGCCGCCACCGGAGCGCACCGCATCGTCGAGCCGGGGCCACGCGTCCCAGGTCCAGGGTTCGGTGCACCACAGGGAGATGTAGCGCAGGCTGTCCGGGTCGTCCTCGCGCAGCAGCCGGGACATGTCGGTGTGGGCGAACGTCCCGTCCTCGTTCTCGGCGAACACCCCGTAGCAGGACAGGGCGCGCAGCAGCCGTCGCAGCGGCCGGGGCTCGGCCTTCACCGCGGCCGCGAGGTCCTCCGCGCTCATGGGCGTTTCCCCCAGCGCGTCGGCGACGCCCAGCCGGGCCGCCGCGCGGACGGCGGCGGCGCACGCCGCCCCGAACGCGAGCTCCCTCAGCCGCATCGACGGCGGGCAGGCAGTGCTTACGGTCGTCATGTGCCGCCTTCGTTCTGTTGGTTCTCGTGGTTCTCGTGGTCCGTGAGGTATGGGGCCGGCATGGTCAGCACAGTCCCTTGGGCTTGGAGGTGTCGCAGGTGTTGGTGCGGAACGTGTTGCCCTGAGCGGCCTCCTCGTTGACGATGTCCGCCGGAGAGTTGCGCAGCACCAGGTTGTCGCTGATCCGGTTCCGCTCGCTCTTGACGCCCACGAAGCTCTTGAAGAGCACGATGCCGCCCGACAGCGGTGAGGTGCCCACGTGGTCCATGACCCGGTTCCCCGACACCAGGGTGTCCTCGGCGCCGGTCAGGATGATCCCGGCGCCCTGCAGGAAGGGCAGCCGGGCGGTCTTGGCGCAGTACTTGTTGTTCTCGAACACGTTGTTGCCGCGCACGGTCAGGGCCCCGGCCCGCGGTGGGGTCTCGTCACCGACGATGAACACCGCGGCGCAGTTCGTGGTGAGGGTGTTGTCCTCGACGGTGAGGTTCCTGAGGCGTCTGACGGTGACGCCGATGCGGTTGCCGGTGAGGCGGTTCCCGTCGATCACCGTCCCCCTGGTGTCCGTGGCGCCCTGCTCGGTGTCGGTCGTGTTGGCGAGGAACAGGCCGGCGTCGCCGTTGTCCCGGGCCGTGTTGTTCCGGAACACACCGCGGGTGGACCGCTCCTGGGCGATGCCCCACACACCGTTCTTCCTGGCCGTCACCCGCCGGACGGTCAGCCGGTCGGTCCGGGTCGCCCAGAGACCGTTCTTGGTGAAGCCGGACAGCGTGAGGGAGGCGACGGTGGTGCCCTTCACGGCACGGTCCTTCGTCCCCTCCACACAGATCCCGTTGCCCGCCTGGGCGCAGCTGTTGCCGGCGGTGGCGATGCCCGGCTTGAGCACGGTGCGCCGTCCCGCTCCGCGGAGCGTCAGTTGGGAGGTCGTCACCCGGACGCTCTCGCGGTAGGTACCGGCGGAGAGGAGCACGGTGTCGCCCGGCTTCGCCGCGTCCACGGCCTGCTGGATCGATTCTCCCGGACGCACCAGGTGAGTTGTCGGGGCGGAGCCGGGCGAGGCGGCGCCGAGACCCGACGTGACGACGACCATCGTGCATGCGAGATAGGTGATGTGGCGTTTTGTCATGTTTTGACGCTAAGGGTGCTTGATCTCTTTCGCCACGTACGCTCCTCCGCTGGACGGCCCTCCATGGGCCATCCGGAGGTGCGGCGGGTGCGCCGGGCGCGGTGGTACGGCGGTACGGCGGTGAGGCGTGCCCGCGTCTCAGACGCGCTTGGCCGAGTCGAGGTGGGCGAACACCACGACGTTGGACTCGTAGTCGCGCGTGGTGCGGTTGTAGACGCCGCCGCAGGTGATCAGGCGCAGCTGGGGAGTGCGGGTGTCGCCGTAGACCCGCTCGTTCGGGAAGTGCTCCTTGCTGAAGGTGGCGACGGAGTCGACCTTGAAGCGGGCGACGATGCCGTCGGCGCGGGTGATGTCCACCGTGCTTCCGCGCCTGAGCGTCAGCAGGTCCGCGAACACGGCCGGGCCGGTCGTGGTGTCCACATGGCCCACGACGATCGACGATCCGGCCTCACCGGGCGAGGCGCCGTCCTCGAACCAGCCGGCGAGATTGGGGTCGTCGGGCGGCGGTGCGTCCAACTGCCCGGACTCGCCGATGGACAGTCCGGTGAACGGCGCGTCCACGGTGATCTCCGGAATGGAGATCCGCTTCGGCACGGAACGGGGCAGGGGCTTGCGTGTGGCGGTGCCACCGGGCTGCGCGCCGGTGGTGCTCGGCCTGGGCGCCGCGGGGGCGACCGCGACGGACCGGGCCCGGGGGGTGGGCGAGTCGTTCGTGCCGTTGTGGATGACCAGAGCCCCAACCGCCATCGCCGCAGCGGGCCACAGCAGCGCGTGCCGGGAGGTACGGGACGCGGGCTGGGTCTGGGACTGGTCCGGCTCGGGTGGCTGGGGCGGCTGGGGGGCGGCCATGCGCGACGGTGCCTTTCGTGACTGGGTGAGGAGGGAAAGCGGTGGGTGGAAACACCGCTGTCGCGGCCGCCCTCGCCCTCCGAGGGCGTAGGCAGTCGCGACAGCGCAGAACCTGGCGGAAGAACGCCGATCAGGCCACGGAAGCGCCCGACGCGTTGCGGCGCCGCAGCTTGTAGGCACCGGCCCCGAGACCACCGAGCAGCAGCAGCGCGCCCGCGGTGAGGCTGCCTCCCGCCTGCCCCAGGCCGCCACCACCGGCGTGGACGCCGCCGTGCGGCTTCTCCTTGCCGTAGTGGTCCTTCTCCTCGGCCCAGCCGTGCTCCTTCTCCTCGGCCCAGCCGTAGTCCTTCTTCTCCTCCGAGTAGCCCTCCTTGCCACCGTGGCCGCCGTCGTGACCGGCGTCCTGGGGCGCGGACATGGCGGCGGCGCCGCCACCGGCGTGGACGCCGCCGTGCGGCTTGTCCTTGCCGTACTCGTGCTCCTTGCCGTGCTCCTTGCCGTGCTCGTACGACTCCTTGCCGTGCTCCTTGCCGTGCTCCTCGTGCTTCTTCTCCTTGCCGTGCTCGTCGCCCTTCTTCTCCTCCGACCAGCTGTCGCCGACCGAGGTCCGGAGCTCGGACACCGTCATGGCGTTCGCTGCGGGAGCGGAGATCGCGACGGCCGCGGCGATCGCGGCCGAGGCGAACAGGGTCCGGGTCATGCGCATGGGGATAGTTCCTTTCGCCACGCCTGCGATGGCCGGCACGTCGCCGACTCACGGGGATCGCAGGTGCGACGTGATCACTTTTTGCGCGAACGCGGCTCCTCACCACCGGAGAGCCGCATTCGAGGTATTCCCTGGGCTCTTTGAGTGGCTACCCGCCGGTTGACGCCCCGGTCGGCAGTGGGCCGTTCAGCGGCTCCGCCGTCGCTCCGACGGGGTGGGGCCGCGCGAGCCTGCCGTTCGACGCCGACGGCCCTCGCTAAAGGGATCACAGGCGCCCTCGCCGAAGGGCCCGCCGCCGATCAGTCAGAGAACCGGCCCGGAGAGGCGCTCCACGGCCCGCGACCAGCTGGGCGACCACGGCGCCGACGGGGAGCGCGGCGCCCACGGAGCGGGCCGCGTCCGTCACGATGCCCCCGCGCGAGCCGTGCGGGGGCGCCGCCAAGGATGCCCGGTGGCCGCTCAGAGCGCGTCCACGGCGCTCACCTTCCAGCCCCCGGAGGTACGGCTCAGCGTCATCCGCACCCGGTTCAGGTCCAGGCGGGACCCCGACACCTGGGTGGAGCGAGTGACCTGGTTGACGAACAGCAGGACCACGACCCGGTCCGGTGCGGCCGACACGACGGAGACCGCCGGAGTGCCGCCGTCCCCGCTGCCGGAGGGGGCGGCCACCGTCGCCTTCACCACACCGCGGTACTTCCTGGCGGTCGGCCCGACCACGGTCTTCGTGGTCCTCCGGTACTCGTCGCGGAACGCCCCGGTCAGACGGGTGCGGGCCCGGGCGAAGTCCCGGTCCAGGTGCCGGTAGTCGTACGACAGCACGAGCGGCGCCGCCTCACGCGCGGCCACGAGCGCCTGTTCCCGCGCCTGCTCCACGCGCCTGCCCTCCCGGTACTGCCACCCGAGCACGGCGACGGCGGCCAGGCCCACCGCCGGCAGCACGCAGAGCGCCAGGACGAGCAGCCGCCGCCAGGACGCCCCCGCCCGCGACGCTGTCCCGGTTTCCTGTTCCTTCCCGGTTTCCTGTTCCTTCCCGGCCTCCGGTTCCTTCCCGGCCTCCGGTTCCGGCTCGGCCTCTGGTTCCGGCTCGGGTGCCGGCTCCGGCTCCGGCGGGTCGTCCCAGCCGCCCGGGGCCTCGATGAGCACGGTGCGCCCGGATCGCCCGGCGAGCCGCTCCTCGGCCCGTGGCGGTGCCTCGTCCGCGGGCTCGACGCGCCGGGCGCGCTTGGCCGCCGCGCGGGCGGCCGCGGTGAGGGTGCGGCGGGCGGGGGAGCCGGTGCCGCGACCCCGCGAGGTCGTGTTCACCACGGTCTGTCTCCTCAACTCTGGTACGGGGAGGGGGTGCGGTCAGCCGACGAACTCGACGTCGGACGTCAGCCAGCGGCCGTCCTTGAGCACGAGGTCGAGCTGGAGCCGGTACGTGCGCGCCTCGCCCTCGGGCACGGCGGTGTTGGTCACCTTGCTGTCGGCGACGACCAGGACCCGTGCCGAGCGCTCGTCGGACCGTACGACGCCCGCTTCGAGGACCTGGCCCTCGGAGACCGACCTGTTCTCCGCGACCAGCGCCGTCAACTCCTCGGTCTGCGCGGCGAACTGCTTCTTGAAGTCGCCGGTGGCGCCCTTCAGCACGTTGCCGCTGTCCCGGTCGTAGTGCCGGTAGTCGAGCGAGGTGAAGTTCAGCGCCGACTGGCGGGCCGCCGCCAGGATGTCCTGCCGCCGCTGGTCCGCCGCGTGCTGCTCGGACAGCCCCAGGGCCAGCCAGACCGACAGCACGGTCGTCAGGACGGTCGCGGCGGCGAGTCCGGCGGACAGCACCCTGCCGCGCCTCACGCTCAAGCCATCGCCGTTCGCACCATCGCCGTTCGCACCAGCGCCGTTCACGCCAGCGCCGTTCACGCCATCGCCGTTCACGCCATCGGTCCCACGAGCAGCCATTGCCACGACTCCTTTCCGAACACGGTCTGTTCGCCGCCCGTCGAGCCGATCTCGACGGTCGTTCCGTCCGGACCGGTGGCGGTGCCGGTCTCCGGGTCGTAGGGGGTGACGTACGGCGCGACGTGCGCGGCCCGGTCGGCACCGCCCGAACCCGCCGACGCGCCGGGCGCGTTCTGCGCGCCGCGCACCGACGTGCCGCTGCCGCGCGGTGCCGTGCAGCGGGCGTCGGTGTTCGCCTCACGCGTGCTGGTGTCCGCGGGGTCGCGCCGTCCCGTCCCGCCGTAGCCCTGGGTGCACGCCGGCGGGTCGTCGGCGCCCAGGACGAGGCCGAAGTGCGTGGTGCCGTCGCCGGGAAGGACGGTGTGGCTGCCCGCGACGACCACCGGGAAGGTGACCAGGGCCTGTTCGACGCCGGGCAGCCGGGCCACGGTGACCTGGCCGCCGCTGATGAGGTTGGCGAGCAGGACCGGCAGGTCCGGCCGGGTGGACCTCAGCAGGGAGTCGATCTCCTGCGCGGCGGGCGCGGAGTTGCCGATCAGCTCGCGCAGGTCGCCGTCGCTCGCCTTCAGCTGGGCCGTGAGGGCCGCGAGATCGCGTGAGAACGACTTGATGGCCGAGCCCTGGTCGGCCTGCGTCCTGAGGACCTTCCGTGAGTCCTCGATCAGCGACACCGTCTCGGGGAGCGCGTCGGACGCCGACTCGACGAGCTCGTTCCCCGAGTCCACCAGCCGGCTCAGGCGTGGGCCGGTGCCGGAGAAGGCCTTGCCCAACTCGTCGACGGTGGTGCGCAGATCGTCCTTGCCGACGGAGTTCACCAGCCGGTCGAGGCTGAGCACGAGGTCGGTCGTGGGGAGCGGCACCCGGGTGTGCTCGCGCGGGACCGGGCTGCCGTCGAGGAGGTACGGGCCACCGGACCGCCGTGGTTGCAGGTCGACGTACTGCTCGCCCACCGCCGAGCGGTTGGCGACCACCGCCAGCGTGTCGGCCGGGATGCGCGGAGCGTCGTCCTCGATCTCCAGCGCCACCGACACCCCGCCGCGGGTCAGCCGCAGCTCGCCCACCCGGCCCACCGGCACCCCGCGGTAGGTGACCTCGGCGCCCGGGAAGACGCCCCCGGACTCGGCGAAGTCGGCCCGCACGGTGTAGCCGCGGTCGAGGACCTCGTCCACCAGACCGGTGTACTCGGCGCCGACATACGACACCCCGACGGCGGTCAGAGTGGCGAACGCGAGCAACTGGGCCTTGACCGTACGTGTGATCACGGCTGTATCCCCTTCAGCATCAGCTCGGCCAGGGCGAGGTCGATCCCGGGTGGGAGGCGTCCGGAGCCGTCTTCGGTGCCGTAGCCCGCTGTGCACACGGGCGGGCACAGCAGGTCGCCGCCGTCCCCGTCCCCGTCGGTGGGCGCCGAGGGATCGACGGGCACGTCCGGCGTGTCGGGCAGCCCGGTCGGTGCGGGGAGGCCGGGCACGTCCGGCAGGTCGGGCAGGTCCGGGAGCTCCGGGGTGCCGGAGTCGCCGTCCCTCTCATCGGTCTCGCCGGACTTGCCGGAACCATCGGTGAGATTGCCGTAGATGTTCGCCAGGTCGAGGTCGGCGGTGACACGGAGGTTCACGTAGTCGCCCTTGACGGCGTCCACCGCGTTGCGCGGGAACGGGTACGTCGTCAGCAACTCAAGGGAGTTGGGCAGATCGCTGCCCGCCTTGTCGAGCTGTCGCAGGATCGGCCGCAGCTGTTCGAGGTTGGCGACGGTGTCGTTCCGTGAGGCCTTGACGACCCGGGTGCCGGCCCTGCCGAGCTTCGACAGGGCGGTGAGCATCCGGGTCAGATCGCGGCGCTGGTCGGCGAGGACCTTCAGCGCGGGCGGCAGGGTGTCGACGGCCCGGGCGATCGTCTTCCTCTCCTTCCGGAGCCGCTTGGCCAGCCGGTCCACTCCCTTGAGCGCGCGGACTATCTCCGCGCGCTGCTCGTCGAGCCCGCCGAGGAACGTGTCGAGCTCCTTCAGCAGCGACCCGACCCGGTTCTCGCGGCCCTCCAAGGCCTTGTTCAGCTCCACGGTGATCGTCTTGAGCTGGGCCACGCCACCCCCGTTGAGCAGTGCGGACAGGGCGGACAGCACCTCCTCGACCTCCGCGCCCCGGCCGCTGCGGGACAGCGGGATGCGGTCGCCGTCCCGGAGCCGGCCCACGGGTTCGGCGTCGGCCGGTGCGGACAGCGCCACGTACTTCTCGCCGAGCATGCTCGTCTGCCCCAGCTCGGCGACCGCGTTGCCGGGCAGCTTCACCGAGTCGGCGACACGGAGCCGCACCCGGGCGTGCCAGCCGTGCAGCTCCACCTTCTCGACTGCGCCCACGGTGACGTCGCCGACCTTGACCGAGGACTGCGGCACCAGGTCCATCACGTCCCGGAACTCGACCGTGACGTGGTAGGCACCGCCGTCCGCCGCGGCCCCTCCGGGCAGCGGGACGTCGTACCAGCCGTTGAACTCGCAGCCCGACAGCAGCAGCGAGCCGGCGGCCGTCCACACCGCCACCCGCCCCCTGCGCGGTCCGTTCACACCCCGACTCATGCGCGGCCCTCCAGGATTCCGCCGAGCGTCCGGTCGACCGTGCCCGTCGAGGGCGGGGCCGTCGGCAGCTCGGGCAGGGAGTCGAAGAGCTTCTCCAGCTCCTCGCAGTCGGGGTTCTCGCCGCCCTCGTCCCCGGTGGTCCTCAGCAGGGAGCACAGCAGGGCGGCCGGGTCCTGTGCCTGCTGCGGGTTGTCGCGGGTGTCGAGGGTGCCGGAGGACGCGTTGTAGGCGTTCTGCAGGTTCGACAGGCCCGTGGGGGCGACCTCCAGCAGCTCCTCCAGCGCCGCCCGCTGGGTGACGAGGACCCTGGTGACCTTGCTGAGGCCCCGTATGTCGGAGGTCAGCGCCTTCTTGTTCTCCTTCACGAACTCGGACACGTCACCGAGGGCGGCGCCCAGGTGCTTCAGCGCCGCCGCGAGGTCCTCGCGCTCCCCGGCGAGCTGCTCCGCCACCTTGGCGAGGCTGCTGTTGAACGAGCGCACGCTCTTGTCGTCGGCCGCCAGCGCCGCCGTGAACACCTGCAGGTTCCGCACGGTGCCGAAGAGGTCGCCCCGCCCGTCGGACAGCGTGGTCACCGCCTGCGACAGGTCCTCGACCGTCCGGTTGAGGTTCTCGCCCTGCCCTTCGAGGTTGTCCGCGCTCACACCGAGCAGCCGCGACAGGGAGCCGTCCTTGTTGGCGCCCTTGGGGCCGAGCGCCTCGGACGTGGTGTGCAGGCTGTCGAAGATCCGGTCGAGCTCGACGGGTACGGCCGTACGCGACTCGGGGATGACGTCGCCGTCCCGCAGCACGGGGCCCTTCCGGTACACCGGCAGCAGCTGGACGTAACGGTCGCTGACCACCGAGGAGTTGATGATGGCGGCCTGCGCGTCGGCGGGTACCTTGCGGCCCTCCTCGTACTCCAGCTCCACCCGCACCCGGTCGCCCTGCGGTGTGATCGCCGCGACCTCGCCGATCCGGACACCGAGGACACGGACGTCCGAGCCGGGGTAGATGCCGACGGTGCGCGGGAAGTACGCCGTGACCCGGACCGGCTCGGAGCGCGGCCACAGGACGACGGCGAGCGCGGCGACGACCGCGAGCCCGGTGAGCAGGGCGAGAGGCCTCTTCAGCGGGATTCGTCCGGTCATCGCGAGCCACCCGTCCGCGGGACCACAGGAGCGGCGACCAGGTTCTGGACGTAGGAGTCGAACCAGCGGCCGTTGCCGAGGGTGTTGGTGAAGACCCGGACGTACGGCGCGAGCAGCCTGACGCTCCGGTCGAGGCTCGCCTGGTTGCGTTCGAGCATCCTGACGAACGTGTTGAGGTTCTTCAGCGCGGGCCCGATCTCCTCGCGGTTGTCCTCGACCAGCCCCGACAGCTCGACGCCCAGCAGCGCGGAGCTCCTGAGGAGCTTGTGGATCGCCTCGCGCCGCCTGCTGATCTCCCGGAACAGCTTGTCGCCGTCCTTCACCAGCGCGGAGAAGTCCTCCGAGCGCTCGGCCAGCACCTCGGTGACCCCGTTCGCGTGGTCGAGGAGCCCGCGCAGCGCCTTGTCGCGTGTGGCGACGGTCCGGGAGATCCTGGACAGCCCCTTGATGGACGCCCGCACCTCGGCGGGCGAGTCCTGGAAGGTGGTGGAGATCGTGTCCAGGGCCTTCGCCAGCCGGTCGGTGTCGACCTCCTCCGTCGTGGTCGTCAGATCGCTGAACGCCTGCACGACGTCGTACGCCGACACGGTCCGCCGGAGCGGGATCTCGCTGCCCGGCTCCAACTGGCCCGGCCCCTCGGGGTGCAGCGCGAGGTATTTGGCGCCGAGGATCGTCCTGACCCGGATCGAGGCGCCGGTGCCGGTGCCGAACCCCGGGTCTCCCTTCACCTTGAAGGTCACCTTGACGTGGTCGCCGTCCAGGTCGACGTCCTCCACCTTGCCGACCTTGACCCCGGCGATCCGCACCTCGTCGCCCGGTTTGAGGCCGCCGGCCTCCGAGAAGGCGGCGCTGTACGTCTCGCCGCCGCCGATCAGCGGCAGGCTGTCGGCGTTGAACGCGGCGACGGTCAGCAGCGTGAGGGTGGTGAGCCCGACGGCACCCACCACGACGGGGTTGCGCTCGCGGAAGGGCTTCGGGCGGTGTCCCCTGCGGGGAAGCAGCCGGGGCGGCTTCGGCGGCAGGACGCGGACCTTCACCAGCGGTTCGGGGCGTCGCTTCCTGCGCGGGAGCAGCCGCGGTCTCGGCAGCCCGGGCAGCCGTGGCGGCAGCACCCGCACCTTCACCAACGGCTCCGGTCGCCGCCTTCGGCGCGGCACGACGCGTCGTATGCTCATCCGCCGCACCTCGCCCGCGCCACGTGCAGCTCGGGGGTGAGCACCTGCTTCGTCTTCGGCAGCACGATCCGGCCGTCGAAGTCACACAGGTAGAAGTTGAACCACGAGCCGTAGGACGCCGTCCCCGTCAGCTCGTTGAGCTTGTTCGGCAGCCGTTTCAGCACGCCCTCCACGGTCTTCTCGTTCTCGTTCAGCGTTCCGGTGAGCCGGGTAAGCCCGGCGATGTCGTCCTTCAGCGGTGGCCGCGCGTCCTTCAGCAGCCCCGAGGTCGCCTCCGTGAGGTCGCCGATGCCCACCAGCGACTGCCCGATCGGCTTGCGGTCGGCGGACAGCCCGGAGACCACCCGCCGCAGCTCCTTCAGCAGCCCGGAGAAACGGGCGCCCCGCTCGTCGAGCGTCTCCAGCACGGTGTTGAGGTTGTCGATCACCGAACCGATCAGCTCGTCACGGTCGGCGAGCGTCGTCGTGAGCGACGCCGTGTGCGCGAGCAGGCTGTTCACCGTGCCGCCCTCGCCCTGGAGGGTCCGGATGATCTCGGTGGCCAGCTGGTTGACGTCGTTCGGGCTGAGCGCGGCGAACAGCGGCTTGAAGCCGTTCAGCAGCGCGTTGAGGTCCAGCGCGGGCTGGGTCCTGGACAGCGGGATGGTGCCGCCCGGCCGCAGCCGGGTGCCGTCGCCCGCGCCCTCGGTCAGCGCGATGTACCGCTGCCCGACCAGGTTCCGGTAGCGCACGACCGCGCCGGTCCCGGCGAGCAGCGGGCGTTCCTCGGTGACCGTGAAGGTGACCTCGGCCAGGGTCCGGTCCTTGATCCGGATGCCCTCGACCTCGCCGACCCGCACCCCGGCCACACGGATGTCGTCGCCCTCCTCCAGCCCCGTCACATCGCTGAACACCGCGTGGTACGTGTGCTTCGGCGTGAAGGAGACATTGACGATGGTGGCGGCGAGCAGGGTCGTCGCCGCGATCGTGACCAGCGCGAAGAGGCTGAACTTGACCAGCGGCGCCATGGTGTGGCGCGCTCCTTGCGTGCTCATGCGACGCTCACCGCCGTTCCCCGGGCCAGCGGTCCGAACAGCAGGGTCGCGACGGGCGGCACCTCGTCCGCGGGCACACCCATGGCGGGCGCCACGAGCGACCCCACGGCCCGCTGCTCGGCCTCGGTGGCGGACACCCCGATCCCTCCGGACAGGCCGTCACGACCCGGACTCCCCGACTCCGTACCGTCGTCGAGCTGTGTGTCCGGTGCGGGAACGCGCGGATGGGGCAGCCCCCGGCAGTTCGGCCCCGACCGCTCGCCGTAGCGCGGCTCCTCACCGGGCTCGTACGCGGCCTGCGGGCGCACGGCCTCGAGGGTGATCCGCATCGCGCCGCCCCGGAACGCCTCCTCCGACACCTTCTCCTGCCGGACCAGGCCTTCGAGGAGACACGGGTACTCGGGGGAGTAGCGGGCGAAGAGCTCCAGCGTGGGGCGGGAGACCCGGCCCAGGGTGATCAGCCGGTCGCCGTTCTCGTCGAAGAAGTCCTCCGCGGTGCCCGCGACGGTCGCGGTGGAGCGGAGGGCGGCGGCCAGCCGGTCCTTCTTCTCGACGAGGGTGCGGCTGGTGGTGACGGTGTTCCGCAGGATGTCCATGAGGTCGGGCGCGGCCTCGCCGTACACCTCCGCGACGTCGGCGAAGCGCGCGATGTCCTCCTTCAGGGACGGCAGATGCGGGTTGAGGCGGCGCAGATAGCCCTCGACACGGGTGAGGTTGTCGCCGATCCGGTCGCCGCGCCCCTCCAGCGCGGTGGCGAACGCCGACAGCGTGGCGTTGAGTTCGCCGGGCCGGACCGTGCGCAGCAGCGGCAGCAGGTCGTTCATCAGCCGCTGGAGCTCGATGCCGACCTCCGTACGGTCCTGGGTGATGACATCTCCGGCGCGGAGGGGCCGTGCCGAGGAGGCGCGGGGCGCGACCAGGTCGACGTACTTCTCGCCGAACAGCGTCTTGGGCAGCAGCCGCGCGTGCACGTCCGACGGGATGGACGTGACGTACTCCGGCTTGAGCGCGAGGTCGAGCGTCGCCTTCTCCCCGTCGGCGCGGACCCCGCGCACCTCGCCCACCAGCAACCCGCGCAGTTTGACGTCGGCGCGCGGATCGAGCTGGTTGCCGAGGCGGTCGGCCTCCAGGGTGACGCGCACGACCGGGGTGAACGCCTGCTGGTACGCGGCCACGGCGAGCGACAGCAGCAGGGCGAGTACGGCGAGGAAGACGACGCCGTACAACCGCAGTCTCCAAAGGCGCAAGCGCACTGTTCTCACCCCGCGATCCGTACGGTCGTGTTGGCGCCCCAGATGGCGAGGCTCAGAAAGAAGTCCAGGATGTTGATCGCCACGATCGAGGTCCGTACGGCACGGCCCACCGCGACGCCGACACCGGCCGGGCCGCCGCTCGCGTAGTAGCCGTAGTAGCAGTGCACCAGGATGATCAGCACGGCGAAGACGATCACCTTGCCGAAGGACCACAGCACGTCGACGGGCGGCAGGTACTGCTGGAAGTAGTGGTCGTACGTGCCGGTCGACTGCCCGTAGTAGCCGGTGGTGATCGTGCGGGCGGCGAGGTACGAGGACAGCAGCCCGACCACGTACAGGGGGATCACGGCGACGAAACCGGCGATCATCCGCGTCGTCACCAGGAACGGCAGCGAGGGCACGCCCATCACCTCGAGCGCGTCGGTCTCCTCGCTGATCCGCATCGCGCCGAGCTGCGCGGTGAAGCCGGCGCCGACCGTCGCGGACAGGGCGAGCCCGGCCACCAGCGGCGCGATCTCCCGGGTGTTGAAGTACGCCGACAGGAACGCCACGAAGTTGGAGGTGCCGAGCTGGTTGAGGGCCGCGTAGCCCTGGAGACCCACCTCCGTGCCGGTGAAGAACGTCAGGAAGGCGATCACGCCGACCGTGCCGCCGACCACGGCGAGCGCGCCGCGCCCGAAGCTCACCTCGGCCAGCAGCCGCAGGATCTCCTTCTTGTAGCGGCGCAGGGTACGGCCGGTCCACGCCAGCGACCGCCCGTAGAAGGACAGCTGGGCACCCAGCTCCTCCAGACGTTGCGACAGCGCCATGCCTCAGCCCCTCTGCGGAACGACTTGGAAGTACACGGCGGTCATCACGAAGTTCGTCACGAACAGCAACATGAAGGTGATCACCACCGACTGGTTCACCGCGTCGCCGACGCCCTTCGGGCCGCCCTTCGCCGTGAGCCCCTTGTACGACGCGACGATCGCCGAGATCGCCCCGAACACCAGCGCCTTCAGCTCGGCCGCCCACAGGTCGGAGAGCTGGGCGAGGGTGGTGAAGGAGGCCAGGTACGCGCCGGGTGTGCCGTTCTGGAGGATCACGTTGAAGAAGTAGCCGCCCGCGACCCCGACGACCGAGACCAGACCGTTGAGGAGGACGGCCACCACCATCGAGGCCAGCACACGGGGCACGACGAGGCGGTGGATCGGATCGATGCCGAGCACCTGCATCGCGTCGATCTCGTCCCGGATCCTGCGCGCCCCGAGGTCCGCGCAGATCGCGGTGCCGCCCGCGCCCGCGATCAGCAGCGCGGTGACGATCGGCGAGGCCTCCCGCAGCACGGCGAGAACCGAGGCTGCACCCGCGAAGGACTGGGCGCCGAGCTGCCGGGTCAGACTGCCGATCTGGAGGGCGATGACCGCGCCGAAGGGGATCGACACGAGAGCCGTGGGCAGGATCGTGACGCTCGCGACGAACCAGGCCTGCTGGATGAACTCCCGTGCCTGGAAGGGGCGTCGGGGCAGGGCCCGTACGACGTCCAGCGCCATCGCGAAGAGGCTGCCGGAGTGCCGTAGCGCGCCGGTGGGCGAGAGGCTCATGCGCCCGTCACCTCCCTCCGGCGCGGCTCGGCTTCGCGTCTCGCGATCGCCTGCCAGCGGGGTGGACGGGTGATGCCCGGTCCGGGCAGCAGGCGGGGAGGAAGGTCCTGACTGCCCGGAGTCCCGGTGTGTTCGCCGCTGCCGTGGTGTTCGCCGAGCTGGGCCAGCTCCTGCTCCACCTGGGCGGCGTCCTTCTCCTCCGCCATGCCGATCGGCCCCTGCATCCGGCCGTTCAGGAACTGCCGTACGACGGGCTCCTCACTGGTCAGCAGCTGCTCGCGGGGCCCGAACATCACCAGCTCGCGCCGGAACAGCAGCCCGATGTTGTCGGGCACCTGGCGGGCCGAGGCGATGTCGTGCGTGACGATCAGGAAGGTGGCGTCGATCTGCGCGTTGAGGTCGACGATCAGTTGGTTGAGGTAGGCGACGCGTACGGGGTCGAGGCCCGAGTCGGGCTCGTCGAAGAGGATGATCTCGGGGTCGAGGACCAGGGCGCGCGCCAGCCCGGCCCGCTTGCGCATACCGCCGGAGATCTCGCCGGGCAGCTTCCCCTCGGCGCCGATCAGCCCGACCATGTCCATCTTCTCCAGCACGATGCGCCGGATCTCGCCCTCCGGCTTGCGGGTGTGCTCGCGCAGCGGGAAGGCGATGTTGTCGTACAGGTTCATCGAGCCGAACAGGGCGCCGTCCTGGAACAGCACGCCGAACAGCTTCCGCACCTCGTACAGCTCGTGCTCGCGGAGCCGGGTGATGTCCCGGCCCGCGACCGTGACGGAACCGCGATCCGGCCTGAGCAGCCCGACGAGCGTCTTGAGGAACACCGACTTGCCCGTCCCCGAGGGGCCGAGCATGACGGAGACCTCCCCGGCGGGCAGCGTCAGCGAGACGTCCTGCCAGATGACCTGGTGACCGAAGGACTTGGTCAGCCCTTCCACACAGATCTCGACACCCATCCGGTCCACCCTTCAGCCCGTGTACAGCCCGCGGCGCAGCTCCTGACATCTGCTCTACGGGGAGGGGCGGGGTGTCCGTCGCGGCGAGTGCGGATTTTTTTCGGCGGGGGTTTCCGGCGGTCTGTCGAAGGGTCTCCGGCGGACCGGTTCGCCGTCGCCGGGGCGGTCCTGCCGCTGTCGTGGCGCCGCCTTGAGGGCGGCCCAGGGCGGCTGGAAGCAGAGTGACGGCTGCCATCCAGGTGTCGATCAGCGCAGAATGGGCGCGGCTACCGTCCCCGGACCAGTTGGTCACTCCGCCCTACGAAGGGAACATCCACCCATGTGGCTCGTTGAACTCTCCTTCACCGACGCCCCCGAGAGGCTCGCAGCGCGCCCCGCGCACCGGGAGAAGCTGGCGGCCCTGCACGAAAAGGGACGCGTCCGGATGGCCGGGCCGCTCGCCGACGACTCGGGTGCGGTGCTCGTCTTCGACGTCCCGGACCGGGCCGCCCTCGACCAACTGCTGGGCGAGGACCCGTACTACAGCACCGAGGGCGTCCGCGTCGAGCAACTGCGCGAGTGGCGGCCGATCCTCGGCTGACGACCAGGCCGACGACGCACCCGCCGGCGGGGAGGTCATCCGGTCGGGAGTGTCAAGGGAGCCTGGGCGGGGCGGTTCCCTCGGCCTCGGCCGACGGGATCCCCGGCAGCGCCGGGACGGCGGAACCGGCCGGTGCGTCCGGCAGGTCCACATCCTGTACGTCCCGTGCGTCGGGCACGTCCGGCAGCTCCGGGAGGCCCGACACGCCCGGTACCTCGGGCACCGCCGGTACCTCCGGGGCCGACAGCGCGGGCAGCGGCGACACCGGGACACCGGGCAGGGTCGGCACGGACAGCGGTAGGAGTGTCCCGTCCCCGGGCGAGGCCGGCGCACCGGGCTCCGCGGCCTTCGGCGTCGTGGCGCCGGACGCGTCCGGAGTCCCGGCCCGGCCCGTGCCGTCGGGGCGCAGGGCCTCCGGGGTGCCCGACACGGACGGTCGCGGAGCCGGGTCGTCCCCGCTTCCGTCGAGCACGTACGGCAGCGCGAAACCCACCACCGCCAGGGTCGCCGCCGTCGAGGCGACCGCTATGGCCTGGGCATTCCCGCCGCCGCGCGGCCGCCCCCGCCCGAGCAGGAACAGCACGGCCCCGAGCGTCCCGGCCAGCGAGGCGCGCAGTGTCCGCCGGGCCCGTGCGAGCAGCGACTCGACGGTCCGGTAGCTCAGACCCATCCGTACGGCGACCTGGCCGACATCGAGGTCCTCGGACTTGAGCCGCAGCGCCTCCGCCTGCCGGGCGGGCAGCTCACCGCTGCGCACGGCCAGCCACCTGGCCTCGGCCCGGTCGCACACCGCCTCCTCGACGGGCACGGGGCCCGGCGCGACGAGCGTGGGGCTGCTGCGCACCTCGGCCTCGCGGTTGACCTGCCGGTACCGGTCGACGCACAGCCGCATGGTCACGGTCGTCAGCCACGCGCCGAGGCGCTCGTCGTCGAGGTCCGGCCGTTCGGCGGCCCGCAGCATCGCCTCGTGCACGGCGTCCTCGGCGTCCTCCTGACTCATCGACCGGCGCCGGGCCACCTTGAGCAGCTGCTCGCGGTGGCTCCACATGCGCTCCCAGCGGTCCTGTGCCGCCGGCGTCTCCGCGTGCGTGTCCGTCGCCATGAGGACCCCTTCGTGCTCACCCGCCGGCCCTGTGCATCCGGCGGGTGGCGAGATTACCGCCCGGTAGTCGCGGTTGTGGAGGGGGTGGACCCCATCAACCGGGATGCCGGAGCCGACCGAGCCGGCCGAACGGTCCCTGACGTCGCCGTGGCGGTCTCCCACGGTGCGCGTCCCGGCCTGCTGGCCTCGTACGGCGACGCCCGACCTCGTACGGCCCCGCCCCCGCGCCTACCCTGGAACCGTGGCCCGGTCCAACGACGAGGTCGCCGCGCTGTTCCAGGAGTACGCGGACCTGATCTCGATCACCGGAGGAGACGCGTTCAGGGCACGCGTCTACGAGAAGGCTGCCCGGGCGATCGGCGGCTACCACGCCGACGTCTCGACGCTCGACCTCAAGGGACTCCAGGAGATCCCCAACGTCGGCAAGTCCATCGCCGGAAAGGTCCTCGAGTACTTCGACACCGGCAGCGTGTCCGCCGTCGAGGAGCTGCGGTCGAAGATCCCGGCCGGTGTGCGGCGGCTGACGGCCATCCCCACGCTCGGCCCGAAGAAGGCGCTGGCGCTGTACGAGGAACTGGGCATCTCCACGATCGACGAACTGGTCGAGGCCGTCCACGCCGAGCGGCTGCGCGACCTGAAGGGCTTCGGGCCCAGGACGGAGGAGAAGATCCTCCACGGCATCGGTCTCCTGCGGGCCGCCGGTGACCGTGTCCTGGTCGACGTCGCCATGGACCTCGCCGAGGACATCGTCTCCCGGCTGTCCCGGGTCACCGGCTGCCTGCGCTGCGCGTACGCCGGGTCGCTGCGCCGCCTGCGCGAGACGATCGGCGACATCGACGTCCTCGCCGCGGCGAAGAGGTCGGAGCCGCTGATGGAGGCGTTCACCGAGCTGCCGTACGTCACCGAGGTCGTCGCGCGGGGCGAGACCAAGACGTCCGTCCGCACCGACAAGGGCCTGGCGGTGGATCTCCGCGTCATCCCCCCGGACTCCTGGGGAGCGGGGCTGCAGTACTTCACCGGTTCGAAGGCGCACAACATCCGCACCCGCGAGCTGGCCGTGCACCAGGGACTCAAGCTCTCCGAATACGGGCTGTTCGACGTCGAGAGCGGGGGGAAGATCGTCTCCGAGACGGAGGAGGACGTGTACGCCCGGCTCGGCCTGCCGTGGATCCCGCCGACACTGCGCGAGGACCGCGGAGAGATCGAGGCCGGCCTGCGCGGCGAACTGCCCGACCTGGTGACCGAGGAGGACATCCGGGGCGACCTGCACACGCACACCGACCTCACCGACGGCCTCGCCCCGCTGGAGGAGATGGCCGCGGTGGCCGCCGAGCGCGGCTACGCCTACTACGCGATCACCGACCACGGGCCGGACCTGTACATGCAGCGGATGACCGACGAGCGGATGCTGGCCCAGCGGGAGCACGTACGGGAACTCGACCGCGCGTACGGCGGACGGGGCGGGCGCGGCGGTATGCGGCTGCTGCACGGTGCTGAGCTGAACATCGGCCCCGACGGCGGCGTCGACTGGCCCGACGACTTCCTGGCCGGCTTCGACCTGTGCGTGGCCTCGGTGCACTCGCACTTCAGCCAGGGCCGCGAGGAGCTGACCCGCCGGATCGTACGGGCCTGCGAGAACCCGTACGTCAACATCATCGGCCACCCCACCACCCGCATCATCGGCAAGCGCCCGGGCATCGACGCCGACCTCGACGAGATCTTCGCGGCCTGCGCGCGCACCGGCACGGCCCTGGAGATCAACGCCCACCCGGACCGGCTCGACCTGCGCGACGCCGACATCCTGCGAGCCAGGCGGCACGGGGTGAGGTTCGCCGTCGACAGTGACGCCCACGCCACCATCCACCTGGCCGAGATGCGCTACGGGGTGGGAACGGCGCAACGCGGCTGGCTCACCTGCGACGACGTGATCAACACCTGGCCGGAGGCTCGGCTGCGGCGCTTCCTGCGCAAGGGACGTGAGGAACGGGGCCGCTCGTGAGGGCGTCGAGGTGAGGCCGACTCCCGGCCGGCGGGAACCACACGTCGGTTAGAGTCGCTGCCAGGCGACGGACCGCGGCGGGCGATCCGGGTAACGGCGCAGTCAGGCCAGGTCAGGCCGGGCCGGACCGGGTTTGGGGGCAGTATGCGATTGCGGGTGGAGTTCACGACCGAGCCCTTCGACCTCGACGACGTGCCCGCGCACGCGCTGGTGGCCCGCGAGGTCGTGGAGGTGGCCGATCTCGACGCGGTGGAGGTCGGTCCGTTCGGCAACACCGCGGAGGGCCGCGCCGACGAGGTGCTCAGTGCCGTCGACGCCGTGCTGCGCAGGACCCTGGAGGCCGGTGCCACCCGGGTGTCGTTGCAGGTGAACGTGATCGACACGGCCGGGGAGGCCGGTAGGTGACCGGTATCGGGGACGATCCCTTCGTCACGGCCGTGAAGCCGTTGGTCGACGCCATGGGCGGCGAGATGCTTCCGCCGGACGAGGCCGGCCCGGACGACGTGGTGCTCTCCTGGGAGGGCGCCGACGTCGTCGCCGTACGGCTGCCGCAGCTCGCCGAGTCGCTCGACCACATCCTGGCCGCCATGGCGCGCGAACGGGGCAGGCCGCTGGCCGAGCTGGACCGCAAGGCCAAGCAGCAGGTCGTCCGGACGCTGGAGGCACGCGGCGCCTTCTCCGTACGGCACGGCGTGGAGACCGTGGCGAGCGCGCTCGGCGTCAGCCGCTTCACTGTCTACAACTACCTCAACTACGTCAACGAGCAGCGGGCCAGGGCTCGTGAGGGCGACGAGCGGTCGCGGCAGGACGGCTGACGCCGCAGTCCGGAACCTGTTGACATCCTCACCTTCGAGGCATAGGACAAAGGGCATAAAGCGTGTGAATGTGGTGCGCTTTGGGTTTCGGTGACCCCAGGCGGCCGAAGCCGACCTCTTGACCGTGCGCCGCGTTCCGCGCGCAGGAGGTGAACACATGAACGACACCGAACAGGCTCCCGAGGAACCCGAGGTGACCCCAACCGAGGATGAGGAGTCGGCTGCCGAGGCGGCAGAGGGGGAGGCCGGCGAGTCCGTGGAGTCCGAGGAGTCCGAGGCGGCTGCGGCCGAGGGTGAGGAGTCGGCGGGCGAGGAGCCGACAGGCGAGGAGTCAGCGGGCGAAGAGAGTGCGGAGGATGAGGAGGCGCCGGCGGCCGAGGGCGAGGAGTCGGCGGCCGAGGCTGAGGGCGAGGCCGGCGAGGCGGAGGGGGAGGCCGGCGAGGCTGGTGAGTCCGTGGAGTCCGAGGCGGCTCCGGCTGAGGGTGAGGAGTCGACGGGCGAAGAGTCGACGGGCGAAGAGAGTGCGGAGGATGAGGAGGTACCGGCGGCCGAGGGTGAGGAGTCGTCCACGGGTGAGTAAGGGCGGCCGAGCCCTGGCAAGGCGATCATGAGCACATCGACGCACGATGCCTTTTCCGCGCGGCCGGAGGAGAATGCGCTGGCTCCAACAGCCTCCTCCGGCCGCGCTCTTGTTCGATGAGACCTCTGCGCCGGGACCTTCGAGGCCACCTACGGCACGGGCACCGCGGGTCTCCCCGTGGAACAGTGGAAGGAGGCCGGCCGTGTGGCGCCTGCAGAGGCGCGTGCCTGGCGAGGAGGACACGATGAGTCACTCCGTGGTGGCGGGGATCGACGGGTCCGAGCGCAGTCTGGCGGCAGTCGACTGGGCGGCGCGGGAAGCGGCGCTGCGAGGCGCTCCGCTGCGCCTCGTACACGCCTCTCCACCGCTTCCGGGCCCCGACGTGCCGGTCTCGGCCGAGGAGACGCTGCGTCGCATCGGTGAGCGGATGCTCCAGCGGGCGGTCGCCGAACTCGGCCACCGTCATCCGGACCTCACGGTGCGGGGTGAGCAGGCGCAGGACGCCCCGGCCGCGGCACTCCTCGCCGCGGCGCGCGATGCCGGGCTCCTCGTCGTCGGCGCACGGGGGGCGGGCGGCTTCGACGGTCTGGCGGTCGGCTCAGTGGCCCTGCGGGTGGCGGCGGCAGCCGTTCGCCCCGTCGCCGTCGTGCCCCAGCAGCCCACCGGCACCTCCGGCACCTTTGCGGGAGCGATGCGCTCGCGGGGCGGTGCCGCCCCGGTCGTGGTGGGCTTCGACGCGCACCACCCGGTCGGCGAGGCGGCGGACTTCGCGTTCTCGGCCGCTGAGGCGCGCGGGGCGCCCCTGTGGGCGGTACGGGCGTGGGCCCTGCCGGCCGACTCCGTCTCCCCCCGGACACTGGTGGTGACCGAGGAGGACCGCGCCACCTGGGAGGACCAGGAGGTCCAGCAGCTCTCCGATGCCCTGCGCGCGTGGCGGGAGAAGTACCCGGACGTGACGGTCCGCTCCGACGTCGTCCTGCTCCACCCCGCGCAAGCCCTCCTGAACGCGTCCCGGGAAGCGGACCTGCTCGTCGTGGGCCGCCGCATCGATCCGCAGGCGGCGGAGGGGCGACTGGGGCCGGTCACCCACGCCGTACTGCACCACGCCCGCTGCCCGGTGGCGGTCGTACCGTACGCCGACTGAGGCGGGCCGGCAGCGGGCCGGCAGGACCGGCGGCTGTGCGGCGGGTTGCCCGGACATCCAGCCGAACCGGCCGGGAACAAGCCGAACCGGCCGGGAACACCGCGAACCTCAGCCGAAGAACACCGCGAACTCGTCGTACAGCGACGGATCGACCTTCTTGGTCCCTGCTGTGGCCTCGGCGAGGGGAAGGCGGATGATCCGGTTGCCGCGCAGGGCCACCATCGTGCCGAAGTCACCGTCCTTGACCGCGTCGACGGCGTGCAGCCCGAAGCGGGTCGCCAGCCAGCGGTCGAAGGCGCTCGGGGTGCCGCCGCGCTGGATGTGGCCGAGGACCGTCGTACGGGCATCCGTGCCCGTGCGGTCCGAGATCTCCTGGGCCAGCCACTCGCCGATGCCGGACAGCCGCACATGGCCGAACTCGTCCAGCGTCCGGTCCTTGAGGATCATCTGCCCCTCCTTGGGGACGGCCCCTTCGGCCACCACGACGATCGGCGCGTAGTTGATCTTGAATCGGCTCTGCACCCATGCGCAGACCTGATCGATGTCGAACGGCCGTTCAGGGACGAGGATCACGTTGGCGCCGCCCGCGACGCCCGCGTGCAGGGCGATCCACCCGGAGTGCCGCCCCATCACCTCCACCACCAGGGTGCGCATGTGCGACTCGGCCGTGGTGTGGAGACGGTCGATGGCCTCGGTCGCGACGCCGACGGCCGTATCGAAGCCGAAGGTGCAGTCGGTGCCGGACACGTCGTTGTCGATGGTCTTCGGGACGCCGACCAGATCGATCCCCTGCCGGCTCAGTTCGGCGGCCACACCGAGCGTGTCCTCGCCACCGATCACGATGAGTGCGTCCAGCTTGTGCGCGGCAAGGGTGTCCTGAACGCGTCGCGGCCCGTCCTCGTGCTTGAACGGGTTGGTGCGGGAGGAGCCGAGGATGGTTCCGCCGCGGGGGAGGATTCCGCGCACGTTGGTGATGTCCAGCGGCGTGACGTTGCCCTCGAGCGCACCGAGCCAGCCGTCCCGCACTCCGGCGAAGTCGAAGGCGTACTCCTGGACGCCCTTGCGGACGACGCTGCGGATCACGGCGTTGAGGCCGGGACAGTCGCCACCGCCGGTCAGTACGCCGACCCTCATGGCTGCCTCCCTTCCGCTGGTCACCCCGCCCGGCCGCGGCGTCTCGGTGATCGGAACCGCGATCGGAACCGCGATCGGAACCGCTGCCGGGGCGGGAACTTCTCCCTCCAGCCTCTCTCCATCCGATCCGCAGTGGCCACTCCACGGACTCCCGGCACGGCCCAGGCGGCTTAGGCCCAGGCGGCGGAGCAGGCCGAGCCGCTGGTGCCGGGCTCGCGTGGACCGAGCGGGTGCACCGGGTTCCCGGCGGGTTCGGTCGCGCTGGTCGTCGGCCACCGCCTGGCCGGGCGGCCGGTGGTCCGCGCACCGGCCCGGTCACCCACGCGGTCATCCATCACGTGGGCTGCTCTTTCACGGTGGTGCCCCACGACCGGCCGCTCCGTGAGGGGCCGTCAGGGTCGCCTAGGCTTCCGCCATGCACAACACCACACAGGACTTACGGATCCGGCCGGGCAGCCCGGCTGACGCACAGGCCATCCTGGACATGCTCGACGGCGCGGTGGTCTGGATGAACGAGCGCGGCAACACCGAGCAGTGGGGCACGACACCGTACTCGCGGAAACCCGGCGGGGTGGAGAGGATCGAGCGGTACACGACCGAGAACGACCCCTACGTCGCGGAGCTGGACGGAACTCCTGTCGGAGCCGTCGTACTGGACTCCGGCCCCAGCCCGCAGATGCCGATCGCACCGGCCGGGGAACCCGAGCGGTACGTCCGGCTGCTGATCTCCGACCGGCGGTACGCCGGCCGGGGCATCGGAGCGGCGCTGCTGGCCCATGCCGTCGAGGAGACCCGACGGGCCGGCGTGGAGCTGCTGCGGGTCGACTGCTGGGCGGGCGGCGGGGGCGAACTGGTCGCGTACTACGAACGCAACGGCTTCACCCCCACCGACCGTTTCGTGTCCGAGTCCCTGGGCTGGCCGGGCCAGGTGCTGGCCCGGCGGGTCGGCTGACGCCCGGCCCGGCGTGAAGTGGTCCACCGGGTGCTAATTCGTTGGACACCGCACGAGCCGGCCGCGAGCGTTGACGGAATGCAGCAGGAGACGGGAACGCGGCAGGAGAAGATCTGGGACGCCGACACGGCCCGGCGCTATGACACGCCCGGTACGGGCATGTTCGCGCCCGAGGTCCTGGGGCCGACCGTGGAGCGCCTCGCCGGGCTCGCGGGTGACGGAGCGGCGCTCGAGTTCGCCGTCGGGACCGGCCGGGTGGCCGTCCCGCTCGCCGAGCGGGGGGTGCCCGTCACCGGCATCGAGCTGTCGCGGCCGATGGTGGAGCAGCTGCGCACCAAGGCGGACGAAGCGACGATCCCGGTGATCATCGGTGACATGGCGACCACCGTCGTCCCGGGCGAGTACACCCTCGTCTACCTCGTCTACAACACGATCTCCAACCTGCTCACCCAGGCCGAGCAGGTCGAGTGCTTCCGCAACGCCGCCCGCCATCTCACGCCCGGCGGCCGGTTCGTGATCGAGCTGTGGGTGCCCGAGCTGCGCAAGCTCCCGCCGGGTCAGACGGCCACCGTCTGGCGGTCCGACTCCGGCTACATCGGTCTCGACACCTACGACATCCTGCGCCAGCGCGTCGTGTCGCACCACGTCCACTTCGACGACACCGAGCAGGCCCGGCTGTTCCGCAGCCCCCACCGCTACATCTGGCCGGCCGAACTCGATCTCATGGCCCAGCTGGCCGGGTTCGAACCGGAGACCAGGCACGCCGACTGGTCCGGCACCGAGTTCACCGCCGAGTCTCGTTCTCATGTCTCCGTCTACCGCGTCCCGCCCACGCGGTAGCCGCCCGCGTTTTTCAACAAACTGTTGACGCCGTGTCGTCGCAGGGCGTTAGCTGGTGCCGTGACTTCGACTTCTTCCGTTGCCGGTCTCGCCCGGTTCAACGCCCTGGAGGGGCGCGTGGCCGCCGAGGTGCTCCACGAGGCGTGCGCCTCGGCGGAGTGGGGGCGCGGGCTGCTCGCCGGCCGCCCGTACGCCACGGTCGACGACCTCCTCGCCGCGAGTGACGCCGCCATGGCGGAGCTGACCACGGGCGACCTGGAGGAGGCCATGGCCGGGCACCCGCCGATCGGCCGTCCGAAACCCGGCGATCCGGCATCCGCGCGGGAGCAGCGCGGCATGGCAGGCGCCTCCGAGGAACTCAGGGCCGAGATGCTCGAACTCAACCTGGCCTACCAGGAGAAGTTCGGTCATGTGTTCCTGATCTGCGCCACCGGACTGACCGGCGAGCAGATGCGCGACGCGGCCAAGGACCGCATCGGCAACGCGCCCGAGCGGGAACGCGAGATCGTCCGCACCGAACTGGGCAGGATCAACCGCATCCGCCTCACCCGGCTGGTGGCAGACCTCTCGGACGAGGCCGGGGAAGAGCCCGTGGAAGCCCCCGCGCACGAAGAGGACGACGACTGATGAGCACCGCATCGGTGTCCACCCACATCCTGGACACCAGCATCGGCCGCCCCGCCCAGGGCGTCCCCGTCTCGCTGTCGGCACGCGGAGCGGGCACCGAGGCCGGGTGGACCGCGCTCGGTGCCTCCGCCACCGACGCCGACGGACGCTGCAAGGACCTCCCGCCGCCACCGCGGGGCACCACACACGTACGGCTTCGCTTCGAGACCGAGGCGTACCTCTCCGCGCACCGGGACGGCGAGGCGTTCTTCCCGGAGGTGACGGTCACCTTCGCCGTCGTACCGGGCGAGCACTATCACGTTCCGCTGCTGCTCAACCCGTTCGGCTACTCCGTATACCGAGGGAGCTAGCGCACGATGCCCATCCTTGGACAGAACCAGTACGGCAAGGCCGAGAACCGGGTCGTCAAGATCACGCGGGACGGCACCACCCACCACATCAAGGACCTCAACGTCTCCGTGTCCCTCTCCGGTGACATGGACGAGGTCCACTACTCCGGCTCGAACGCGAACGTCCTGCCCACGGACACCACCAAGAACACGGTGTACGCGTTCGCCAAGGAGCACGGCATCGAGTCCGCCGAGCAGTTCGGCATCCGTCTCGCCCGCCACTTCGTGACCTCCCAGCCGTCGATCCACCGGGCCCGCATCCGTATCGAGGAGTACGGATGGGAGCGCATCGAGAACTCCGGTGAGGGCGAACACTCCTTCGTCCGCACCGGCCAGGAGACCCGGCTCGCCCAGATCACGTACGACGGGGACACCTGGGAGGTCGTCTCCGGCCTCACCGACCTGACCGTGCTGAACTCGACCAACTCCGAGTTCTGGGGCTACGTCAAGGACAAGTACACGACGCTCCCGGAGGCGTACGACCGTATCCTCGCGACCTCCGTGTCCGGACGCTGGCGCTTCAACTGGTCCGACGACGACCAGCCGATGCCCGACTGGGACGAGTCCTACGAACAGACGAAGCAGCACCTGCTCCGGGCCTTCGCCGAGACGTACTCCCTCTCGCTCCAGCAGACGCTCCACGCGATGGGCGCGCGGATCATCGACCACCGGGCCGAGATCGACGAGGTCCGCTTCTCGCTCCCGAACAGGCACCACTTCCTGGTGGACCTGGAGCCCTTCGGGCTGAAGAACCCCACCGCCGACGAAGCCGTGTACTTCGCCGCCGACCGCCCGTACGGCCTGATCGAGGCCACCGTCCTGCGCGACGGCTGCGAGGCGGGGATCCCGGCCGACCTCACCAACCTCTGACACGGACACGATCAGCCAGGACGCACCGCACGACACGGAAAGCAGAGGACGAACGATGGCTCAGCGCATCGTCATCGAGAACGCGGCGATCGCGACCGTGGACGCGAACGACACCGAGTACGCCTCGGGGTACGTGGTCCTGGCGGACAACCTGATCGAGTCGCTCGGCGAGGGACGGGCCCCCGAGGGCCTGGAGGACGTCGTACGCCGTATCGACGCCACCGGCCATCTCGTGACCCCGGGCCTGGTCAACACCCACCACCACTTCTACCAGTGGATCACCCGGGGCCTGGCCACGGACCACAACCTGTTCGACTGGCTGGTCGCGCTGTACCCGACCTGGGCGCGCATCGACGAGCGGATGACGTACGCGGCAGCGCAGGGGTCCCTCGCGATGATGGCCCGCGGCGGGGTCACCACCGCCATGGACCACCACTACGTCTTCCCGAAGGGTTCCGGCGACCTGTCGGGCTCCATCATCCGCGCCGCCCGTGAGACGGGGGTCCGCTTCACCCTCGCCCGCGGCTCGATGGACCGCAGCGAGAAGGACGGCGGACTCCCGCCGGACTTCGCCGTCGAGACCCTCGAAGGCGCCCTCGCCGCGACCGAGGCGACCGTCGACGAGCACCACGACGCCTCCTTCGACGCGATGACCCAGGTGGCCGTCGCCCCCTGCTCACCCTTCTCGGTCTCCACCGAACTCCTCAAGCAGGGCGCCGAGCTGGCTCGCCGCAAGGGCGTGCGGCTGCACACCCACGGCTCGGAGACGGTGGAGGAGGAGAAGTTCTGCCACGAGTTGTTCGGCATGGGCCCGACCGACTACTTCGAGTCCACCGGCTGGCTCGGCGAGGACGTCTGGATGGCCCACTGCGTCCACATGAACGACTCCGACATCGCCGCGTTCGCCCGTACGAGGACCGGTGTCGCCCACTGCCCCTCCTCCAACGCCCGTCTGGCGGCCGGCATCGCACGGGTCCCCGACATGCTGGCCTCCGGCGTCCCGGTCGGCCTCGGCGTTGACGGCACCGCGTCCAACGAGTCCGGCGAACTCCACACCGAACTGCGCAACGCGCTGCTCGTGGGCCGCCTCGGCCCGCACAGGGAGGCCGCGCTGAACGCCCGTCAGGCCCTGCGCCTCGGCACGTTCGGCGGCGCGCAGGTCCTGGGCCGCGCCCGGGAGACCGGCTCCCTCGAGCCGGGCAAGCTCGCCGACCTGGTGCTGTGGCGGATGGACACCCTGGCCCACGCGTCGATCGCCGACCCGGTCGCCGCGCTCGTTCTCGGCGCCGCGGCGCCCGTCACCGCGTCCTTCGTGAACGGCGAGCAGATCGTGGAGCACGGCCGTCTGCTGCGGGTGGACGAGGACGCCGTCGCCCGCTCCACCCGGGCGGAGGCACGGCGCCTGGCGGAGATCGCCGCACGGGGCTGAGCCCTGGAACCTCTCGACGGCAGGCAGGTGTCAGTCGATCGCGTAACCGTCCCCGTACACCTGCCACCTGAGCGGGAGATCCAGGTCCAGGTTGCCCGCCTCCAGGAACACGCGCTGGGCCGTGTCCACGCGGGAGGTGTCGCTGTGCGCGGGCTCCTGCTCCATGGCCCGGACTCGTGCGTCGAGGAAGGCGTGCAGGTAGGCCGTCTCGTCGCCGCCCCGGGCGGGAGTCCCGGCGTTGTTCAGCGCGCGCTCGCGGATGGCGCCGAAGCTGAGGCTGTCGGTGCCGGGGCCGTGCATGACCAGGGCGTCGTAGTAGACGAACTGGCCCAGGGTGCCGAGTCCGTCCTTCTCACCGAGGGCCACCGCAGGGTCGAAGTAGACCCGGTCCCGCTCGTCGCGCTGGGCTCTGCGGAAGGCCGCGGTCCGCGCCGCCTTCCGCCAGGCGGCCGTGAAGCCCGAACCCAGTCCCTCGTGCGAGTCCGTGCCGTTCACCGCGCGCAGGGCGGGCAGATAGTCGGCGAGCGGGTTGTCCGCGACGCGCACGGTGTAGAGCTCGACGAGGGCCAGCATGTCGCTCGTACCGGAGCAGAAGCCGATGACGCCTCCCGTGTAGCCGCGGCCGTCGCCGATGTCCTCGATGTAGTCGTACTGCTCCTCCCAGGCCAGCGAGGAGTTCTCGGCGCTCGACACCAGCCGCATGGCGATGTCCTTCTTCTCCGGATCGTCCAGCCCGGTGGTCGTCGTGGCCGCGTCCGCCGCCTGGTCCGAGAGGGACGGAAGGGCGAGCAGACCGGCGCCGAACGCGATCAGCAGCAGACGGCGGGACAGGGGCCCGGTGGGCAACGGCACAGGCTCTCCAAGTCAGTACTTCAGGGCGGTGATCGAGGGTCGCGTGCCGGTGTGGGAATGCGGTAAGCGTGCGGTAGCAATGCCGTTGGCGTGCGGTAGCAGGTTACTGTGACCTGTTGGGCGGACGCTGTGAGCCGGGCCCTGACCTGGGCCGCGAGGGCGTACGTGTCCCCGGTCGGCCGGGTCGCGAGGGGGCCAGGGTCGCGGCTACCCCCGCGCGGCGCCCTCCCAGGTCATCAGGTTCGCCAGCAGCTCCGCCTGCTCGATCGCGTCGTCGAGGGAGTGGTGCGTGTGCCGGCGCCGGGACAGCAGCTCGCGCGGCATGGTCCCCTTGGCGACCGCGCGCAACGGCACCCCGGCCTTCGTCGCGTACAGCGTCTTCATGTCGAGGCAGCCGGAGTGCCCGAAGGGGCTCTCGCCGGTGAAGCGGATCAGATACCAGTACAGGAACGTCCAGTCGTACGACGCCGGATACCCGCACATCACGGGCTGAGCACCCGCTTCCGCACCCACCTCGCGCACCCAGGCGCCGAACTCCGCGAGCGCGACGGCCGGTTCGGCACCCTTCTCGGCCAGCGCAGCACGGTCGAGCCCGCTCACGGCCAGCGCCTCGGGCACGAACTCCTCGCTGATCGGCCGGAGTTCACGGTAGAAGGTCCGCTCCTCCGGGTCGGCCGGCGCGAACCCGTCGGCGTCCTGGCGCCCCGCCACGGCCGCGCCGAAGCTGAGCATCGAGTACGGGCCGGGGATCGGGCCGTCGGCCTCGATGTCGACGGAGATGTAGAGGCTCGGTTTGAGCTTGCGCGGTGACATGGGGTGAGGATGGCGGGAGTTGGGCGGGCGGCGCATCCGGATTTCCGAGCCCGCGCACAGGACGACGAGGGGCCGCCCAAGGCCGAGTACGAACTCACTCCGGCCGCACGCACGGGAGTTGGATCAGAGGCCGAACGCCTTCGCGTCGGACGCCATCGCCTTGAAGACCTCGCGCGAGTCGGCGACGAGCCTGCGCTCCTTGAGGTCCATCAGCCCCCACTTCACCGAGATCTCGGCGGCCACCGTGCCGTCCGCCTTCCGTATCGTCTGCTCGATCCGGTGCGTCTTGCCCTCGTCCCAGATGAACGAGCACGTCACCTCGGTCTCGTCGCCCGCGCGCAGCTCCCGCAGATAGCGGATGGTCTGCTCCAGCGTCACGGGACCCACGCCCTTCGCCAGCAGCTCGCTCGGGGCGATGCCCGCCTCCTGCAGCAACGACCAGCGGGCGTGCTCCGCGTACTGCAGGTAGACGCTCTGGTTGAGGTGACCCAGGGCATCGGTCTCGTACCCGCGGACGGTCACCTTGACGGCATACTGCTCGGTCACGAAGTCCCCTTTTGCGACGGACAGGAGCGCTGGAGTGGTTCACGAGATCACTTCAACTGCCCTGTACCGTAAGCCCTTTCGATGGGACCCGGCCCGCCGGGTGCGGCCTCACACCCGGCGCGGCGAAGCCAGCACGTACCGCACCCCGGTGCGCGGCTCCCCGTGCTCACTGACCTGCCAGCCCGCGTCCGCCAGCGTGGCCGCGCAGCCGCGCAGCGCCGCGACGTCAGGCTCGTGCACGGCGACAGCCTCGGGCTGCGGGGTGGCCCGTACGAGGTAGCCGCCGCCTTCTGCGCCCGAGGCGGGTCCATGGCCGGCCGCCTCCAGGGCGAGGGCGGCGGCCTGCACGAGATGGGCACGCTCCCAGGCGCAGGGCCGGTCCGTGGCGCCGTCGGGGTTGGTCATCCGGCGCAGCTCCAGAAGCCCCTGCCAGGCGCCGCGCACCTCACGCAGCCGGGCGGGACCGGCCGGCTCGGCCCCCTCCTCACCCCCGATCCGCGCGGCGAACACCGCGGTCCCAGTGGGTGCGGGGGGCGGCGAGGCGGCGGGTGTGTCTGCCTCCTGGACCGCCTCCCGTACACGGTGCCCGGCCGGGGTCAGGAAGTGGTCGTGCGGCGGGCGCGGGTGCCGGAAGGCGAGTCCGCGCCTGACGAGCGCGGTGAGCTGCGCCTCCGTGCCCCTCAGTCGACCGGTCACGGGGTCGGCGGCGTCGATGACCCGCCGCTGCGCGGCGGTCGGCGGTCGTGTCACACCCCCTCCTTCCAGTCCTTCGAGACTAGGCGGAGGGACTGACATTCCAGCTCGCGATGACCGGACGCCCGTGCTCCGTGCCGAGCCGGCTGACGGTGGCGGTCTCCAGCCGGAACAGCGCCCCGCCCGAGGCCGGCAGCCCCAGCCACCGCGCGGTCAGCACGCGCAGGAAGTGCCCGTGGGCCACCAGCACGATGCTGCCCTCGGCATGCTCGGACGCGGCCCTCACCTTGGCCAGCATCCGGTCGGCCCGCGCCCCGACCTCCTCCGGGGTCTCCCCGGGGTGTTCGGGCGGGCCGGCCGCGACACCGTCCGTGAACAGGAACCAGTCGGGCCGGGTGCGGTGGATCTCGGCGGTCGTGATCCCCTCGTACCCGCCGTAGTCCCACTCGCTCAGATCGGCGTCGATCCGCACGTCATGCAGTCCGGCCAGCTCCGCCGTCTCCCGGGCCCGCTTCATGGGACTGACGAACACGGCCCCGATCCGCTGCCCGCCCAGCAGGGGCGCGACCATACGAGCCTGCTCACGGCCTCTGTCGGTGAGCGGGAGGTCCGTCCAGCTGGTGTGCTGCCCGGACCACGACCACTCGGTCTCGCCGTGCCGTACGAGGAGAAGATCACTCATATGTCACAGGCTACGGCGGCGTACGAGACGAAGGCGGTCCACTGGGTGGGCCCGAACGCGAGGCGGGGGCCTTGTATGTTCTTCGAGTCCCGTACATGGACGGTGCCGGGTGTTGTCGCAACTTCGAGGCAAGCAGGGCCGTCGTCGGTGCTGTAGCTGCTCTTGAACCACTTCAACTCGGGACGGTCACCGGCCGAAGGCTTCACGCTCATGTCTCTCCCAGCACTTTTTCGATGAAGGCAAGCGACTCTCGTGGTGGGAGGGCCTGAGACCGGATGACCCCGTAACGCAGCTCAAGGATCTGGACCTCCCTGGATTCCGAGATCAGTCGGCTGACCCGCTGAACCTCGTTGTACCCCACCGTGGTGCCCTCCTTGAGCCGCAGCAAGTGGAAGGGCCCACCGAGACCGGCGTTGTCCTCACGGTCCAGAGGCAGCACCTGGATCTCCACGTTCCGCATGTGCCCGATATCCAGCAGCCGTTCGAGCTGTCGGCGCAGCACCATTCTGCCTCCGACATGCCGCCGCAGCGCCGCCTCGTCATGGACGAAGCTGAATGCCGGGGTCGTCTGGGTGCCGTCGATGATCGCCTGACGAGCCAGACGTGCGGCGACTCGTTGCTCCAGGTCATCCTCGGAGAAGGCGGGGCATCGTGAGCCGAAGACGGCCCGCAGGTACTCCGGTGTCTGGAGGAGCCCGTTGACGACGGAGTTGTCGTACGCGCAGATCTCAACGGCCTCCGCCTCGAGCTTCGCCAGATCCCGAACCTTCTTCGGGTATCTCGCAACCTCCACGTCCTTCATCAACCCGGAGATCATCCCGCCCGCATCGAGCACAGCGTCAGCCGCCTCGAGGAACTGCTTCTTCGGCGCCCGCCGCCCCCGCTCCACCGAGGACACCTGCTCCTCGCTGTAGCCGATGGCCGTGCCCAACTCGGCCTGCCGGAGTCCCGCACGCTCGCGCCACATCTTGATGACCTTGCCGACCGTGCGCAGCACGGCCCCCGAGTCGTCGTCCTCGCCGACCGTAATGTCCACGCTCCGACACCTCCACGCGCCGCCGTACCCAACTCCCCATCGGCGTACGACGTCACGCGGCGCCGCCCGGACAGATCCGGACAGCGACCGGACAGTGACGCTGGGTACTGTCGACGGTGCTGGCCAGCGTAAACACAAGTGGCCACGCTGAGTCACATGAACACCGAGATTGCCCACTCGGCGGTGCCCGCTGACGGCCCCGCCCAACGC
>NZ_VJZE01000280.1 GCF_009377205.1 Streptomyces phyllanthi
GGCTGGACGGGGTGGTCCCAAGCGTCGGACCGGCTGGTGGCGCCGGGCAGGTGGGGGGACTATTTTCTGACTGTCTGTCAGGCTCGGCCCCTGGCTGACCAGGCAAGGTTCCCTCAAAAGCAGTTGCCCACCGGCATATGCGTGCCGATCGGGGGAACGCGTGACTCCGATGGACCGTCTGCAGGAGCGAGGCGGCGCACCATCTGCTGACAATGGCGAAGACCCTCGCGCAGTGTTCGTGCGGGCGAGACTACGATGTAAGCCTTCACGTCACAGCACCCACTTCGCCGACCCGAAAAGCCATCAGTGCTCCACTTTGGGAAGGCCAGACGAATCCTGATGGGGAACTCAATGTCGTTCATCGGCCGTGACATGGCTGTCGACCTCGGGACCGCCAACACGCTGGTGTACGTCAGGGGTCGCGGGATCGTACTCAACGAGCCGTCCGTCGTCGCGATCAACACCAACACCGGTGGCATCCTCGCGGTCGGCGCGGAAGCCAAGAAGATGATCGGGCGGACGCCCGGCAACATCGTTGCCGTACGCCCGCTGAAGGACGGCGTCATCGCCGACTTCGAGATCACCGAGCGGATGCTCCGCTACTTCATTCTGAAGATCCACAAGCGGAGGTATCTGGCCCGGCCCCGGGTCGTCGTCTGCGTGCCGTCCGGCATCACCGGTGTCGAGCGCCGCGCCGTCATCGAGGCGTCCTCCCAGGCCGGCGCCCGCCAGGTGCACATCATCGAGGAGCCCATGGCCGCGGCCATCGGCTCCGGTCTGCCGGTCCACGAGGCCACGGGCAACATGGTGGTGGACATCGGCGGCGGCACCACGGAGGTCGCGGTCATCTCGCTCGGCGGAATCGTCACGGCACAGTCCATCCGTGTCGCGGGCGACGAGCTGGACAACGCGATCATTCAGCACATCAAGAAGGAGTACAGCCTGCTTCTTGGTGAGCGGACGGCCGAGCAGATCAAGATCACGATCGGTTCTGCGTACGACCTCGACGCTGACGAGCACACCGAAATCCGCGGCCGGGACCTCGTGTCCGGACTGCCGAAGACCGTCGTCATCTCCGCCGCCGAGGTGCGGAAGGCCATTGAAGAGCCTGTCAACGCCATCGTCGACGCCGTCAAGACCACGCTCGACAAGTGTCCGCCCGAGCTCTCCGGCGACATCATGGACCGGGGCATCGTCCTCACCGGTGGCGGTGCCCTGCTGCGCGGCCTCGACGAGCGGCTGCGGCGTGAGACCGGGATGCCCATTCACATCGCCGAGGACCCGCTGGACAGCGTGGCGCTCGGTTCCGGCAAATGCGTCGAGGAGTTCGAGGCGTTGCAGCAGGTGCTCGACGCCCAGCCCCGCAGATGACGTAACACTTCGATTCCGCCGTACGAGACGAAACCCTGCTCGTACGGCGGATCGTTGATATTGAGGCATAAGCTCGCCCATACCACCCCCGATGTCCTCCGGCTCGGGGTGCGCCCCTTGGTGACTTCGAGAACGACCATCACTGACCATTCCGACGAGGAAGGCACGGCCGCCGCACGTGAGGGACACACGAGAGAGCCGGCTGCTCCTGGTGCTGCTGATCGCCATCGCGTTCGCGCTGATCACGGTGGACATCCGCGGCGGGGAGGACTCTCCGGTCGACGGTGCCCGGCATGCAGCGGCCGCGGTCTTCGGCCCCATCGAGAACGGGGTGTCGACCGCGGTCGACCCGGTCGGCGACGCGGTCCAGGCGATCCGCGAATCCGGCACCCGTCACGACCGGCTCGCCCGACTGGAGAAGGAGAACGCCGCGCTGAAGGCGGAGCTCGGCAGCGACGACCGCAACCGCAGCCGGGTCAAACAGCTCGACAAGATGCTGAGGACCGCCGCCAACGGTCAGTACGGCATCAAGGGCGCCGAAGTCATCGCCATAGGAGCGGCCCAGGGCTTCTCATGGACCGTCACGATCGACATCGGGTCCAATGACGGCATCAAACGCGACATGACCGTCCTCAACGGGGACGGCCTTGTCGGGCGGGTCACCACCGTGGGGCCGAACACCTCGACCGTGCTCCTCGCCAACGACCCCGACTTCACCGTCGGTACGCGCATGGAGTCCACCGACGAGCTCGGCTTCGCCTCCGGCCAGGGCGACCGGCCCCTGCGCGTCGAGCTCCTCAACGGCAAGGCCAAGGTGAAGAAGGGCGACCGGCTCGTCACCTTCGGGTCCCAGGCCGACAAGCCGTTCGTGCCGGGGGTGCCGGTGGGAGTCGTATCGCGTGTCGATCCGTCGGGCGGTGACCTCACCCGCACGATCTACGTCACGCCGTACGCGGGCTTCACCAAGCTCGACATCGTCGGTGTCGTGGTCGAGGCGCCCCGCAAGGACCCCCGCGACACCGTCCTGCCGCCCAAGCCGAAGCCCACGCCCACACCGACCGTGACGGTGACGGTCACACCGTCCGCGCCGGTGCCCGCCGACGGACAACCGCAAGAGCAGTAGGAGCTGAACCACCTCATGCGCTTCAACCGGATGCTGCTCTCCACGACCCTCGTCATCGTCGCCCTGGTCGTCCAGGTGAGCATCCTCGCCCGCCTCCACCTCCCCGGCGCCGTACCGGACTTGGTGCTCCTCACCGTTCTGGGTCTGGCACTGGTGTACGGCCATGTCGGGGGCGCCCTCATCGGCTTCGGTGCCGGTCTGCTGGCCGATCTGGCTCCGCCCGCCGACCACGCCGCCGGGCGGTACGCCCTCGTGCTGTGCGTCATCGGCTACCTCGCCGGACTGGTGAAGCCCGACAACGGCCAGGTGAGGTCCGCGACCGGCCCCATGGCCGTCGTGGTCGCCGCCGCCGTCGGCACGACCCTGCTGTACGCCGGTGTCGGCGCCCTCGTCGGCGACACCGCCGCCCGCCATGTCGGGCTCCCCGGCCTGCTGTTCACGGCCGCGCTGTACGACCTGCTGCTCGCGCCCTTCGTCGTCCCCGGCATCATGGCCCTGGCCCGGCGCGCCGACAACGACCCGCTCGCCGAGACGACGTCCGCCAAGGCCGCCGACGTCTCCACGGGGTGGCTCTCCTCCGGCACCGGACTGCGCATCGGCAGCCAGCGCGGTGGCCTCCGTATGAAGGCGGCCAAGTCACGGGTGGCGCGCGCCGGACGCATAAAGGGGGTCAAGCGGCTGTGAGAGCACGGCACCCCATCACCCGCTCGCACACCGCCGGCGCGCACAGCTTGTCCGTGTACTCGTATGACCCGTACGCGCACTGAGACGGGGAGGCAGCCGCAGTGACCAATGCCCACCCGTCTCCCACGACCACCCTCAACGGAATGGGCCGCGCCCATGACTAACATTCCGGAGACGGGCCGGACCCCACGGGTCCAGATCCGGCTCGTCATCATCCAGATCCTCGTCGTCTCCCTGCTCGGCACCCTCGGCGGCCGCCTCTGGTATCTCCAGATCCGCGAGGGCGAGGCCTACGCCAAGGAGGCCTCCGGCAACCACGTACAGCAGGTCGTCGACCCCGCTGTACGCGGCTCGATCCTGGACGCGCGCGGCGTGCCCATCGCCGACAACGAGACCCGGCTGGTCGTCTCCGCCTCCCGCACGGACCTGCTGAAGATGGACGACGACGGCAAGGCGGTCCTCACCAAGCTCGCCGGCGTCCTGGGCATGAAGCCCAAGGAGGTCATGAACAAGGTCCGGCTGTGCGACTCCAAGACCCCGCAGCCCTGCTGGAACGGCTCCCCGTACCAGCCGATCCCCATCACCGACGAGGCCACCGCCAAGCAGGCCCTCCAGATCCGCGAGCGCTCCGAGGACTTCCCCGGCATCACCGCCGAGCCCCAGGCCGTGCGCCGCTACCCCGCCCCGGGCAAGGCCAACACCGCCCAGGTCCTCGGCTATCTCTCGCCCGTCACCGACGAGGAGATCCAGCAGGCCCAGAACACCAGCTCGCCGTACCTGCGTTCCGACCAGGTGGGGCGCAGCGGCCTCGAGCGCCAGTACGACAAGCAGCTGCGCGGCAAGGCCGGCGTCACCCGCTACGAGGTCGACAACCTCGGCCGCGTCATCGGCCAGGCCGAGGCCGACCCGGCCCACCCCGGCTCCAACCTCGTCACCAGCATCGACGCCCGCGTCCAGCGCATCGCCGAGTACGAGCTCAACGAGGCCATGAAGGAGGCCCGCAAGCAGCTCGACCGGAACACCGGCGTGAACTACAAGGCGGACTCCGGCGCCGTAGTCGTCATGGAGGCCAAGACCGGCCGCGTCGTCGCCATGGCGTCCAACCCGACGTACGACCCGAACGCCTGGGTCGGCGGTATCTCAGGCAAGGACTACGCGACGCTCACCGGGAAGAAGTCCAACTACCCGCTGCTCAACCGCGCCATCCAGGGCCAGTCCGCCCCCGGCTCCATCTTCAAGGTCGTCCCCACGGCCGCCGCGATCAACGCCGGCTACTCCTTCAACGGCCCCTACGAGTGCTCCAGCTCCTACGCGCTCGGCGGCCAGGTCTTCAAGAACTTCGAGTCCAAGGGATACGGCCCGATCAGCCTCGGCCGCGCCCTGGAGGTCTCCTGCGACACCGTCTTCTACCGGCTCTCCCACGAGGAGTGGAAGCGGGACGGCGGCACCAAGCCGAAGAAGAACGCCAACGACTGGTTCTACAAGACCGCCCACCAGTTCGGACTCGGCGACGAGACCGGGATCGACCTGCCCAACGAGGTCACCGGACGTATCCCCGACCGCCAGTGGAAGAAGGACTACTGGAAGGCCAACAAGGACGTCTGGTGCAAGACCGGCAAGAAGGACGGGAGCTACGCCGAGCGCATCGCCTACGAGAACTGCCTCGAAGGCAACCGGCTGCGCGCCGGTGACTCCATCAACTACTCCATCGGCCAGGGCGACACCCTCGTCACCCCCATCCAGATGGCCACCATCTACGCGGCGATCTCCAACGGCGGCACCCTGTACGACCCCGCCGTCGGCAAGGCCGTCATCAGCGCCGACGGCAAGAACGTGCAGGAGATCAAGCCCAAGTCGCACGGCAAGCTGCCGATGACGAAGCAGACCCGCGACGAGATAGACGATGCCCTCGCGGGAGTCGCGACCCGGGGTACGGCCGCCTGGCGGTTCACCGGCTGGCCGCAGGACAAGATCCCGATGCACGCCAAGACGGGTACCGCCGAGGTCTACGGCAAGCAGACCACCTCGTGGTTCGCGACGTACACCAAGGACTACTCGATCGTCATGACGATCTCCCAGGGTGGCACGGGCTCCGGCGCCTCCGCCCCGGCCGTCCGCAAGCTGTACAACGCCCTGTACGGCGTCTCCGAGGACGGCAAGATCGACAAGAAGAAGGCGCTGCTGCCCACCCCGCAGAAGAACCTGCCGAAGATCGAGTCCGACGGCTCCATCGACGCCCCGAAGGTCGCCGCGTACCCGCCGAAGAACGCGGAGAAGGCCACCGGGCAGGGCGAGCAGTCGGCCCCGGTCGAGACCCCTGCGGCCACGGTCAACCCGCCCACCACCGGCAACCGCAACACCCGCAGGCGCTCGGCCCGCCACGGCGGCCAGAAGAGGCGGAGGACCACCCCATGACCGGCGCGAACAGCTTCTCCGTCTCCGGGTACGGGCCCGAACGCTCCGGCTGGGCCCGGCTGTTCGCCCGCGACTCCCTCGCCCGCAGACTCGACTGGCCCATACTGCTGTGCTCCGTCACGCTCTCCGTCATCGGAGCGGCCCTCGTCTACTCGGCGACCCGCAACCGCACCGAGCTCAACCAGGGCGACCCGTACTACTTCCTGGTCCGGCACCTCCTCAACACCGGTATCGGGTTCGCCCTGATGGTCGCCACGATCTGGCTCGGCCACCGCACCCTGCGCACGGCCGTGCCCATCCTGTACGGCGTCTCGGTCTTCCTGGTCCTGCTCGTGCTCACCCCGCTCGGCGCCACCATCAACGGCGCCCACGCGTGGATCAAGCTCGGCGGCGGATTCTCGCTGCAGCCCTCCGAGTTCGTGAAGGTCACGATCATCCTGGGCATGGCGATGCTGCTCGCGGCAAGGGTCGACGCGGGCGACAAGGAGTACCCCGACCACCGCACCGTCGTACAGGCCCTCGGTCTCGCCGCCGTGCCGATACTGATCACGCTGCTCATGCCCGACCTCGGCTCGGTCATGGTCATGGTCATCATCGTGCTCGGTGTGCTGCTGGCCTCCGGTGCCTCCAACCGCTGGGTCCTCGGGCTGATCGGCACCGGCGCCACCGGCGCGGTCGCCGTCTGGCAGCTGAAGATCCTCGACGAGTACCAGATCAACCGGTTCGCCGCCTTCGCCAACCCCGAGCTCGACCCTGCCGGTGTCGGCTACAACACCAACCAGGCCCGTATCGCCATCGGTTCGGGCGGACTCTTCGGCACCGGGCTCGGCAAGGGATCGCAGACCACCGGCCAGTTCGTCCCCGAACAGCAGACCGACTTCGTCTTCACGGTCGCGGGCGAGGAGCTGGGCTTCGTCGGCGCGGGCCTGATCATCGTGCTGCTCGGCGTCGTCCTGTGGCGCGCCTGCCGTATCGCCCGCGAGACGACCGAGCTGTACGGCACGATCGTCGCGGCCGGGATCATCGCCTGGTTCGCCTTCCAGTCGTTCGAGAACATCGGGATGACACTGGGGATCATGCCGGTGGCGGGCCTCCCGCTGCCGTTCGTCTCGTACGGAGGGTCCTCGATGTTCGCCGTCTGGGTGGCGGTGGGGCTGCTGCAGTCGATCAGGGTGCAACGGCCCATGTCGGCGTGAGCGCAACCCCGGGTGTCCTCCAGGGAAACCCCAGGTGGCGGAGGGGTGACGCATCCGGGGTCTGCCCATGAACCGGATCAGCCACTAGATTCGGTTCATGGCGGACACGAAACGCGAGATCGAGCGCAAGTACGAATCCGACGAGAGCGGCCTGCCCGACCTGACCGGAGTCGCCGGGGTCGCCACCGTCATCGACAAGGGCGTCGCGGAACTGGACGCGGTCTACTACGACACCCCGGACGAACGCCTCGCCTCCGCCGCGATCACCCTGCGTCGCCGCACCGGAGGCGACGACGCGGGCTGGCACCTGAAGTTCCCCGTCTCCTCCGGCGTACGGGACGAGATCCGCGCCCCCCTCTCCGACACCGTGCCCCGCGTCCTCGCGGGGCTCGTGCGCTCACGGGTCCGCGACGCCGAGCTGGTCCCCCTGGTCCGTATCCGCTCCTCACGCGACGTCCGTGACCTGCTCGACGCGGACGGCGTGCTTCTCGCCGAGGTCAGCGTCGACGCCGTACACGCGGAGCGGCTCACCGGCGGGGGCCGCGGCGCGCAGTGGTCCGAGATCGAGGTCGAACTGGCCGACGGACGCGACCCGGCCTTCCTCGACAAGGTCGACAAGAAGCTGCGCAAGGCGGGCGTACGGGCGTCCGCATCCTCCTCGAAGCTGGCCAGGGCGCTGAGCGAGACGGCACCGAAACGCAAGGCGCCGAAACGGTCCGCCAAGCGGAACCCCGAGCCGCGCCTCGTCGCCGCCGACTTCGTCCTCGCCTACGTACGCGCCCAGCGTGACGCGATCGTCGGCCTCGACCCCGCCGTCCGCCGCGACCTGCCCGACTCCGTGCACCAGATGCGCGTCGCGACCCGCCGTCTCCGCAGCTCCTTCCGGTCGTACGCCAAGGTCCTGGACCGCGCCGTCACCGACCCCATCGGCGAGGAACTCAAGTGGCTGGCGGGCGAGCTGGGTGTCGACCGCGACCAGGAGGTGCTGACCGAGCGCCTGACGGCCGCGCTGGACGAGCTGCCGAGGACGCTGCTCGCCGGACCCGTCCGCACCCGGCTGCGCACCTGGTCGCACGCCCGCAGCTCCGGCTCCCGCCGCCGGCTGATCGCCGTACTGGACGGGAAGCGGTACCTGGACCTGCTGCACACCCTCGACGCGCTGATCGCGGCGCCGCCCCTGCGCAAGGCCGCCGAGGCCGACCCCGACGAGGTGCTCACCCGGACCGTGGTGAGAGAGATCGGCCGGGTCTCCGCGCTGCTCGCCCCCGCCCCGGACCTCCCGTCCGGGCCCGAGCGCGACTGGGCGATGCACGAGGCCCGCAAGAAGGCCAAGCGCGCCCGGTACGCGGCGGAGGCGGCCGGCGGCTTCGACGAGCGCTTCACCGCCCGGGTCCGTGACATGAAGGCCCTGCAGGGCTTCCTCGGCGACCATCAGGACAGCGTGATGACCAGGGAGGCACTGCGCGACCTCGCGACCCAGGCCCATACGGCGGGGGAGAGCTCCTTCACGTACGGGGTGCTGTACGGCAGGGAGGAGCGGCGGGCGGCGGAGATAGAGGTGGGGCTTCGGGACGCGTACGAGCGGTGGTGCGAGCCGCGTTAGGCTGGATGGTCACCCCTGTCAGTTCCGTCCCGCTCACGAAGGTTCCGCGAGATGCCTGCCGAAGTCGCTGCGGCCGCAGAGTCAGTCTTTCCGCAGCTCGAAGCTCTGCTCCCGCATGTGCAGAAGCCGATTCAGTACGTCGGCGGAGAGCTCAACTCCACGGTCAAGCCGTGGGAGTCCTGTGACGTCCGCTGGGCGCTCATGTATCCCGACGCGTACGAGGTCGGCCTGCCCAACCAGGGCGTCATGATCCTCTACGAGGTCCTGAACGAGCAGGAGGGCGTCCTCGCCGAGCGCACCTACAGCGTGTGGCCGGACCTGGAGGCGCTGATGCGGGAGCACGGCGTCCCGCAGTTCACGGTGGACAGCCACCGGCCGGTGAAGGCCTTCGACGTGTTCGGCCTGTCCTTCTCCACGGAGCTGGGCTACACGAACATGCTGACGGCCCTGGACCTGGCCGGGATCCCACTGGAGTCCAGGGACCGGACGGTGGACGACCCGATCGTCCTGGCCGGCGGCCACGCGGCCTTCAACCCCGAGCCGATCGCCGACTTCATCGACGCGGCGGTCATCGGCGACGGCGAGCAGGCCGTGCTCGACATGACGAGGATCATCCGCGAGTGGAAGGCGCAGGGCCGCCCAGGTGGCCGTGAGGAGGTGCTCCTCCGCCTCGCGAAGACGGGCGGGGTGTACATCCCGGCGTTCTACGACGTGGAGTACCTGCCCGACGGCCGGATCGGCCGCGTCGTCCCGAACCGCTCCGGCGTCCCGTGGCGCGTGTCCAAGCACACGGTCATGGACCTGGACGAGTGGCCGTACCCCAAGCAGCCCCTCGTGCCGCTGGCCGAGACGGTCCACGAGCGCATGTCGGTGGAGATCTTCCGCGGCTGCACGCGCGGCTGCCGCTTCTGCCAGGCGGGCATGATCACCCGCCCGGTCCGTGAACGCTCCATCACGGGCATCGGCGACATGGTCGACAAGGGCCTGAAGGCGACGGGCTTCGAGGAGGTGGGCCTTCTCTCGCTCTCCTCAGCGGACCACTCGGAGATCGGCGACATCGCGAAGGGCCTGGCGGACCGCTACGAGGAAGACAAGATCGGCCTCTCGCTCCCCTCCACCCGCGTGGACGCCTTCAACATCGACCTGGCGAACGAGCTGACGCGCAACGGCCGCCGCTCGGGTCTGACGTTCGCTCCCGAGGGCGGCTCGGAGCGTATCCGCAAGGTCATCAACAAGATGGTCTCGGAGGACGACCTGATCCGGACCGTCGCGACGGCCTACGGCAACGGCTGGCGCCAGGTGAAGCTGTACTTCATGTGCGGCCTGCCGACCGAGACGGACGACGACGTCCTCCAGATCGCCGACATGGCGACCCGCGTCATCCAGAAGGGCCGCGAGGTCTCGGGTTCGAACGATATCCGCTGCACGGTCTCGATCGGCGGCTTCGTCCCGAAGCCCCACACCCCCTTCCAGTGGGCCCCGCAGCTGTCGGCCGAGGAGACGGACGCCCGTCTGGAGAAGCTGAGGGACAAGATCCGGGGCGACAAGAAGTACGGCCGCTCGATCGGCTTCCGCTACCACGACGGCAAGCCCGGCATCGTCGAGGGCCTGCTCTCCCGTGGCGACCGCCGTATCGGCGCCGTGATCCGCGCGGTCTACGACGACGGCGGCCGCTTCGACGGCTGGCGCGAGCACTTTTCGTACGACCGCTGGATGAGTTGCGCGGACAAGGCGCTGGCGGACTTCGGCGTGGACGTCGACTGGTACACGACGCGCGAGCGGTCGTACGAGGAGGTCCTCCCCTGGGACCACCTCGACTCGGGCCTGGACAAGGACTGGCTCTGGGAGGACTGGCAGGACGCCCTCGACGAGACGGAGGTCGAGGACTGCCGGTGGACGCCGTGCTTCGACTGCGGGGTGTGCCCGCAGATGGACACGTCCATCCAGATCGGCCCGACGGGGAAGAAGCTGCTGCCCCTGACGGTCAAGCAGCCGACGACCAGCGGACACGCTCACTGAACGTGAGGTGATCGGCTCCCGGGCCGCTTCGGGTGGAGCCCGGTCATGCGGTGCATGACCGGGACTGGCAGCGCGGGGTTGCGTGCGGCTGTGCCTGCGGTGTCCCTGTCCCGGAGCAGCCGTACCAGTACCCGTGCGGGCAGCCGGGGGTGGGTGGTCGCCGTGTGGCGTACGGTCGCCCGGGGATCGTCGAGGAGGCGTACGGCCGAGGCGGGGGAGAGGCGGGGGTCGGCCAGCCCGCCGCGGACCTTCCAGTCCGGGTGGGCGAGGGCGGCCTCGACCACCGCGGCGGGCTGTTTGTGCCACAGGAAACCGTACGCCCTGCCCAGCAGCCGGCACCGCACCTCGTCGGGTGCCGAGGGGTTGGTTCCCAGCCCCTCCAGCCATTCACGGAGCAGCCGTTCTGTGGGACCGGGCCCGCGGAAGAGTGACTCCTGGGCGGCCTCCCGCTCCTCGGCCGTCTCCCGCGCCGCTGCCCGTGCTGCCTCCCCCTGCGAGCCCATCCTGCCCGAGCCGCAACGGTGTTGAGCCGTGAGAGGCTCGGGGTCATGGGGGAGTCGTCGGAGGAGCAGGAGTGCCGGGGGTTTCTGGCGTCGCTGAGTGTCGGTGATCTGTGCGGTGGGATTGTGGCCGAGGTCGTGCGATCCGGTGCGGCGGTGACCCTGGACGGGTTCGCCGCGCGTCCGTTGGGGGTGGTCGGGACGTTGGACCTGACCTGGCGTCGACGTCGGGACGCGGTGGTGGAGGTCGGCCTGCGGATTACGGCTGAGGTGATGGCCGTCGATCTGGACGGGTACCGGGTACTGCTGTCGACGGCCGCCACCGAGAACCCGGAACTCTGGGCGTTCCTCAAGGGACTTCGTTGGGGCGAGATCCTGTCCGGAACGGTCGCGGCGATCGAGTCGTACGGCGTGTTCGTGGCTTTGGACGACGGCCCTGGCCATCCGGTCTTTCCCGGGGTCGGGTTCATCACGTACCCCGAACTGTCCTGGCGGCACTTCGAGTCGGCCTCGGACATCGTGGCGGTCGGACAGCGTGTCGCGTGCGAGTTCCTGCAGTTCGACACGACGAACGGAGAGGCCCGGCTGTCCTTGCGGGCGACGCGGCCGGACCCCTTCCAGGCGTTCGCCGACGGTGTCGCGGTCGGCCGGACACTGCGTGGACAGGTCACCAAGCTGGTCCCGTTCGGCGTCTTCGTCGAGGTCGCCGACGGGGTCGAGGGCCTGGTCCATGTCAGCGAGCCGGTGGACGCCCCCGAGGACGTCGTACGGGTCGGCGACCAGGTCCAGGTCGTCGTCACCGAGATCGACCGGGAACGGCGCAGACTGGTTCTCTCACGACGACAGGTGCCGCCCGGTCTCCGGTGAGGGGGAGTTGCGGGGAGCGGATCGTCGAGCTGCCGCGTAACACCTTGATGACGAGGGCTGACGGCGCAACGGCCGGAGTGTTCATGAGCGTCTCGGTCGGTATGGACCTGGATAAACCGGCGCCTCATCAGGAGCGGGCCGCTGAGCCCCGGCGCGTTCCCGCTCGTCAGGACGCCCCCGCCGAGGGCTGCCTCGTGGTCGCGATCCGGCTGCCCGTGCGGATCGTGGTCCTCGTGCTGGTCGTCCCGGTGCGGATGGCCTGGGACGCGCTGGTCGTCGGCGGGCGGTTCCTGCGGGACGCCGCGCTGCGGCCGCTGGGGCGGGCCCTGCTGTGGGTGGGGCG
>NZ_VJZE01000281.1 GCF_009377205.1 Streptomyces phyllanthi
GAGGGGCAGAGGCGGCGGGGGGCGAAAAAACAGCCCGTCACCCTCACCGTCCCGGGAACCCCGTCTGTTGCGGAGGGATGAAATCCGCTTCCGCCCGCGTTGGTGCCTTCCGGTGGGTAAGGACCAGATGGGGAGGCACCGGCGTGGCAGTCGAGCAGGGGGAGACACGGAGCTGGGTGCGGAGGCTGGCCGGGTATGCCTGGAGGTATCCCAGGGACGTCGTCCTCGCTCTCGGGTCCTCCCTCGCCGGAATGGCGCTGCTGGCCCTCGTACCCCTCATCACCAAGGTGATCATCGATGATGTGATCGGTGACGGCAGCCGGGACATGGCCCCCTGGGCCGGTGCCCTGCTCGGGGCCGCCGTGCTCGTGTACGTGCTCACCTACATCCGCCGCTACTACGGCGGCCGTCTCGCCCTCGACGTCCAGCACGATCTGCGGACCGAGATGTACGGGACGATCACCCGGCTCGACGGGCGGCGGCAGGACGAGCTGTCCACCGGGCAGGTCGTCGGGCGGGCCACGAGTGACCTTCAGCTGATCCAGGGGCTGCTCTTCATGCTGCCCATGACCATCGGCAACGTCCTGCTCTTTCTCATCTCCCTCGTGATCATGGCGTGGCTGTCGCTGCCCCTCACACTCGTCGCGCTCGCCGTCGCGCCCGCCCTCTGGTGGATCGCCAAGCGCAGCCGTACCCGGCTGCACCCCTCCACCTGGTACGCGCAGGCCCAGGCCGCGGCCGTGGCCGGCGTCGTGGACGGGGCCGTGAGCGGGGTCCGGGTGGTGAAGGGGTTCGGGCAGGAGGACCAGGAGACCGGGAAGCTCCGCGATGTGAGCCGGCGCCTCTTCGCCGGGCGGCTGCGCACCATCCGGTTCAACTCCAGGTACACCCCGGCGCTCCAGGCCGTACCCGCCCTCGGCCAGGTGGCCATGCTCGCCCTCGGCGGCTGGCTCGCGGTGCGCGGGAGCGTCACGCTCGGTACGTTCGTCGCCTTCTCCAGCTACCTCGCCCAGCTCGTCGGCCCCGTCCGCATGCTCGCCATGGTGCTCACCGTCGGCCAGCAGGCACGGGCCGGTACCGAGCGCGTGCTCGAACTGATCGACACCCGGCCGACCCTCACGGAGGGGACCAAGACCCTTCCCGGCGACGCCCCCGCCACCGTCGAGTTCGACGACGTGGCGTTCGGCTACGAGGACGCCTCCGGCAAGAGGATCCCCGTACTCGACGGACTCAGCTTCGAGATCCGTCCCGGCGAGACCCTCGCCGTCGTCGGCTCCTCCGGCTCCGGAAAGTCGACCGTCTCGCTGCTTCTGCCGCGCTTCTACGACGTCACGCGCGGAGCCGTCCTCATCGGCGGACACGACGTCCGCGAGCTCACCCTCGACTCCCTCCGGGCCGCGATCGGGCTCGTGCCCGAGGACTCCTTCCTCTTCTCGGACACCGTCCGCAACAACATCGCGTACGGCCGCCCCGACGCCACCCAGGAGCAGATCGAGGCCGCCGCCCGCGCCGCCCAGGCGGACCGTTTCATCGCCGAGCTGCCCGAGGGATACGACACGAAGGTCGGCGAACACGGCCTCACCCTCTCCGGCGGCCAGCGCCAGCGCGTCGCGCTCGCCCGGGCGATCCTCACCGACCCCCGCCTCCTCGTCCTCGACGACGCCACCTCCGCCGTGGACGCCCGTGTCGAGCACGAGATCCACGAGGCGCTCAAGCAGGTCATGGAGGGGCGGACGACGCTCCTGATCGCCCACCGGCGCTCCACCCTGAACCTCGCCGACCGCATCGCCGTACTCGACCACGGCCGCCTCGCCGACCTCGGCACCCACGAGGAGCTCCAGCGGCGCTCCGCCCTGTACCGGAGGCTGCTCACCGACCCGGACGAGCTGGGTGGGGTCTCGCCCGGCCACGTCCAGCCGGCCGCACCGCCCGAGGACACCTCCGTACGGGAGGAACTGGACGCCGAGTTCGACGCCGAGCGGGGCATCACCCCCAGGCTGTGGACCGGCGACCGGGAGCCGAGGGATCTCGCCCTCGACGGGACGCCTGCCACCCCCGAACTCCTCGCCCAGGTCGAGGCGCTGCCCCCGGCCACCGACCACCCGGCCGTCGACGAGGCGCGGGCGGTCACGCCGGAGGAGTCGTACGGCCTGAGGCGGCTGCTCCGCGGCTTCGGGCCGCCCCTGCTCGTCAGCCTCGGCCTGGTCGCCGTGGACGCGGGCATGGGTCTCCTCCTTCCCGTCCTGATCCGGCACGGCATCGACGAAGGCGTCTCCCGGCTGGCCCTCGGCGGGGTGTGGGTCGCGTCCGTGCTCGCGCTGCTGGCGGTACTCACCCAGTGGGCCGCGCAGATCGGCGAGACCCGGATGACCGGACGCACCGGCGAACGCGTCCTCTACTCGCTCCGGCTGAAGATCTTCGCCCAGCTCCAGCGGCTCGGCCTCGACTACTACGAGCGGGAGCTCACCGGCCGGATCATGACGAGGATGACGACGGACGTCGACGCCCTCTCCACCTTCCTCCAGACGGGCCTCGTCACGGCCTTCGTCTCGGTCGTCACCTTCTTCGGGATCATGGTCGCGCTGCTCGTCATCGACGTACAGCTCGCGCTCGTCGTCTTCGCGACGCTGCCCCCGCTGATCATCGGCACGTTCTTCTTCCGCCGGGCGAGCGTGAAGGCGTACGAGCTGGCCCGGGAACGGGTGGCGCTGGTCAACGCGGACCTCCAGGAGTCGGTGTCCGGGCTGCGGATCGTGCAGGCGTTCCGGCGCGAGCGGGACGGCGGGGCGCGGTTCGCGGCCGGGAGCGACAGCTACCGCAAGGCCCGCGTCCACGGCCAGTGGCTGATCTCCGTCTACTTCCCCTTCGTGCAGCTGCTGTCGTCGGTGGCCGCCGTGGCCGTCCTGGCCGTCGGCGCGAACCGGGTGGGCGCCGGGACGCTGACCGCGGGCGCGCTGGTCGCGTACCTGCTCTACATCGACCTGTTCTTCGCGCCCGTGCAGCAGCTCTCCCAGGTCTTCGACGGCTACCAGCAGGCCACGGTCTCGCTGGGCCGTATCCAGGAGCTCCTCCGCGAGCCCACGTCGACCAGGGCCGCCGACGAGCCGCAGGAGGTGCCGTCCCTGCGCGGCGACATCGTCTTCGAGGACGTCCACTTCGCGTACGGCGGTGCCGATGAGACCGATGCGGCCCTCGGCGGCGTGGACCTGCGCATCCCGGCCGGGCAGACGGTCGCCTTCGTTGGGGAGACGGGCGCGGGCAAGTCGACGCTCGTGAAGCTCGTCGCGCGCTTCTACGACCCCACGGGGGGCCGCGTGCTCGTGGACGGCACCGACCTCCGTCACCTGGACATCACGTCGTACCGGCACCGGCTCGGCGTCGTCCCCCAGGAGGCGTACCTCTTCCAGGGCACCGTCCGCGACGCCATCGCCTACGGCCGCCCCGACGCCACCGACGCCCAGGTGGAGGCCGCGGCCCGGGCGGTCGGCGCGCACGACATGATCGCCACGCTGGACGGCGGCTACCTGCACGAGGTCGCCGAGCGGGGGCGCAACCTCTCCGCGGGCCAGCGCCAGCTGATCGCCCTGGCCCGCGCCGAGCTCGTCGCCCCCGACATCCTGCTCCTCGACGAGGCCACGGCCGCGCTGGACCTGGCGACCGAGGCCCAGGTCAACCAGGCGACCGACCGCCTCGCCGGGCGCCGCACGACCCTGGTCGTCGCCCACCGCCTGACCACGGCGGCCCGCGCCGACCGGGTCGTGGTGATGGACCACGGTCGGGTGGTGGAGGACGGTACGCACGCGGAACTGCTGGCGCTGGGCGGGCGCTATGCCGAGCTGTGGCGGACGTTCGTGGGAGAGGCCGAGGTCACGGCTGCATGATCGGGGGCCATGCGAGGGCGACCGGGGGAGGTTCTGCCCACGGTCGGGTCGCGGAGCACGGTACGCACGACGGGCTCCTCCAACAGGGCGGCGTTACGCGGGATCGTGGCGCACCTGCCTGGGGGAGCCGGTCAGCGCGACGAGTTGATCCTGGGTGGGGGCGCAACCATCCGGTGTACGTCACGCGTCCGTACATCAGTACGTCTTCTGCTCGGGAGAGGTGAACTGGTGAGCGGTGGGGTGATGGCGGGCCGTGGTGCGGTGCGGCGGCCGATGGCGCTCGTGCTGGCTCTGCTGACCGCGGCCGGGCTGCTCGTGGTGGCCGGGCCGGGCCGCGCCGAGGCGGCCTCCTGCGGGGCGCGCAAGGTCCGTACGCTGTCCTTCTCCACCGGCTACGTGCACGTCTACAAACGCGGGGGATACGTCTGCGCCGTGACCGTCGCCAAGAGGCGGAACGGCACCCTCAAATGGATGTTCGCAAGCGTGCAGGCGCGGGGGAACCGCCCGATGATGCGCGAGGGGAAGCGCAGGTACCGCATCTCCACGGACGCCGTGCACGCCGGACGGCGGTGCGTCCGGGTGGAGGGCGCGGTCGGCGGCGGCAGCGTGAGCTCGGAGTGGATCCTCTGCTGAACCCGGACCGCCGGACCGGCTGTCGAACCCGGTTGCCCAACCCCCGTCCCGCACACAGGGTTTTCCCTAATCTCCCTGCGCCTATGGCCAGTTGACGCACTGTCCCCTGGTGCGCCAACCCGTCGCTCCACTAGGTTCCGGCGCACAGAGGAATCACAGGGGAGAATCCATGCGCAAGGCGCTCAGGTGGCTGCTGGCGCTCGTGGTGCTCACCGGCACGGTGGGTACGGCCGAAGCGGCCACCGCCGCCCAGCCGGAGGCCACCGGAACCGGCACCACCGCGACCGGCACCACCGCCACCACCGACATCAAGGACAGGCTGCTCGCGATACCGGGTATGAGCCTCGTCGAGGAGAAGCCGTACCCCGGTTACCGCTTCTTCGTCCTCAACTACACCCAGCCGGTCGACCACCGGCGCCCCTCCAAGGGCACGTTCCAGCAGCGCATCACCCTGCTGCACAAGGACACCGGCCGCCCGACCGTCTTCTACACCGGCGGCTACAACGTCTCCACCAACCCCGGCCGCCGTGAGCCCACGCAGATCGTGGACGGCAACCAGGTCTCCATGGAGTACCGCTTCTTCAGCCCCTCCCGCCCCGACCCGGCCGACTGGTCCAAGCTCGACATCTGGCAGGCGGCGAGCGACCAGCACCGTATCTTCAAGGCGCTCAAGAAGATCTACTCCCAGAAGTGGATCTCCACGGGCGGTTCCAAGGGCGGTATGACCGCCACGTACTACGAGCGCTTCTACCCGCGCGACATGGACGGCGTCGTCGCGTACGTCGCGCCCAACGACGTGGTGAACAAGGAGGACTCGGCGTACGACCGGTTCTTCGAGAAGGTCGGCACCAAGGAGTGCCGCGACCGGCTGAACGCGGTGCAGCGCGAGGCGCTCGTACGCCGTGAGCCGCTGGAGAAGAGGTACGCGGAGTACGCGGAGGCCGAGGGCTTCACGTTCGACACGATCGGCGGCCTGGACAAGGCGTACGAGGCGGTCGTGCTCGACTACGTGTGGGGGTTCTGGCAGTACAGCAAGCTGGCGGACTGCGACAGCGACGTCATCCCGAAGGACGCGAAGAACGCGACGGACGACGAGATCTGGACGTCCGTCGACACGATCGGCGGCTTCTCCTCGTACACCGACCAGGGCCTGGAGCCGTACACGCCGTACTTCTACCAGGCGGGTACGCAGCTCGGTGCGCCGACGATCGGGTTCCCGCACATCGAGAAGAAGTACATCCGCTACGGCTACCAGCCCCCGCGCAACTTCGTGCCCCGCGACATCCCCATGAAGTTCCAGCCGTGGGCGATGCGTGACGTGGACACCTGGGTCCGCCACAACGCTCGCCACATGCTCTTCGTGTACGGCGAGAACGACCCGTGGGGTGCCGAGCCCTTCCGCCTCGGCAAGGGCGCCCGCGACAGCTACGTCTTCACGGCGCCCGGCGCCAACCACGGTGCCAACGTCGCCGGTCTGGTCGCCGACCAGAAGTCCCTGGCCACGGCCCGCATCCTGGAGTGGGCCGGCGTGGCCTCCGCCACGGTCCAGGCGAACCCGGAGGCGGCCAAGCCGCTGGCGAAGTACGACGCCAGGCTGGACAAGCGCGACATCGAGCGTGAGATGACGCTCAGGCCGTAACCCGCCCCGCGCGAACGCGAGATGAGCCCCGGTACCGCAGTGACGCGGTGCCGGGGCTCACCCGTCCCCACCGCTCCCGGTGTCCCCGGTGTCCCCGGTGTCCAGGCTCACCCAGCCCGCCTTCGACGACGGCGCGTAGATGACGCCGCCCGCCACCATCGGCTCCGTGTCCAGGCCCAGCTCTATCCCGCTGTCGTCCTTGATGTCCGGCACGCTGTGCTGGTAGACGAGCTTGCCCGTGCGTGCCCCGTAGACGGCGACGCCCCGGAGGTTGGCGACGTAGACGCGGTCGCCGGCCTGGACGGGAGGCGCGTCCGCCGGGCCCCTGCCGGGCAGGGTCCTGCGCCACAGCTCGGTCCGTCGGACCGGGTCGACGGCGACCAGCTCGCCGCCCGTCTCGGTCGGTGCCACGAACAGCACCCGGCCCGGGGTCACCGACAGCTCGGGCGCCCCGATCTGGCCGTTGCCCAGTGCCGCCTCGACCTCGGTCCGTACGCCCTCGGCACCCGCCGCGAGCTCCTGGCGCAGGATGCCGTTCTTCGTGCCCGTCTCGTCCGGCTCGGCGCAGTACAGCCATACCGCGCCGTCCTCCTCCAGCAGCGCCTCCGAACCGGGAAGGCAGGCTCCGGACAGCGCGTAGTCGGAGACGCGTCTGCCGCTGCCGGTGTCGACGACCGTGACGTGGTTCTCCTCGCTTTCTGCCTCACTGACGCCCGTGAACACGTACAGCCTGCCGTTCACGACGCGCAGCGCGGGCGGGTGCCCCGTGCCGCCGCCCTGGGAGACACGGGCCCGCAGCGTCCAGCGCTCCTTGCCCGAGCGCGCGTCCACCGCGTACACGCCGCCGTCGTGGTCGACCGCGTACGCCCGCTCGCCGTCGGCGATGAGCCGCTGGGTCAGCGTCGGCGTCGGGTAACGCCACTTCACCTTGCCGTCGGCGAGCGAGAGGCCCACGAGCCGGTCACCGACGTTGACGACCGCGACGCCGTCGACGACGGCCGGGGTGTTCTTGCCGTACGACGACGCCTTGTCGGTCCGCCACAGCTCCGTGCCGGTCGCGGCGTCGATCCGTACCGTCCGGTCGCCGACGCACACCAGGGACGACTCGGCGTACACGCAGTCGCTGTTCTGGAGGTTGTACTGCCACTGCCGCCAGCCGTCCGGGCGGCGGTCCGGGCTGTCGCGGTACGTGAACGTGAAGCCGCCCGAGCCGGACTGCGTGCTCCGGTAGTCGGCGGAGCCCTCCGGCTGGGCGACGGCGCGGGCGCTCGGGCCGGCTGTCCCGCCGGAGCCGCCGGAGCCGAGGCCGCCGGAGCCGGGGCCGCCGGAACCGGAGCCGCCGGAACGGGAGGTGCCCGCCCCCTCCTCGGCGCCGCGCAGCCCGTACAGCAGTCCGCCCGTCAGAGTGGCGACCGCCACGACCGCGGCCGCCACGGAGAGCACGAGACGCCGGCGCCGCCGGGGCGGGGTGGTCGGGGGAGTCGGCGCGGAGCCCGCGCCCTCCGTCACGGGCGTCGCCGGAGGCCGGGGCGGCGCGGACGGGCGCAGCACCACGGTGTCCGGCGAGTCGAGCACGGCCGGGTAGGCCGTCCGCTGCAACAGGGTGAGCAGCCCGTCCGCGTCCGGCCGTTCGGTCTGCTCCTTGGCCAGACAGGCCTCGATCACCGGTAGCAGCCAGTCCGGCACCCCCTCCAGATCGGGCGGTTCATGGACCAGCTGGTACGCCACCGTGTACACGTCCGTCGCGTCGAAGGGCACATGGCCGCTCGCCGCGTACGTCAGCACCGAGCCCAGCGAGAAGATGTCGCTCGGCGGCCCGACGTCCTTCTGGGCGCGGATCTGCTCGGGCGACATGAACGGGGGAGTGCCCACCGTGACCCCGGTGCCGGTGGGCATGTCGGCGTCGGCGGCGCGCACGATGCCGAAGTCGATGACACGGGGGCCGTCGTCGGCGAGCAGGACGTTGGCCGGTTTGAGGTCGCGGTGCACTATCCCGGCGCGGTGGATGTCACGCAGCGCCTCGGCGAGACCCGTGGCCAGGCGGTACAGCTCCTCGGCGCTCAGCTCGGGCCCCTGCTTGATGCGCTGGTCGAGCGGTCGGCCCGCCACGTAGAGGGTGGCCATCCAGGGCGGGTCGGCGTCCGGGTCGGCGTCCAGGACCGGTGCGGTGAAGGCTCCGCTGACCTGGCGGGCGGCGGTGACCTCACGGCGGAAGCGCCGCCGGAAGTCGGGCTGGTGGACGAGGTCGGTACGGATCACCTTGACGGCGACCTGGCGGCCGGAGGGCGACGTACCGAGATAGACGCGGCCCATGCCGCCGGTTCCGAGGAGTGAGTCGAGGCGGTAGCCGGGGATCTCCGGCAGCTCGTCCGTGCCCGCAGTGCCCTGAGCGTCCTGGGCCATGACCGGTGGTATTTTCCTTTCGTCCCGTAAGAGATCGGTTCGGGCTGGACCGCAACCTTCGGGTTGGAAGCCCCCTGCTTCAGGCGGGGGAGCGGAGTCACCGTCCCCCCATCGTCGTGTACGGGGATGATATCGATCCCGCCAACTCCCGCTCCAGGAGACCGCTCAGGGGCGGGAGTTGGCGGGATCGCGCCCGTAACGGGGCTTGAGGGCGGCTTACACGGGCCGGGCGCAGCCCACCGGGTCGTTGCCGCCGAGCCGGACGTACAGGGCCGTCGACGGGGGACAGTCCGTGCGCTCGCCGACGGCCGAGGCGATCTCGTACTCGGGTTCGTACCTGCCCTCGCCGTCGCAGGACGTCTCGCGGACCTCGCCCTCGCCCGTGCCGTACACACAGTCGCCGACGATCGTGCGCGGCCCGCCACCGCCCCCGGGGTCCCCCGGATGCGGTGCCTGGAGCTTGCGCATGCACGCGTACCCCCGCGGAACCGTGCCGTCGCCGTCCTCGTCGTACGCCGGCCGGGACTCGCTGATGTGCAGGACGAAGTCGGTGGTCGCCGGGCAGACCGGTCCCTCGGACACCTTGCCGTCGTGCCGCGCCACCACGCGCGCCGCGGCCCGCTCGCTCGTGCAGGACACCTCGGTGAAACTGGCCGTCCCGAAGGAGCTGCACTCGTCGACCCCGAGGAACACCGCCCCGAACCCCGTCGAGTCCGCCACACGTTCCGAGGCCCCGGAGGCTCCCGACGCCCCGGAGGCCCCGGACGACCCGGCCCAGCCCTGGCACCCGGTGAGCACCGCCACCGCCACCGCCATCGCCACCGCCGACACGACCGCCACCGCGATGGCGGGCAGAACCCCCGCGGCCCCTCGCACGACGACAGCCCTTCGCACGACCATCATTCCCCCCGACCTACCCCCGTCCAGCGTGGCCCGCGGCAGGGGGTCACGTCAGACGAACGGGGGGCTTTGCGTCAGTTGGGTGCGATGCGCCCGGTGTGCGGCGTAGGTCTAGTACGACAGCCCGTACCCGACTGGATACAGCACCTGCGCCGGATCGTCCGCCCGCTGCACCGGCACGGGCAGTCTCCCGCGCGGCGCCACCCGCCCCGCCACCACCCGCGCCGCCGCGCGCAGTTCGGTGTCCGTCCAGGAGTACGAGGCCAGGCAGGCGCCCACGCCGGGGAGCCGGGCCACGTCGTACGGGTTCCGTACGGCGATGGCGACGACGGGGACACCGGTGGCGACGAGCCGCTCGACGAGCGTGCGCTGCGTACTCGCCGCCGTCACGTTGTACGTCCCCGCCACCACCGCGTCCACGCCCCGCGCCGCCGCGACGGCCTGGTCGATGACCGCCTGCGTGGGCGCCGTGCCGGTGGACAGCGCGGTGGCCGTGAAGCCGAGTTCGGTGAGGGCGGTGGCGAGGACCGTGGTCGGCGGTCCGGTGGTGCCCGACGGGGAGGCCGGGTCGGCGCCGACGACGAGGATCTTCCGGTGCGTACGGCGGGACAGCGGCAGCAGCCTCCGCTCGTTGACCAGCAGCGTGGTCGTACGGGCGGCGATACGGTCGGCGGCGGCGAGGTGCGCCCGGGTGCCGACCACCCGGTCGACCCCCGCGTCCGTGACGTACGGCTTCTTGAAGAGCCCGAGCTTCGACTTGAGCCGCAGGATCCGCAGGATCGACTCGTCGAGCCGCGCCTCGGTGAGCTCGCCGTTCCGTACGGCGTTCAGGACCGCGTTCCAGGCGACGTCGAGCTTCGGCGGGTTGAGGAGCTGGTCGACCCCGGCCTTGAGCGCCAGCACGGGTACCCGGTCGTCGCCGTACTTGGTCCGTACGCCCTCCATGCCCAGCGAGTCGGTGACGACGACCCCGTCGTAGCCGAGCTCCTCGCGCAGGATGCCGGTGAGGATGGGACGGGAGAGGGTGGCCGGGTCCTCGGCCGGGTCGAGGGCCGGGACCATGATGTGCGCGGTCATGACGGAGTCGATGCCGGCGCGGATCGCCGCCCTGAACGGCGGGGCGTCGAGCCTGGCCCACTCCTCCCGCGTGTGCTCGATCTTCGGGAAGCCGTAGTGGCTGTCGACCTCGGTGTCCCCGTGCCCCGGGAAGTGCTTGGACGTGGCGGCGATCCCGGCGCTCTGGTACCCCTTCACCTGGGCTGCGACCAGTCCGGCCACCGCTTCAGGGTCGGCGCCGAAGGAGCGGATGCCGATGACCGGGTTGGCCGGGTTGACGTTCACGTCGGCGACGGGCGCGTAGTTCTGGCGGATGCCCATCGCGCGCAGTTCGGCGCCCCCGATCCGCCCGGCCTCGCGGGCGTCCCCGCGGGACCCGCCCGCGCCCAGGGCCATCGCCCCGGGTAACAGGGTGGCGGGCTTGCCCACGCGCGCGACGATCCCGTGCTCCTGGTCGGTGGATATGAGGACGGGGAGCCCGCGGGGCAGGCCGAGCGAGGAGCGCTGGATCCCGTTCGACAGGGCGGCGATCTGGTGCGGATCGCGGGTGTTGTGCGCCCAGGCGAAGTAGATGATCCCCCCGACGCGGTACCGGGCGAGCAGCTCGGCGGCGGTGCGTACGCCGATCTCCTTGAGGTTGGCATCGATGTCGGCCTGGTCGGGCGCGGTCGCCGAGTGCCCGTACACCCGCATCACGAAGAGCTGGCCGACCTTCTCCTCCAGCGTCATACGGGAGATGAGCGCACGAAGCCGCCGGTCGCTCGTGTCGCCGGCGGCCGCGCCCGAGGCGGAGCCGTCCGCCCCGTCGGCGGGTTGCGCGCTCATGGCCAGGGCGGCGGTGAGACCGGCGGTCGCGGCGAGAACCGTACGTCTGGCGGGCTGGGAGGTGTTACCGGTGCTTCCTGTGCCGGAGTCGTGCACGTGGGCCTCTTCCCTCTGAAGGAAACTTCCGGGATTCACGATTATCCGGAAAGTTTCTTCCGTCAAGGGAGCGGACGCCGCCCCGGTGACGGGCCGGACAGGACCTGAGGGAGCCGTCACCGGTGCTGCCGGAGGGGCGCACCGGGGCGCACCGGTGAAGGCGTGCTGCCGGCCACAGCTGGCGGAGACGACGGTCGGCGATCGCAGCCGACGGCCAGGCCTGCACCGCACCGCGGAGACTCGCCCGGTGGCCCGGTGGCCCGGTGGCCCGGTGGCCCGGTGGCCCGGTGGCCCGGTGGCCCGGTCCCGGCGGCCTGGCGGCCCGGTCCCGGCGGTCCCGGTGTCCCTGGCCTCGGCAGCCTGGCGGTCCCGGTGGCCCGGCCTCGGCGGCCTGGCGGTCCGGTCCCGGCGGTCCCGGTGGCCCGGTCCCGGCAGCCCCGGTGTCCCTGGCCTCGGCAGCCTGGCGGCCCCGGTGGCCCGGCCCCGGCAGCCTGGCGGTCCGGTCCCGGCGGCCCCGGTGGCCCGGTCCCGGCAGCCCCGGTGTCCCTGGCCTCGGCAGCCTGGCGGCCCCGGTGGCTCGGCCCCGGCAGCCTGGTGGCCCGGTCCCGGCGGCCCCGGTGGCTCGGCCCCGGC
>NZ_VJZE01000282.1 GCF_009377205.1 Streptomyces phyllanthi
GGGTAAGGTCTGCGGCTGTGAGTGGTAGTTCCGCAGCCCTGAAGCCGCCGGCCGACGCCGTGGTGCCCGTACGGCACCCCGACGCGCCCGCCCCCGGCGAGTTGCTCGGCGCGCACTACGACCAGTGCTTCGGGTGCGGGGGTGCGCAGCCCCACGGGCTGCTCCTTCAGGCCAGGGCCGGGGAAGGTGTGTCGCTGACCGCCGAGTTCACCGTGCAGCCCGCCCATCAGGGGGCTCCGGGCCTCGCCCACGGAGGTGTCCTGGCGACCGCGCTCGACGAGACGCTCGGTTCGCTCAACTGGCTCCTGCGCACCATCGCCGTCACCGGGCGGCTCGAGACCGACTTCGTCCGGCCCGTGCCCGTCGGCACCGTGCTGCATCTGGAGGCCCGGGTCACCGCGGTGGCCGGACGGAAGATCTACTCGACCGCCACCGGGCGCGTCGGCGGGCCCGACGGTCCTGTCGCCGTCCGCGCCGAGGCGCTGTTCATCGAGGTGAAGGTCGACCACTTCATCGACAACGGCCGCCCGGAGGAGATCCGGGCCGCCATGGACGACCCGGACCAGGTCCGGCGTAAGCGCGCCTTCGAGGTGAACCCGTGAGCCCTCCTCCCGTGGATGTCCTGATCCGGCGCATCGACCCGGAGGTTCCGCTTCCGGAGTACGCGCACCCCGGCGACGCGGGCGCGGATCTGCGGACCACCGAGGCCCGTGAGATCGAGCCCGGTGAGCGGGCGGTTCTGCCCACGGGGGTGTCGATCGCCCTCCCCGAGGGGTACGCGGCCTTCGTGCACCCACGCTCCGGCCTCGCCGCCCGCTGCGGTGTCGCCCTCGTGAATGCCCCGGGGACGGTTGATGCCGGGTACCGTGGGGAGATCAAGGTGATCGTGGTGAATCTCGACCCGCACGAGCCGGTGCGGTTCGAGCGCTTCGACCGGATTGCCCAACTGGTCGTCCAGCAGGTCGAGAAGGTGCGCTTCCAGGAGGTGGCGGAGCTTCCCGACTCGGCGCGGGCCGAGGGGGGCTTCGGGTCCACAGGCGGTCATGCCGCAGTGGACGGACCATGGGCGGCAACGGGTGGGAATCGATACGCTTCGGTCGTATCCGACCGGGAAGGACAGTGACGTGTTCGGACGTCGCAAGAAGAAGGGTTCCGCTGAGGACGCGGCGGACGCGGCGAGCGAGGCCGAGCAGGTCGTCGACAGCGTCGACACTGAGGCGGACGAGGTGGAGCGGGAGCGCGTGAGGCTGGAGCCCGAGCCGCGCCCCGACGGACCCTGGGACAGCTCCGAGGTGCGCGAGCCCGGCGAGGGCCGGGTGGACCTGGGCGGCATCTTCGTGCCCGGGGTCGACGGCATGGAGCTGCGGGTCGAGGTCGCGGGCGACGCGATCGTCGCGGCGACCGTCGTGCTGCGCGACAGCGCCGTCCAGCTGCAGGCCTTCGCCGCGCCCAAGCGCGAGGGCATCTGGGGCGAGGTGCGCGAGGAGATCGCCACCGGCATCACGCAGCAGGGCGGTGTCATCGACGAGGTGGAGGGCCCGCTGGGCTGGGAGCTGCGGGCCCAGGTGCCGGTGCAGCTGCCGGACGGGACGGGCGGCTTCCAGGTCGTGCGGTTCGTCGGCGTGGACGGGCCGCGCTGGTTCCTGCGCGGTGTGATCTCCGGCCGGGGCGCCGTGGAACCGCAGACCGCCGGCCTGCTGGAGCAGATCTTCCGGGACACGGTCGTCGTCCGTGGTGAGGGCCCGATGGCCCCGCGCGACCCGATCGTCCTGAAGCTGCCGAACGACGCGCAGATGGTCCCCGAGGGTGTTCAGCAGGAGGAGCAGGGTTCCCGCTTCGCCGGCGGCATGGGCCAGCTCCAGCGCGGACCGGAGATCACCGAGGTCCGCTAGCCGCACGCGCATGACGTATGGGCCGCACTCCGCTGGATGCGGCCCATTGTCATGTTCGGACTCATTCCTGCGGGGCGTGCCGGTGCCGGCACGCGCCAGGGTTCCGTCGCACTCTTCAGACGCACTCTTCAGAAGCAGTCCGGGAAGCGGGGCGTGCGGGAATCGGCCGGCGGGGCGCACGGGTGTCGTACGGGCTCATCCGGTGTCGGTGGCCCCCGGTAGGCTTTCCGGTATGAGTGCTGTTCCTCGCTCCGAAAAGCCGGTGGGCCGTTTCCGGCGCATGCTCGACCGGCTCTCCTCGTCCCAGCAGGACCTGGAGTCCGAGGAGCTGCGGGAGGACACCGACACAGCGGGCTGTACGCGGATCTGTGACTGTCACGACCGACAGATAGTGACGGTTACTGGTACCTTGCGCACGGTCACGCTGCGCCCGCGGGCCGGAGTCCCGGCCCTGGAGGCCGAGCTGTTCGACGGTTCGGCCGCGCTGGACGTGGTGTGGCTCGGCAGGCGCTCCATCGTCGGGATAGAGCCGGGGCGCAAACTGATCGCATCCGGCCGCGTCTCGATGAGCAGGGGCCGTAGGGTGCTGTTCAATCCGAAGTACGAACTCAGACCGCTCGGACGGGAGTAGCCGGTGACGTCGCTCGACAAGCCGACCGAAGACGCCCAGCACGATTCGAGGGCGGTGACGGAGGCCGCGCTGTTCGAGGCGTTCGGCGGCGTCCGGGGCATGGTCGAGACGGTCGTGCCCGGCCTGCTCTTCGTCACGATCTACACGATCAAGAAGGACCTGCACGCGTCGGCCATCGCGGCCCTCGCCGTCTCGCTGCTGCTGGTCGTGGTCCGTCTGGTGAAGAGGGACACCATCAAGCACGCCTTCAGCGGTGTCTTCGGTGTCGCCTTCGGTGTGGTCTTCGCGATGATGACCGGCAACGCGAAGGACTTCTATCTGCCGGGCATGCTCTACACGCTGGGCCTGGCCCTCGCGTACATCATCACGACGCTCGCGGGTGTGCCGCTGATCGGTCTGATGCTGGGCCCTGTGTTCCGGGAGAACCTCTCCTGGCGCACCCGCAATCCCGGCCGCAAGAAGGCGTACGCGAAGGCCAGTTGGGCCTGGGGACTGATCCTGCTCGCCAAGTGCGCGATCCTGTTCCCGCTCTACTGGTGGGCGGACACCACCCAGCTCGGGTGGGTCCTCGTCGCGTTGAAGATCCCGCCCTTCCTGCTGGCGGTGTGGCTGACCTGGGTCTTCCTGGCCAAGGCTCCGCCCCCCATCGACGTGTTCGCGGAGATGGAGGCGGAGGAGCGCGCGGAGAACGAGCGCCGGGCCGCCGAACGGGAACAGGGCGAGGCGGCCGCCGGCCGTCACCGCCGGGAGGGGTAACGCCGTTCGGCCGCACATGGACGGCCGACAGCCGATACGTGGATGGGGGCGCCCGGAGATCTCCGGGCGCCCCCATCCACGTATCCCCGGAGGTCAGCTCGTCGCGTCCTCGCGCCGTACGGAGAGCAGATCCTCCAGTTGCTCCTCGCGCGCCTGGGCGGCCACGAACAGGAGCTCGTCGCCCGCCTCCAGGGAGTCCTCCCGGGTCGGGGTGAGGACACGGGTGCCGCGGATGATGGTGACCAGGGAGGTGTCCTCGGGCCAGTCCACCTCGCCGACCTGGGTGCCGGCCAGGGCGGACTCCGGCGGGAGGGTCAGCTCGACGAGGTTGGCGTCGCCGTGGCTGAAGCGGAGCAGACGGACCAGGTCGCCGACGCTCACCGCCTCCTCGACCAGCGCCGACATCAGCCGGGGGGTCGAGACGGCCACGTCCACGCCCCAGGCCTCGTTGAACAGCCACTCGTTCTTGGGGTTGTTGACGCGGGCGACGACGCGCGGGACGCCGTACTCCGTCTTGGCCAGCAGCGAGACGACGAGGTTGACCTTGTCGTCTCCCGTCGCGGCGATGACGACGTTGCAGCGCTGGAGCGCCGCCTCGTCCAGGGACGTGATCTCGCAGGCGTCGGCCAGCAGCCACTCCGCCTGGGGGACGCGCTCGACCGAGATGGCGGTCGGCGCCTTGTCGATGAGAAGGACCTCGTGGCCGTTCTCCAGCAGCTCGCCGGCGATCGAGCGACCGACCGCGCCGGCTCCGGCAATGGCGACCCTCATCAGTGACCGCCCTCCTCGTCAGGGCCCTCGGCGAAGGACGCCTCGACCTTCTCGACGTCGTCCGTACGCATCATCACGTGCACCAGGTCGCCCTCCTGGAGCACCGTCTGCGAGGTCGGCAGGATCGCCTCGCCCAGCCGGGTGAGGAAGGCGACCCGGACGCCGGTCTCCTCCTGGAGCTTGCTGATCTTGTGGCCCACCCAGGCGGTCGAGGCGTGCACCTCGGCGAGCTGCACGCCTCCGGTGGGGTCGCGCCACAGTGGTTCGGCACCGGAGGGCAGCAGCCGGCGGAGCATCTGGTCGGCGGTCCAGCGGACCGTGGCGACCGTCGGGATGCCCAGGCGCTGGTAGACCTCGGCACGGCGCGGGTCGTAGATGCGCGCCGCCACGTTCTCGATGCCGAACATCTCGCGGGCCACACGGGCGGCGATGATGTTCGAGTTGTCACCGCTGGAGACGGCGGCGAACGCGCCCGCTTCCTCGATGCCCGCCTCGCGCAGGGTGTCCTGGTCGAAGCCGACTCCGGTGACCCGGCGGCCGCCGAACCCGGAGCCCAGTCGTCGGAAGGCGGTGGGGTCCTGGTCGATCACTGCGACGGTGTGCCCCTGTTGCTCCAGGGTCTGGGCAAGAGCGGATCCCACCCTTCCGCAGCCCATGATGACAATATGCATCGCCTACACCGCGCCTTCCGCATGCCATCTGGCCTGCGTAAATGTCGTGCCCATGTCCCTCTCTCGGCTCGCCTGGCCTCACGTTGCGGCCACTTGCGGGGCCACCAGGCAACATCATGCCGGTGAAAACCCGGCCGGTGGCCCCGCCCGGGTACCCGGTGCGCTGCCGCCGATTGCCTGTGTCCAACGTATCGGCAGGCCCTGCACGTCTGCGCCCGCGGACCGGAGTTCCCCACGGGCTCGATGGAGCGGAGGGGCGGGGAACGGCGTCCGCGGGACCGTGGCGCGACGGCGCACGACGGCGTGAAGTGCCCGTGTCGCCGTGGACCGCCCGTCGCGCCCGAGCCGGGCCGGTGGCAGACCTCCGGCTCAGCGGCGGCTGATGCTGCGGACGCTGACGAGCGTCAGGAGGCCGAGGCCGACAAGTGCGGCGGCGGCGCCGATGAATTCCGCGGCGGCAGGCGTCATCGAGGTCTCCAGAAAGGGCGAGGATATGGGGATTTGTCATATAGGCATGGGGATCCCGCTCGTGCCGCAACCCTCAGCCCACCTGTCCCTTAATTCACTCGGAGAGCAGACGTCGGGTGGCGGGTGCACGCGTCACACCTTGACGGCATACGATCCTCTGCGTGTCCAAACTGACCGACGTGCCCAAACGGATCCTGATCGGGCGTGCACTGCGCAGTGACCGGCTGGGGGAAACACTCCTGCCCAAGCGCATCGCACTCCCTGTCTTCGCGTCCGACCCGCTCTCCTCCGTGGCGTATGCACCGGGGGAGGTGCTGCTGGTCCTCTCGATCGCGGGCGTGTCGGCGTACCACTTCAGCCCGTGGATCGCGGCCGCGGTCGTCGTGCTGATGTTCACCGTGGTGGCGTCGTACCGGCAGAACGTCCACGCGTACCCCAGCGGCGGCGGCGACTACGAGGTGGCGAACACCAACCTCGGCCCCCGGGCCGGCCTCACCGTCGCCAGCGCGCTGCTCGTCGACTACGTCCTCACCGTCGCCGTCTCCATCTCCTCCGGCGTGGAGAACCTCGGCTCGGCCATCCCCTTCTTCGTCGAGAACAAAGTGCTGTGCGCCGTCGGCATCATCGTGCTGCTCACGCTGATGAACCTGCGCGGGGTGAGGGAGTCCGGAAAGCTCTTCGCGATCCCGACGTACGTGTTCGTCGTGGGCGTGTTCCTGATGATCGGCTGGGGCGCGATCCGCGGACTGATCCTCGACGAGACCATGAGGGCGCCGACCGCCGGCTTCGAGATCAAGGCCGAGCACCAGGGTCTCGCCGGCTTCGCGCTGGTCTTCCTGCTGCTGCGCGCCTTCTCCTCCGGCTGTGCCGCCCTCACCGGTGTCGAGGCGATCTCCAATGGTGTGCCCGCCTTCCGCAAACCCAAGTCGAAGAACGCCGCCACGACGCTGGCCATGATGGGGCTGCTCGCCGTCACCATGTTCTGCGGGATCATCGGCCTGGCCATGGCGACCGACGTCCGCATGGCCGAGAACCCGGCCCAGGACCTGCTGAGGAACGGTGTCCCGGTCGGTGACGGCTACGTCCAGAACCCGGTCATCTCCCAGGTCGCCGCCGCGGTCTTCGGCGACGGAACGTTCTTCTTCATCCTGCTGGCCGCCGCCACGGCCCTCGTGCTGTTCCTGGCCGCCAACACCGCGTACAACGGCTTCCCGCTGCTCGGCTCGATCCTCGCGCAGGACCGCTATCTGCCGCGCCAGCTGCACACGCGCGGCGACCGGCTCGCGTTCTCCAACGGCATCGTGCTGCTCGCGGGCGCCGCCGGACTGCTGGTTTGGGTCTACGGCGCCGACTCCACCCGTCTGATCCAGCTGTACATCGTGGGCGTGTTCGTCTCCTTCACGCTCAGCCAGACCGGCATGGTCCGGCACTGGAACCGCCATCTGGCGACCGAGAAGGACCAGGCCAAGCGCCGTCACATGATCCGCTCCCGGGCCATCAACACCTTCGGCGCCTTCTTCACCGGCCTGGTCCTGGTCGTCGTCCTGGTCACGAAGTTCACGCACGGCGCGTGGGTGGCGCTGCTCGGCATGGTGATCTTCTACGCGACGATGACGGCGATCCGTAAGCACTACGACCGGGTCTCCGACGAGATCGCGGCGCCCGAGGGCCCGAGCGACGATGTCGTACGGCCGTCCCGCGTCCACTCGGTCGTGCTGATCTCCAAGATCCACCGCCCGACCCTGCGCGCCCTCGCCTACGCCAAGCTGCTGCGCTCGCACACGCTGGAGGCGCTCAGCGTCAACGTCGACCCGGCCGAGACCAAGGCACTCCAGGAGGAGTGGCACCGGCGCGGCATCGACGTACCGCTCAAGGTCCTCGACTCGCCGTACCGCGAGATCACGCGGCCGATCATCGATTACGTGAAGGGGCTGCGCAGGGAGTCCCCGCGTGACGCGGTCTCCGTGATCATCCCGGAGTACGTGGTCGGCCACTGGTACGAGCAGCTGCTGCACAACCAGAGCGCGCTCCGGCTCAAGGGCCGGCTCCTGTTCACGCCGGGCGTGATGGTGACGTCGGTGCCGTACCAGCTGGCCTCCTCCGAGGTGGCGAAGAAGCGGGCCCGCAAGCGGCAGGAGTGGAACGCACCGGGCGCGGTGCGGCGCGGCCCAGCGGAACGGCCGAGGGAGACGAAGGAACCCAGCAGCAAGGGCTGACGGGGCTTACTGAGCCGGTGGGCTCGTGGTGAGCGGCCGGGTGACACCCACGTAGACTGGTGGGCTGTTGTCCGGCCGCTCACCGTTTACTTTTTTTGGAGTCACCCCACCATGCAGGCAGAACCGAGGAAGTCGCTGGTGGGGGAGGAGTACGAGGTCGAGATCGGCCCCGTCGCCCACGGTGGCCACTGCATCGCCCGTACCTCCACGGGCCAGGTCCTCTTCGTACGGCACGCACTGCCCGGTGAGCGTGTGGTCGCGCGCGTGACGGAGGGCGAGGAGGGGGCCCGCTTCCTGCGGGCGGACGCGGTGGAGGTGCTGTCGCCGTCCAAGGACCGTATCGAGGCACCCTGTCCGTACGCCGGTCCCGGACGCTGCGGCGGCTGCGACTGGCAGCACGCCAAGCCGGGTGCCCAGCGTCGGCTCAAGGGCGAGGTCGTCGCCGAGCAGCTGAAGCGGCTCGCGGGCCTCACGCCCGAGGAGGCGGGCTGGGACGGCACGGTGATGCCGGCCGAGGGCGACAAGCTTCCGGCGGGCGAGGTCCCGGCGTGGCGCACGCGGGTCCAGTACGCGGTGGACGCCTCAGGGCGGGCCGGGTTGCGCCGCCACCGCTCGCACGAGGTCGAGCCGGTCGACCACTGCATGATCGCGGCTCCCGGTGTGACCGAACTGGGCATCGAGAAGCGCGACTGGGCGGGCATGGCGTCCATCGAGGCGATCGCGGCGACGGGTTCGCAGGACCGCCAGGTGATCCTCACACCGAGGGCGGGGGCGCGGCTGCCACTGGTGGAGCTGGACAAGCCGGTCTCGGTCATGCGGGCAGAGGAGCCCCGCGGACGCGAGGGGACCGGCGGGGTCCACCGTGTCCACGGGCGCCCCTTCGTACGTGAGCGCGCGGACGGCCGTACGCACCGGGTCGGAGGCGGCGGCTTCTGGCAGGTGCACCCGAAGGCGGCCGACACCCTCGTCACCGCGGTGATGCAGGGGCTGCTGCCGCGCAAGGGCGAGACGGCGCTGGACCTGTACTGCGGCGTCGGCCTCTTCGCGGGCGCGCTCGCGGACCGGCTCGGCGAGAAGGGCGCGGTGCTCGGCATCGAGTCCGGCAAGCGGGCGGTGGAGGACGCCCGGCACAACCTCGCGGCGTTCGACCGCGTCCGCATCGAACAGGGCAAGGTCGAGGCCGTCCTCCCGCGCACCGGCATCACGGAGGTCGACCTCGTCGTCCTGGACCCGCCCCGCGCCGGCGCCGGCAAGAAGACCGTCGAGCACCTGTCGTCGCTGGGCGCCCGCAGGATCGCCTACGTGGCCTGCGACCCGGCCGCCCTCGCACGCGACGTGGCGTACTTCCGGGAGGGCGGTTATCGGGTGCGGACGTTGCGGGTGTTCGATCTGTTTCCGATGACGCATCATGTGGAGTGCGTCGCCATCCTTGAACCGGCCGCGAAGGGCTCCTGACCTGCGGTTTTGTGTGTGCACATTATGTGCGGTGTGGGCGTTACGGGCGATATCTTGACGCTGAAATGACGCTCGTGACGCTCATTTGACGCTCGTTCTGATGGAGTGTCAGGCGGCTTTTGGGCACGTCAGGCCGTATCGATGTGGCGACTTCCGGTGGGGTGTTGAGGGCTGGTGACGCTCCCGGCGATGCGGCCGGAAGTCCCAGAGCAGTCACAGGGGACTCCCACGGCAGGGAGCCGCCCTTTCGGGTCTATACAGGGCGTGCCCGCGCGGTGTGGGCTGAATGCCGTGGAACGACGGCCCGCACCAAACGAACGGCAGCGCGCGCTTCTTGAGCGGCTCGCGGCCGGTGGGGAATCTGGAGCCTGGGCGCCAGGAGAGTGGCGCTCGGCGTACGCCCTGCGTGCCCGTGGCCTCTTGATGGTGGAGGAGGGCGGCGGTGCTGCCCGGGCGGAGGTTACGGAGGCCGGCCGGTTCTACCTCCGTCATGGCCGCCACCCTGACGACGTGGACCCTGCCGAATGTGGTGAGCCGTCGGCGCCGTATGGCGAGCGTCCAGTCGCCCGCGCACGGCAGGCGAAAGCTCGCGGGTTGGTCGAACGGCTCCTCGCTGAAGGACACGTCCGCTTCGCCCATGCCGATGATGAGGAGATCGCGGAATGGCGACGGGTCGTCAATTACGCGAAGCGGCATGGCATGGAGCCGGAGGGGAAGCGCATCGAGAAGGTGCCGTACGGTCTGGCCGGGCTGGAGTTCTTCCTCGCAGAGGGCCCGCATCCCAATGCCCGGAGCCAGAGGCCTGAGGCGGACGCCCCAGCCGTTCGGGTCCCCACGCGGCTGGCGTCCCTTCATCCAGTTGTGGCTGCGCTCAAGGATGACGCGAGGCGGCTGGTGATGCCGCCTGAGCTGCGCCGCAGATCACTTCTGATGCTCCAAGGGATGGCTGTCGAAGCGGCGCGGCGAGGGCACGCGGTGCGGAAGGTCGGGTCGTCCTACCGCCCGCGCGAGAGTGGGATGGACGTTGTTGTCGACGGCACCGACCGGAGATCCCGTCTGGCTGGTCACACGCTTCGAGGAGGTTCGTGACCTGCTCGGCGACAAGCGACTCGGCCGCTCCCATCCCGAGCCCGAGCGGGCGTCACGTGTGACGACCGCCGAGGTACAGGACGGGCCTACGGGCAGCTACGACACCGAGGTGGCCGACCACGCGCGGATACGTCGGCTGCTGACCCCGGCGTTCTCGGCCAAGCGGATGCGGATGCTCTCCGATTACGTGCAGGAACTGACCGACGGCTGTATCGACCAACTGCTCGTCGAGCACGCCGACGCACCAGACGGCGTCGTCGACCTGCACGCCGGGCTGGCCTTCCCGCTGCCGGTCGCGGTCATCTGCCGACTGCTCGGTGTGCCCGAGAGCGACCACGCGTACTTCTCTTCCTTGTCGGAGCGCATGGCCAACTACGCCATCGGCGAGGACGCCCACCGGGCACGAAACGAGTTCAGTCGCTACATGGCCACTCTCGCCGAGACCAAACGCGCGCAGCCGGGCGAGGACGTGATCTCCGACCTCGTCCGTGCCCAGAGCGCCGACCCGGACTTCGACTACGCCGACATGGTCCGGTTCTGTGTCGGGCTGCTGTTCGCCGGGCACGAGACCACGGTCAACCGCATCGGCCTGGGCACGCTCTTCCTGCTCACCCGCCGGGAGCAGTGGCAGACGCTGACCGCCGACCCCGCCGGCCGGGTCAACGCCACCGTCGAGGAGATCATGCGCATGGGCGCGCCCGGTGACCTCGGTCTGCTGCGCTACGCCCACACCGACCTCGACGTCTCCGGCGTCACCATCCACCGCGGCGACGCCCTGATCCTTTCGGTCAACTCCGCCAACCGCGACGCGTCCGTCTACACCGACGCCGAGACCTTCAACCCCGCCCGCCCGGAACGCGGCCACCTCGGATTCGGCCACGGCGCGCACTTCTGCATCGGCTCGAACCTGGCCCGTGTCGAGCTGCGCACGGTGTTCGCCACCCTGGCCCGCCGCCTGCCCGGTCTGCGGCTCGCCAAGGCACTCGACGAGCTGGAGGTGCGCACCACCCTCACCGGTGGTGTCACCGAACTTCCCGTGACCTGGTGAGCACACGCCCCGAGAAGTTGTCCGCCGGACGGCGCAAACCTGCGGTTGCGACCGGGCCTGTCGCAGCCGGCGCACCCCGCGGCCGGACAACTGCTCCCTGTGCTGTGAGGCCGGTGTCTTGGTGCAGGAGCGTTGGTCGCCGACCCCGTGCTGCGAGCGTAGGGCCCCGGACGCACTGGCAGACGGCCGAGCCGTCCTGACGGGACCCCGGGACCGGCGCGGTCGGTTTGGACAGGACGTCAGGGCGGCCGAGGGCCGCCCTGACGCTGCTCGTCCCGGGCGATCCCGGCCGCTCCCGCGCGGATGGCGCCGCCGCTTCGGTGGTGCGTACGCTGTCCTGATCAGGACCATGACGGCGCTGGTCTGCCAGAGTGCGGGCCGCATGGGAGGCCGGCGGCCATGGTGGTCGCCTGCGCGAAAATCGTGCCCAGGGCCGAGGCAGCCATCTCCGCGCAACGCTTCTTCAACCGGCCACGTCTGCTCTGGCGCAACGCGCACGGCACCCTCCGCCCTGCCCCCGCCATATGGCGGGGGCAGGGTCGGATCTTCCCGCCAACTGCGGGTTCCTTCGTCCATGCCCGCCGTCGAAAGTGGAGGGCACTTCGCTCCCCCTCATTCCCCAAGGACCGCCATGACCGACCGGACGACAGCAGACATCCTCGGCTTCACGACCACCCGGCCGCCCTTCGATCCTGAACTCGTGCCCGTCGTAGAGGCGATGGCGGCAGCCATGCAGCCTCTGTCCGACGAAACCCTCGCGGCGACCCGACGGTTCGCGACCGAGGGGATACCCGGCATGGCACCGGTGGACCTGACGGCGGGCGGCCGGGTGAGGGTGGAGGAGCGCCAGGTGCCTGGACCGGAAGGAGCACCGGACATCACGCTGCTGATCCTGAGTCCGGCCGAGGACCGCGGTCCCACGGGGGGTGTCTTCCACATCCACGGCGGGGGGATGGTTTCCGGGGACCGCCGGACAGGCGTGGCCGCGCTCCTGCCCTTCGTGGCCGACGGCAGTGCGGTCGTGGTGTCGGTCGAGTACCGCCTGGCCCCCGAACACCC
>NZ_VJZE01000283.1 GCF_009377205.1 Streptomyces phyllanthi
CCGCCGCACCCTCGTGCGCTCCCCGCGTGCCCCGCGCGCCTCGCCAGTCCCGTCCGTCCCGTTCCTGATCAGCCATGCCGCGATCCTGCCAGGCGCGCGGGCGTGTCCGGCAGCGCGCGGGCTCCCGTACGTGAACGGTTCGCGAACGGGTGGCCGAGCACCGCACCACCACAAGAGCTCCGGGAGCGGACGCGCCCGGAGCCCGTCGAGGCATTTGAGCGGAGAGCGGAGCGCCGGACGGTATACAGAGGGTATGCGGAACGCAACACTCCGCATACGTTCGAGCAACATCCCCCTGTCACCACCAGTCCCAGCGCCTCAGGCACCATCCCCGGCCACCACAAACGGAATGACTGCGCCCCCATCGATACACCCATCGGTCCGACCCAGTTCACCTTCCGTTCATCCAGGTTGCCTACGGTCCACATGCCAATGACGTCCAACAGAAGCCCGGGTAAATGGAAAACTTCTCGCTGATCCTCGCGATCGTGGTGGTCACTGCGCTCGCGTTCGATTTCACGAACGGTTTCCACGACACCGCCAACGCGATGGCCACCACCATCTCGACCGGCGCGATGAAGCCCAAGGTCGCGGTGGCCATGTCCGCCGTGCTCAACCTTGTCGGCGCGTTCCTGTCCATCGAGGTCGCCAACACGATCTCCAAGGGTCTCGTCGACGAGACCGGCATACGGCCAGAGGTGATATTCGCGGCGTTGGTCGGCGCGATCCTCTGGAACCTGCTGACCTGGCTCGTCGGACTTCCGTCCAGTTCCTCGCACGCCCTCATGGGCGGCCTGATCGGCGCGACCGTCGCCTCGGCCGGTATCGGCGCGGTGCACGGGGACGTCCTCGTCACCAAGGTGCTGATCCCCGCCGTCGCCGCCCCGCTGGTCGCGGGCATCGCCGCGATGATCGCCTCCCGGCTGACGTACACACTCGGCAAGAACGCCCACGAGAAGGCCACGTCCAAGGGCTACCGCGCCGGCCAGATCACCTCCGCCGGCCTGGTCTCGCTGGCCCACGGTACGAACGACGCGCAGAAGACGATGGGCATCATCACCCTGGCCCTGGTCGCCGGAGGCGCGATCGCTCCCGACTCCGACCCGCCGGTCTGGGTCATCCTCTCCGCGGGTGTGGCCATCGCGCTCGGCACCTACCTGGGCGGCTGGCGCATCATCCGCACCATGGGCAAGGGTCTGACCGACCTTCAGCCGCAGCAGGGCTTCGCCGCCCAGACCAGTGCCGCGACGGTCATCCTGGCCTCGTCCCACCTCGGTTTCTCCCTGTCCACGACGCACTCCGTCTCCGGTGCCGTGATGGGCGCGGGTCTCGGCCGCAAGGGCGGCGTCGTCCGCTGGTCCACGGCCACCCGGATGTTCGTGGCCTGGGGCCTGACGCTTCCGGCCGCGGCCCTGGTCGGCGCGGGAGCCGAGTGGGTCACGTCCTTCGGCACCTGGGGGACGACGCTGGTCGCCGTCTTCCTGGTCGCGTCCAGCGCCGCGATCTGGCTGATGTCCCGGCGCGAGGTCGTCGACCACACCAACGTCAACGACACCGAGGAGCCCCCCGGTGTGGTGACCACGGCCATGGCCGCCGTCGCCCCGCCGCCCGCCGGCGTCCACGACGACCTCTCGGCCACGATCTCCGCTCCCGCCGAGGCCTCGGCGAAGCCGTCGGCGACCGCTCTCTGAGCAAGGAGAAACACACAGCATGCACATCGACTGGGCAGCCCTCGGCTCCGTCTTCGGAGTCAGCCTCGTGGTGACCGTGGCCCTCGTCGGCCTCTTCACCCTCGGCATCGTCGGCCTCTCCAAGCGCGAAACGGCCACGGCTTCCGGCGACTCGGCGGTGGTCGCGACGACGGCGGCGTACGCGTGCTTCGCCGCGTGCGCGGCGGCGGTGGCGTACGGGATCTATCTGATCGTGGCCTGACGGCGACGAGTTGACGACGGGTGGGGTGCGGGACGGATCGACGTCCCGCACCCCACCCGTATGCGTACGCACCCCACCCGTATGCGGTGTGCGCCCCGCTCGTGCGTGGTCTGCGCCCCGCTCGTGTGTGGGCCTCAGCACACTCCCCCGCCGCAGGTCAACGGCAAGTTGACGGCTCTTCCGGGGGCGTGGTGGACTGCCGGAGCCATGTACGGCGGCAGGAGAGGAAGCCGGTGGAAGTCCGGCGCGGTCCCGCCACTGTCACCGGGGTGAACAGCCCCGGGAGCCAGGAACTCTCACCGCCGGTCTCGTCGAACCAGGGCGTGGACACCCTGAGTGAGGACATATCGCCATGCTCGGCTGCCGTTTGAGATTCCGCGAGTTCCGCTCCGGCGCCCCGTCCGCTCCGCCGGTCGGCTGACCCGGTGCGTGCCGACCGCGTCTTCGCGTACGGCGCCGCCGCCGGGCTCCTCGGTGACCTGCTTCTCGGCGATCCCCGCCGGGGGCATCCGGTCGCCGCGTTCGGGCGGGCCGCGGGTGCCGTGGAGCGGGTGCTGTGGCGGGACCACCGGGGGTGGGGCGCACTGCACACCGCCGTGTGCGTCGGGGGCGCCGTGTCCCTCGCCGCCGTCGCCGCCCGCGCCGCACGGACCTCCCCCGCCGCCTCCGCCGTGCTCACCGGTGCCGCCACCTGGGCCGTCGTGGGCGGAACGTCACTCGGGCGGGAGGCCCGGGCCATCGGGCGTGCGCTGGAGGACGGTGACGTCGAGGGAGCCCGTGCGCGGCTGCCCCATCTGTGCGGGCGGGATCCGCAGGCGCTCGACGCCGACGGGATCGCCCGTGCCGTCGTCGAGTCCGTCGCCGAGAACACCTCCGACGCCGTCGTGGGCGCCCTCGTGTGGGGTGCCGTGGGCGGTGTGCCGGGGCTCGTGGGCTTCCGGGCCGTCAACACCCTCGACGCGATGGTGGGCCACAGGTCGCCCCGGCATCTGCGGTACGGGTGGGCCTCCGCACGGCTCGACGACCTCGCCGGGTGGCCGGGCGCCCGGCTCACCGCCGCGCTCGCCGTCCTCTCCGGCGGCGAACCGCGCGGCGCCGTGCGCGCCTGGCGCACGGACGCGCGCAAGCACCCGAGCCCCAACGCCGGTCCCGTGGAGGCCTCGTTCGCGGGGGCGCTCGGCGTACGGCTGGGCGGGACCCTGTCGTACGGCGGGCGCGTCGAGCACCGGCCGGTGCTGAACGGGGACGGGCGCGCCGTCGAGGTGCGGGACATCGAACGGGCCGTACGGCTGTCACGGCGGGTGAGCTGGCTGGCGCTCGGCGCGTGCGCCGGAGCACGGCTCCTCGCGCGCCGTGCCTTCACGACGGGGCGCTTCACGAAGGGGCGCTTCACGAAGGGGCGCTTCACGAAGGGACGTACGTCATGAGCGGCGGGCTGCTGGTCGCCGGGACCACGTCGGACGCCGGCAAGAGCGTCGTGACGGCGGGGATCTGCCGGTGGCTGGTCCGGCAGGGCGTCAAGGTCGCGCCCTTCAAGGCGCAGAACATGTCCCTCAACTCCTTCGTCACGCGCGAGGGCGCCGAGATCGGCCGGGCCCAGGCCATGCAGGCCCAGGCGTGCCGTGTCGAACCGACCGCGCTGATGAACCCCGTCCTGCTCAAGCCTGGTGGCGAGCAGAGCAGTCAGGTCGTGCTGCTGGGCAGGCCGGTGGGCGAGCTGAGTGCGCGCGGGTACCACGGCGGCCGGCAGCAGAAGCTCCTCGGGACCGTGCTGGACTGTCTCGCCGAGTTGCGGGGCACGTATGACGCGGTGATCTGTGAGGGGGCCGGCAGTCCCGCCGAGATCAATCTGCGGCGGACGGACATCGTGAACATGGGGATCGCCCGGAACGCCCGGCTCCCCGTGCTCGTCGTCGGCGACATCGACCGCGGAGGTGTCTTCGCCTCCTTCTTCGGGACGGTCGCCCTGCTGTCGCCTCAGGACCAGGAGCTGGTCGCCGGGTTCCTCGTCAACAAGTTCCGCGGGGACGTCTCCCTGCTGGAGCCGGGCCTGGACATGCTGCACGGCATCACCGGGCGGCACACGTACGGCGTGCTGCCCTTCCGCCACGGCCTCGGCATCGACGAGGAGGACGGGCTCCGCGTCTCCCTGCGCGGGACGGTACGGGAGTCGAACGTCGCCCCGCCGCTCGGCGAGGACGTGCTCCGGGTCGCCGTCTGCGCGATCCCGCTCATGTCCAACTTCACGGATGTCGACGCGCTGGCCGCCGAACCCGGTGTCGTCGTGCGGTTCGTGGACCGTCCCGAGGAACTGGCCGACGCCGACCTCGTGGTGGTCCCGGGCACGCGCGGGACCGTACGGGCGCTGGAGTGGCTGCGGGAGCGGGGGCTGGCGGAGGCCATCGTGCGCAGGGCCCGCGACGGCCGTCCCGTGCTCGGCGTCTGCGGTGGCTTCCAGGTGCTCGGCGAGCACATCGAGGACGAGGTGGAGAGCCGCCGTGGGCACGTCGACGGGCTCGGGATCCTGCCCGTGCGCGTGCGGTTCGCGCGCGAGAAGACCCTCACCCGGCCGGTGGGCGAGGCCCTGGGCGAGCGGGTCGAGGGGTACGAGATCCACCACGGGATCGCCGAGGTCGAGGGAGGCGAACCCTTCCTGGACGGCTGCCGGGTCGGCCACACGTGGGGCACGCACTGGCACGGCTCGCTGGAGTCGGACGGTTTCCGGCGGGCCTTCCTGCGCGAGGTGGCCGCCGCCGCGGGCCGCCGCTTCGTACCGGCCCCCGACACGTCGTTCGCCGCGCTGCGCGAGGAACAGCTCGACCGGCTCGGCGACCTGATCGAGGAACACGCGGACACGGACGCGCTGTGGCGGCTCATCGAGTCGGGCGCGCCGCAAGGACTGCCCTTCATTCCACCGGGAGCGCCCGCATGAGCACTGGCACTGTGTTGTTGTTGTCGACCGCCGACACGGATCTGCTGGCGGCCCGTGCCTCCGGCGCGCCGTACCGGATCGGCAATCCGACCCGGGTGGATGTCGCGGAGGAGCTCCCCGCGCTCCTCGAGGGCGCGGACATCGCCGTCGTACGCCTCCTCGGCGGCAAGCGCGCCTGGGAGGAGGGGCTCGCCGCCCTCAGGGCGTCCGGCGTCCCGACCGTGCTGCTCGGCGGAGAGGCCGTGCCCGACGCGGAGTTGATGGCCGAGTCGTCCGTACCGGCGGGTGTCGTGGCGGAGGCGCTGCGGTACCTCGTCGAGGGCGGGCCCGCCAACCTCACCGAGCTGGCCCGGTTCCTGTCCGACACCGTGCTGCTGACCGGTGAGGGCTTCGTCGAGCCGCGGAAGATGCCGGAGTACGGGGTCCGTGGCGAGCGTGCCTTCGTGGACGGCCGGCCGACGGTCGGCGTGCTCTTCTACCGGGCCCATGAACTCAGCGGCAACACCGCCTTCGTGGACACCCTGTGCGAGGCAGTCGAGGCGCGGGGCGCCAACGCCCTCCCGGTGTACTGCGGTTCGCTGCGCGGCGCGGACGCCGGGCTGTACGAGATCCTCGGCCGGGCGGACGCGCTCGTCGCCACCGTACTCGCGGCCGGCGGTACGCACGCCTCGCAGGCGTCGGCGGGCGGCGACGAGGAGGCCTGGGACATCGGCGCCCTCGCCGAACTCGACATTCCCGTACTGCAAGGGCTCTGCCTCACCTCGTCGAGGAGCGCCTGGGAGGAGTCCGACGCCGCCCTCTCCCCCATGGATGCGGCGATGCAGGTCGCGATCCCGGAGTTCGACGGACGGCTGGTCACGGTCCCCTTCTCCTTCAAGGAGCAGGGACCGGACGAGGTTCCGGTGTACGTCGCCGATCCGGAGCGGGCGGCGCGGGTCGCCGGGATCGCCGTACGGCACGCGCAGCTGAGGCACAGGGCGAACGCCGAGAAGAAGATCGCGCTCGTCTTCACCGCCTACCCGACCAAGCACTCGCGGGTCGGCAACGCGGTGGGCCTCGACACGCCCGCCTCGGCGGTACGGGTACTGGACGCGCTGCGTGACGCCGGGTACGTCGTCGAGGGTTACCCGGCGGGCGGCGACGAGCTCATCCACCGGCTCATCGAGGCCGGCGGTCACGACGTCGAGTGGCTGACGGAGGAGCAGCTGGCCGCCGCGCCCGCGCGCGTGCCGCTGGCCGACTACCGGGCGTGGTTCGACAAGCTCGACCCAAAGCTGCGGGACGGGATGCTGGAGGCGTGGGGCGAGCCGCCGGGCGGTCTGTACGTCGACGGGGACGAGATCGTCCTCGCCTCCCTCCGGTTCGGGAACGTCGTCGTCATGATCCAGCCGCCGCGCGGCTTCGGCGAGAACCCGATCGCGATCTACCACGACCCGGACATGCCGCCCTCGCACCACTACCTGGCCGCGTACAGGTGGCTGGAGGCCGCACCATCGGAAGGGGGCTTCGGCGCCGACGCCATCGTGCACATGGGCAAGCACGGCACGATGGAGTGGCTGCCGGGCAAGGGCCTCGGGCTGAGCGGCGGGTGCGCGCCGGACGCCGTCCTCGGCGACCTGCCTCTCGTCTACCCCTTCATCGTCAACGACCCCGGCGAGGGCACCCAGGCCAAGCGCCGCGGACACGCCACGGTCGTGGACCATCTCGTCCCGCCGATGGCCCGCGCCGACACGTACGGCGACCTGGCCAAGCTGGAGCAGCTCCTCGACGAGTACGCGCTCGTGTCCGATCTGGACCCGGCGAAGGCCCCGGCCGTACGGGCGCAGATCTGGACGCTGGTCAAGGCCGCCGAGCTGCACCACGACCTGCACGTGGACGAGCAGCCCGAGGACGGCGACTTCGACGAGTTCGTCATGCACATCGACGGTTATCTGTGTGAGATCAAGGATGTGCAGATCCGGGACGGGCTCCACATCCTGGGGGGCGGGCCGGTCGGTGAACCGCGCGTGAATCTCGTGCTGGCCGTGCTGCGCGCCTCGCAGGTGTGGGGCGGGCAGGCGAACGCCCTGCCGGGGCTGCGGGCCTCGCTGGCCGGGCACTTCGGGCTGGTCGAGAAGGAACTGCTGGCCGAGCCCGGGGCGCCCGTGAAGGTGCCCGTCGAGCTGACGGAGCTGGTGGACGGGCCGTCCCGTACGGCCGCCGACGCCATCGACCTGCTGGAGCAGCTGTGCCGGCGGGTCGCGGAGGGCATGGAGGAGCGCGGGTGGGACGTGGCGGCCGTGCCGTCCCTGGTGCGGGACGTGCTCGGCACCGAACTCCCGGACGGCGTCGCGGTGCTGGAGTTCGCCTGCCGTGAGGTGGTGCCCCGGCTGGCCCGTACGACGGACGAGATCGACCACATCCTCCGCGCCCTGGACGGCGGTTACGTGCCCGCGGGTCCGTCGGGTTCGCCGACGCGCGGTCTGGTCAACGTCCTGCCGACCGGCCGGAACTTCTACTCGGTCGACCCCAAGGCCATTCCGTCCCGGCTGAGCTGGGAGGTCGGGCAGTCCCTCGCGGACTCGCTGGTCGCCCGTTATCTCCAGGACACCGGTGAGTACCCGAAGTCCGTGGGCCTCACGGTGTGGGGTACGTCGGCGATGCGCACCCAGGGTGACGACATCGCGGAGATCCTGGCGCTGCTCGGGTGCCGTCCGGTGTGGGACGACGCGTCGCGGCGCGTGACCGGGTTCGAGGTGGTGCCGCCGCATGAGCTCGGGCGGCCGCGCATCGACGTCACGGTCCGTATCTCCGGCTTCTTCCGGGACGCGTTCCCGCATGTGGTCGGGCTGATCGACGACGCGGTGCGCGCGGTCGCGGAGCTGGACGAGCCGGCCGAGTCCAACTACGTGCGGGCGCACGCGGACCAGGACACCGCTGAGCACGGGGACCGGCGGCGGGCCACGGCTCGGATCTTCGGGTCCAAGCCGGGGGCGTACGGGGCGGGGTTGCTGCCGCTGATCGACGCGCGCAACTGGCGGTCCGACGCGGACCTCGCCGAGGTGTACGCGGTGTGGGGCGGTTACGCGTACGGGCGCGGGCTCGACGGGCGGGCGGCCCGGGGGGACATGGAGACGGCGTTCCGGCGGATCGCGGTGGCCGCGAAGAACGTGGACACGCGCGAGCACGATATCCACGACGCTGACGATTATTTCCAGTACCACGGCGGCATGGTCGCCATGGTGCGGCATCTGACGGGGGCGAGCCCCGAGGCGTACGTGGGTGACTCGGCGACTCCGGACCAGGTGAGGACGCGGACGCTGGGCGAGGAGACGCACCGTGTGTTCCGGGCGCGGGTGGTCAACCCGCGCTGGATGGCCGCGATGCGGCGGCACGGGTACAAGGGCGCCTTCGAGATGGCGGCGACCGTGGACTACCTCTTCGGGTACGACGCGACAGCCGGGGTCGTGGACGACTGGATGTACGAGAAGCTGGCGTCCGAGTACGTGTTCTCGCCGGAGAACCAGGATTTCATGCGGAAGTCCAACCCGTGGGCGCTGCGAGGCATCACCGAGCGGCTGCTGGAGGCGGCGGACCGGGGGCTGTGGGCGGAGCCGGACCAGGAAACGCTGGACCGGCTCCGGGCGACCTACCTCGAACTCGAGGGAGATCTGGAGGGAGACGCGTGATCTCCCCGGAAACCCCCGCGGCTGCGGGGAGCACACACGGGACGGCCGTGAGGGCAACCTCGTGCTCGGATCACCCCCGCGTCAGCGGGGACCGGAGCAGCAGCCTGGCAGCCTCATCGGCTTTCGGCACCCTGCCATCGCATGAGCTACTCGAAGGAGTGACCGCGGCGTGAGTACTCCGTTTCCGTTCACGGCCGTCGTCGGGCAGGACGACCTGCGGCTCGCGCTGCTGCTGAACGCGGTGTCGCCCGCGGTGGGCGGTGTGCTGGTGCGCGGCGAGAAGGGCACCGCGAAGTCCACGGCGGTGCGGGCGCTTTCGGCGCTGTTGCCCGAGGTGGACGTGGTGTCCGGGTGCCGTTTCTCGTGTGATCCGGGCGCGCCCGACCCCGCCTGCCCGGACGGGCCGCACGAGGCCGGGACCGGTACGGCACGTCCCGCGCGCATGGTCGAGCTGCCTGTCGGTGCCTCCGAGGACCGGCTCGTGGGCGCTCTCGACATCGAGCGGGCGCTGGCCGAGGGTGTGAAGGCGTTCGAGCCGGGGCTGCTCGCCGACGCGCACCGCGGGATCCTCTATGTCGACGAGGTCAATCTCCTCCACGACCATCTCGTCGACCTGCTGCTCGACGCCGCCGCCATGGGCGCCTCGTACGTGGAGCGCGAAGGTGTCTCCGTACGGCATGCCGCCCGTTTCCTGCTCGTCGGGACCATGAACCCCGAGGAGGGGGAGCTCAGGCCCCAGCTCCTCGACCGGTTCGGGCTGACCGTCGAGGTCGCCGCCTCGCGGGAGCCCGACCAGCGCGTGGAGGTCGTGCGGCGGCGGCTCGCCTACGACGACGATCCGGAGGGTTTCGCGGCACGGTGGGCCGACGAGGAGGCCGCCGTGCGGGCGCGGATCGTGGCGGCACGGGAGTTGCTGCCGTCGGTGCGGCTGGGCGACGGTGCGCTGCGGCAGATCGCCGCGACCTGTGCCGCCTTCGAGGTGGACGGGATGCGCGCCGACATCGTGATGGCTCGGACCGCGACCGCGCTGGCCGCGTGGGCCGGGCGGGCCGAGGTGCTCGCCGAGGACGTGCGGCAGGCCGCGCTGCTCGCGCTCCCCCACCGGCGGAGGCGCAATCCCTTCGACGCGCCGGGGCTCGACGAGGACAAGCTCGACGAGACGCTGGAGGAGTTCGGGGGCTCCGAGGACGGCGACCCGGATCCCGATCCCGGTCCCGACGGGCCCGGTGGGGGTGGTGGGCAGCCGGCGCCGGACGAGGGTCCGCAGGGGGGTGACTCCGCCGCGCGGCCCGAGGCCGGTGAGGGTGAGGGCGACGAGCCGCAGTCCTCCGTGGGCGGCGGCGAGCAGGCGCCCGTACGGGCCGCGGAACCGTTTCGTACGAAGGTGCTGAGTGTGCCCGGGCTGGGCGAGGGTGCGGCCGGGCGGCGTTCGCGGGCGCGGACCGAGCACGGGCGGACGACCGGGGCCCGGCGGCCCCGAGGGGCGCTGTCCAAGCTGCACCTGGCGGCGACCGTGCAGGCCGCCGCGCCGCATCAGCGGGCGCGAGGCCGCACTGGATCCGGACTTCTCCTGCGTCGTGACGATCTCAGGCAAGCGGTGCGAGAAGGCCACGAATCCAATCTCGTGCTCTTCGTCGTCGACGCCTCCGGGTCGATGGCCGCCCGGCAGCGGATGGGTGCCGTGAAGGGTGCCGTGCTGTCGTTGCTGCTCGACGCGTACCAGCGGCGCGACAAGGTGGGGCTCGTGACCTTCCGCGGGTCGGCGGGCGAGGTCGCGTTGCCGCCCACCTCGTCCGTGGACGCGGCCGCGGCCCGGCTGGAGTCGTTGCCCACGGGTGGGCGGACTCCGCTGGCCGCGGGGCTGCTGAAGGCTCATGACGTACTGCGGGTGGAGCGGCTCCGCGATCCCGCGCGGCGGGCGCTCGTCGTGGTCGTGACCGACGGGCGGGCCACGGGTGGACCCCAGCCGGTCGAACTTGCCGGGCGGGCCGCGCGGTTGTTCGCCGCCGAGGGGATCGCGTCCGTGGTCGTCGACTGCGAGTCGGGGCCCGTACGGCTCGGGCTCGCCGCACAGCTCGCCGGTGAACTCGGGGGTACGGCCGTGGCCCTGGACGAGTTGCGGGCCGAGTCGATCGCCGGGCTGGTCAAGGACATGCAGCAGGGCAACAGCAGGAGGGCCGCGTAATGCCGCAGGGACAGCCGAGTGTCGTGCCGGACGACGGTCTGACGACTCGCCAGCGCCGTAACCGGCCGCTCGTCGTCGTGCACACGGGGGTCGGGAAGGGAAAGTCCACCGCCGCCTTCGGGCTCGCTCTGCGCGCCTGGAACCAGGGGTGGCCGATCGGGGTGTTCCAGTTCGTCAAGTCGGCGAAGTGGAAGGTCGGCGAGGAGCGGGCGCTGCGTGTGCTGGGCGACAGCGGCGAGGGCGGCTCCGTCGACTGGCACAAGATGGGCGAGGGCTGGTCGTGGGTGCAGCGCGACGACCAGATGGACAACGAGGAGAAGGCCCGGGAGGGCTGGGAGCAGGTCAAGCGGGACCTCGCCGCCGAGACGTACAAGCTGTACGTGCTCGACGAGTTCGCGTACCCCATGCACTGGGGATGGGTCGACACCGATGAGGTCGTCGACGTGCTGCGGAACCGGCCCGGCACGCAGCATGTGGTGATCACCGGGCGCAACGCGCCCGAGAAGCTCGTCGACCTCGCGGACCTCGTGACCGACATGTCCAAGGTCAAGCACCCGATGGACACCGGTCAGAAGGGGCAGAGGGGCATCGAGTGGTGATGTCGTGGTGAAGTCCTCGTCGTCCGTTCCCAGGCTGGTCGTCGCCGCGCCCTCCTCGGGCAGCGGCAAGACCACCGTTGCCACGGGGTTGATGGCCGCGTTCGCCGCGCGGGGGCTTGCCGTGTCCCCGCACAAGGTGGGGCCGGACTACATCGATCCCGGGTATCACGCGCTCGCGACCGGGCGTGTGGGGCGGAACCTCGACGCGTATCTGTGCGGGCCGGAGTTGATCGGGCCGTTGTTCGCGCATGGGGCGCGGGGGTGTGACCTCGCGGTCGTCGAGGGCGTGATGGGGCTGTACGACGGGGCCGCCGGGGAGGGTGAGCTGGCGTCCACCGCGCAGGTGGCGAAGCTGTTGCGGGCACCGGTGGTGCTGGTCGTGGACGCCTCGTCGCAGTCGCGGTCCGTGGCGGCGCTGGTGCACGGGTTCGTGTCGTGGGATCCGCAGGTGCGGGTCGGGGGCGTGATCCTGAACAAGGTCGGGTCCGATCGGCATGAGGAGCTGTTGCGGGAGGCGTTGGACTCCGTCGGGGTGCCGGTGTTCGGGGTGCTGCGGCGGGTGGCTCAGGTGGGTACGCCGTCCCGGCATCTGGGGCTGGTGCCGGTCGCCGAGCGGCGGGCGGACGCGGTCGACGCCGTCGGGGCGATGGCGGAGCAGGTTTCCGTCGGGTGCGACCTGGACGCGCTGATGGCGCTGGCGCGGGGCGCGGGTGCGTTGTCCTGTGCGG
>NZ_VJZE01000284.1 GCF_009377205.1 Streptomyces phyllanthi
GCCCACTGGGGCGTCCGGCGCCCCGGGCGAGCCGGGTCAGCCGGGTGCTCCGGGCGCTGACGGAGCGAACGGTGCCGACGGAGCGGCCGGGGCCGAGGGTCCGATGGGACCGCCCGGCGCCTCGGGTCCGGCCGGGGAGAAGGGCGAGCGGGGCGAGAAGGGAGAGGCGGGGGCTCCCGGACCCCAGGGCGATCCCGGTCCGGCCTGTCCCGACGGGTACACGCTTCAGGTGCCCGCCGACGACCCGGACGCCCTGGTCTGCCGGCGCTCCGGCGCGGCGGTCCCGCCCCCGGCTCCGGACCCCTCGGCGGTCATTCCCGTGCCGCCACCCGTCCTGCGCCGCCGGGACCTCACCCCGCCATGAGCCCACCCGCGCCGCGGCTCGATCCCGCGGCGCCCCATGGACCGGGTGGGCGGAGGCCACTACCGTCCCGTCAATGCCCGACGACGGACGAGCACGACGGCGGACGGGGACCGGGCTGGGGATCCTCCTGGCCGTGGTCCTCGCGGCCGTCCTGCTCACCGCCCTCCCGGACGACCGGGAGGGCGGCGGCGCCTGCACGGCCCGTACGGTGCGGTCCTGGAGCGCCGACACCGAGCCGACCGGTGAGTTCGCGCGGTACGGCGACGACGGGACACGGACCGACGACTGGACCGGCGGCGACGGCACCCACTCGGTACGGCTGCCGGACGGACGGGTGCTGTGGCTGTTCTCGGACACGTATCTCGGCCAGGTGCACGCTCCGCCCAATCCGGTCGGCGAGTCCGTCGCGTGGCGGGACGCGTCGGCGCCGATGGTGCGCAACTCGGCGGTGGTGATGTCCGCCTCGGGCCGGCTGCTGTCCACACTGCCCGCGCCGGTCTTCGCGGACCCGGCGCCGGAGCAGTGGCGCTGGCCGGTCGCGGCACGTGTCGAGCCGCGCTCCCCCGGCTCCGCCGAGCGGGTCGTACGGGTGCTCCTGTGGACCCGTACGGCGGGTCGGTCCCCGTGGATCTACGGCGTGCCCACGGCCACCGAGGTCGCCACGCTCTCCCTGCCCGACCTGCGGCTGGAGGGCGTCACGACGGTGCTGGACCAGGCGTCGGTGACCGACCCGGCCGAGCGGGTGCTGTTCGGTACGACGGCGGTGGACGCGGGCGACTGGACGTACGTCTTCGGCGGCGACGACGCACAGGCCGCCTCCCGCCCGGTGTCGCGGGCGTACGTCGCCCGCGTGCCGCGCGGCCGGCTCGGTGAGCCCGGCGCCTGGGAGTACTGGGACGGAGAGCGGTGGGCGGTGCGCGGCCGGTCGGAGCCGGTGCTCGGGGACGGGCGGCGCCGGGGTGTGGGCAGCGCGTTCACCGTGGTCCGCGACGGCCGTACGTACGTCCTGTTCACCATGGCGGCGGGCACCCGGGGCCTGACCACGATCACCTCGTACTGGTCCTGCTCCCCCACCGGCCCCTGGCACGGACCCGCGAAGGGCTTCAGCCCGCCGCTGCCCGAGAGTGGCGTGGCGGCGTACAACCCGCAGGCCCACCCGGCACTGAGTGGCGGCGGCAGCCGGCTCGTGCTCAGCTACGACGTCAACTGGCTGGACGCGAACGCCGTGTCGGCTCAGGCGAACCTCAGCCGGAACGTGTCCCTGTACCGACCGCGGTTCGTGTCGCTCCGTCTCGGTCGTGAGTGACGTCCGGCTCCACCGGGTCGTGGGAACGGCGCTTGGCGATAACCGCGCACACCATGAGCTGCATCTGGTGGAACAGCATCAGCGGCAATACGGCGAGCGAGGCCTGCGCGCCGAACAGGACGCTCGCCATGGGCAGCCCCGCGGCCAGGGACTTCTTGGAGCCGGCGAACTGGATCGCGATCCGGTCCTCACGGCCGAACCGCAGCGCCTTCGCGCCGTACCAGGTGAGCGCGAGCATCACGGCGAGCAGCACCGCCTCGACGGCCAGCAGTCCCGCGAGGCGTACCGGGCTGACCTGCGACCATATGCCGCGCACCATGCCCTCGCTGAACGCGACGTAGACGACGAGAAGGATCGAGCCACGGTCGACGAGTCCGAGGATCTTCTTGTGCCGGGTGACGAAGCCCCCGATCCAGCGGCGCGCGACCTGCCCCGCGACGAACGGCACCAGCAGTTGCAGCACGATCTCGACGAGGGAGTCCGCGGAGAACCCGCCCGCGCTGCTGCCCAGCAGGCTCGCCGCGAGCAGCGGGGTGAGGACGATGCCGGCGAGGGAGGAGAAGGAGCCCGCGCAGATCGCCGCGGGCACGTTGCCGCGCGCCATCGAGGTGAACGCGATCGACGACTGGATGGTCGAGGGGACGAGGGTGAGGAACAGCAGGCCGGTGTAGAGGGAGTGCGTCAGGAACACCGGTTCGAGGGCCCGGGCTCCCAGGCCGAGCAGCGGGAAGATCACGAAGGTGCAGGCCAGGACGGTGACGTGCAGCCGCCAGTGCTTCAGTCCGTCGAGGGCCTCGCGGGTGGAGAGCCGGGCGCCGTAGAGGAAGAACAGGAACGCGATCGCCGCGGTGGACGCGCCCGAGGCGACGTCGGCGGCCGTACCCCGCGCCGGGAGGAGAGCCGCGAGGCCCACCGTCCCGAGCAGCAGCAGGATGTACGGGTCGATCGGCAGCCAACTCGGCCACTGCAGGCGTTTCACGGTGCTCCACTTGCTCGTTCTGTTCTTGCGACTCCGGGGGCGGAACGTGCCCTCTCCATCGTGCTCCTGATCACCGCGATCGGGAATCCCGCATACCACTCTGACTGTCATCACGGTTGACGATGACCGGGTTAGGCTGGACCCCGTGTACGACCCCTCCCAGCTGCGCACCTTTCTCGCGGTCGCCCAGACGCTGAGCTTCACTCAGGCCGCTCTGAGGCTCGGGCTGCGCCAGTCCACGGTCAGTCAGCATGTGCGCCGACTGGAGGACGCCACGGGGCGGCAGCTGTTCTCGCGGGACACCCACTCCGTGGAACTGACCGAGGACGGCGAGGCGATGCTCGGCTTCGCGCGCCGGATCCTGGAGGCGCACGAGCAGGCGACGGCGTTCTTCACGGGGACCCGGCTGCGCGGGCGGCTGCGCTTCGGCGCGTCCGAGGACTTCGTACTGACCCGGCTCCCGGAGATCCTGGAGCGGTTCCGCAGCGACCATCCCGAAGTGGACCTGGAGCTGACGGTGGAGCTGTCGGGGACACTGCACGAGCAGCTCGCCGCGGGCAAGCTCGACCTGGTGCTGGCCAAACGCCGACCGGAGGACCCGCGGGGTGACCTCGTCTGGCACGACCGGCTGGTGTGGATCGGGGCGGAACGGCTGCGCCTCGACCCGGACCGCCCGGTGCCGCTGATCGTCTATCCACCACCGGGGATCACGCGCGCGCTGGCCCTGGAGGCGCTGGAGCGCGAGGGCCGCGCCTGGCGTATCGCGTGCACGAGCGGCAGCCTCAACGGGCTGATCGCGGCGGCCCGCGCGGGCCTCGGCGTGATGGCGCACTCCCGGGGACTGGTCCCCCCGGGCCTGGTCCGGGTGCCCGACCGGGCGGGGCTGCCCGAACTGGGCGAGGTCGGCTTCGTGCTCGTCCACGGACGGCGGCCCGGTTCCGCCCAGGGCGCCGCGGACGCGCTCGCGGCGGCGATCCTGTCGGGCGGCGACCGGCTGCACCGCGGTCGGCGGGGCTGAGGTCCCCGGCGGGTGTGACGGTGGCGGTGGCCCGTGCGCTGGTACTGATGTCGGAGGTCGCGGGGCCGCGCGACCTCCGACCGTGGGGGCCGGGAACCGAAGCGGCGTGTCCCGGCCCCGCGGCCTTGCCTCTCCCCCTCCCACGACTCCTGCCGGTGACGCGAGTACGCCGGAAGCGGAACTTCCGGGTTCGCGTACGCAAGGGCGCACATCGCTCTCCGGACCGCCCGGGCTGTCCGCACGTACAGATTCGGTGGAGATTGGTGGAGATCGATGGAGATTACGGGACCGAAACTTACTCCCCCGTAAGGAATTCTGTCCGACCCTTCCGCATGTGCGCGTATTTTCCACTGCTGACCAGTGCAAATGTGAGCCTTGTTCGAATTCACACCCCCTCCCGCCCCGCCTCCGCGTGGGGTAGCTTTCACGGCGCTGTGGGGAGCGCCGTGAGGAGCGGGGATTGCGCGAGTTCACCAACCCTCCGTTGGAGTCGGCACCGCCCGTGGGCGGACTGGCCGACATCGTCTACGAGTACGCCCAGGACGACCCCCTGCACATCGCGCTCGGCCGCAAGGACGAGTACGGACACTGGCGCGATGTGAGCTCCGCCGAGTTCCGCGACGAGGTGCTCGCCCTCGCCAAGGGGCTCCTCGCCCAGGGGGTGCGGTTCGGCGACCGGGTCGCCATCATGTGCCGTACGCGCTACGAGTGGACGCTCTTCGACTTCGCCCTGTGGTCCATCGGCGCCCAGGTCGTTCCCATCTACCCCACCTCCTCGGCCGAGCAGGTCTTCTGGATGCTGCACGACGCGCAGGTGTCGGCCGTGATGGTGGAGCACGAGGACCACGCGATGACGGTCGCCACGGTCGTCGAGCGGCTGCCGCAGCTGCGCAAGCTGTGGCAGCTCGACGCGGGCGCCGTCCACGAGCTGTACGAGGCGGGCGCGCACCTCGACGACGACGTGGTGCACCGGCACCGGCGCGCGGTCACACCCGAGTCGACGGCGACGATCATCTACACCTCCGGCACGACCGGACGCCCCAAGGGCTGTGTCATCAGCCACGGGAACTTCATGTTCCAGGCGGACACCGTCATCCAGCGCTGGGCGCCCCTCTTCCGCTCCAGGAAGGGCGAGGAGGCGGCGACCCTGCTGTTCCTGCCGCTCGCACATGTCTTCGGGCGCATGGTGCAGGTCGCCGGGATCCGCGGGAAGGTCAAGTTCGGCCATCAGCCCCAGCTCAACGCGGCGGCCCTGCTCCCCGATCTGGCCGCCTTCCGGCCGACGTTCTTCCTGGCCGTGCCTTACATCTTCGAGAAGGTCTTCAACGCGTCGCGGCGCAAGGCCGAGAAGGAGGGCAAGGCTGGCCCGTTCGAGAAGGCCGTCGAGATCGCCGTGAACTACGCGGACGCCCAGGAGGCGAAGGCGTGGGGCACCGGGCCGGGCCCGTCGGCCGGTCTGCGGATGCAGCACCAGCTGTTCGACAAGCTCGTCTACTCCAAGATCCGGACCGCGATGGGCGGGCGTGTACGGCACGCGATGTCGGGCGGCTCGGCGATGGACCGGCGGCTCGGTCTGTTCTTCGCCGGGGCGGGGGTCCACATCTACGAGGGGTACGGCCTCACCGAGTGCACCGCGGCCGCGACCGCCAACCCGCCCGGGAAGACCCGGTACGGCACCGTCGGCCAGCCCATTCCGGGGATGACCGTGCACATCGCGGACGACGGCGAGATCTGGCTGCGCGGCGACAACGTCTTCCAGGGCTACCTCAACAACCAGAAGGCCACCGACGAGACGCTGCACGACGGGTGGCTCGCCACGGGCGACCTGGGCTCACTCGACGAGGACGGCTATCTCACCATCACCGGGCGCAAGAAGGAGATCCTGGTGACCTCGGGCGGCAAGAGCGTCTCGCCCGCGATCCTGGAGGAGCGGGTGCGGGACCATCCGCTGGTCGCCCAGTGCATCGTCGTCGGCAACGACCGGCCGTACATCGCGGCCCTGGTCACGCTCGAACGGGAGGCCGTGGACCACTGGCTGCAGATGCGGGACAAGCCGGAGATGCCCCCGGCGCAGCTGGTGCGGGACCCCGATCTGGAAACCGAGGTACGGCGGGCCGTGGTCGCGGCCAACACGCTGGTGTCGCAGGCCGAGTCGATCCGCACGTTCCGGATACTCGCCCAGCCGTTCACCGAGGAGCACGGGCTGCTGACCCCTTCGCTGAAGCTGAAGCGCAAGGCGATCGAGACGGCGTACGCGGCGGAGGTCGAGGCGCTGTACAGGGCGTGAGGTGTGAGGGCGCCCTCGGCGGAGGGGATCGCCGCGGGTGCCCTCGGCGGAGGGGATCGCCGCGGGTGCCCTCGGCGGAGGTGACCGCCACGGGGGCTCCGCCCCCGGGCCCCGTGTCGCCCGAACGGCTCTTCCACGAACGCCGGACGGACTGAATTCCGCGAGCGGGGCCCGCCTCAACGCGCAGCCCTCCACGGCAAGGATCCCGCAGTCGGCGCCGAGGGTACGGGCCATCCGCCGCCGTCGTTCGGCCCCGCCCCGCGACCGCCGGACGGCAGTCGCGGGGCGGGGCGGGACGCGGCCATGCCGGGACGACTGTCCATTTGCTGACGCCTCATCAGATAGCGCCGCGCCGGTTATTGACGGTGCATCAGATCTGACGCACGCTTTCGGTCACTCGACGCAAGGGGGCCGACCGTGTCGCGATCGATGCGTTCCATCACCGCCGCTCTGGCCGCTCTGTTGCTCGTGAGCGGATGCAACTCGGCCGCCACGAGCGGGGGTTCGGACAGAGCCGGAGGCGAGGGTGCCGTGCGTGGGGTGACCGAGGACTCGGTCAAGGTCGGCGGGATCGTCTCGATGACGACGAGTACGGGGTACTCGAAGAAGGACACGGACCTAGGGGCGAGGGCACGGTTCGAGCGGGCCAACGCCGAGGGAGGCGTGGGCGGGCGGAAGATCGAGTATCTGGGTGCCGAGGACGACGGGCAGGACCCCTCGAAGAACCTCGCGGCGGCACGGAAACTCGTCCAGCAGGACAAGGTGTTCGCGATCGCCCCGATGAGTTCGACGACCTTCTCCGGTGCCGACTTCCTCCAGCAGCAGAAGGTGCCGACGTTCGGCTGGGGCACCCTTCCGTCGTTCTGCGGGCCGTCGTACATCTACGGCTTCGGCGGGTGCATGGTGCCCACGCCCGGCGGGACCATCTCGCAGACCTGGCCGGAGGGGCTGAAGAAGGTGACGGGCGGATCCGAGGGCAGGTCCGTCGCGATCCTCGCCAACGACAGCGACGCCGGCACGTTCGCCATCCGCACCTACAAGCAGAGCTTCGCGTCGGCGGGTTACGAGGTGACGTACGCCGAGCCGGCCGTACCCGCCGGTTCCGTACCGAGCGACTGGTCGGCGTACACCAAGGAGATCCTGCGCAGCGACGGTGGAAAGGCTCCGGACGCCGTGGTGTCGGTGATGCAGACGCCGTACAACATCGGGCTGTTCACGGCGATCAAGCGGACCGGGTACAAGGGCGTGCTCACCGACCCCACCGACTACGACCCGGCCCTGCTCGCCAAGGACGCGACGAGGAAGGCGCTCGACGGGGTCCACGTACTGACGTCGTTCCAGCCGTTCGAGCAGGACAGCGCCGACATGCGGCAGTTCCGGGAGGACATCCGGAAGGCGGCGGGCAAGGATGTGCCGCTCAACATGCACATGATGACCGGGTACATGTCCGCCGATCTCTTCCTCGCCATCGCCGGGAAGGCGGGCGAGGACCTCACCGTGGAGTCCTTCCAGAAGGCGGCGAACGGCTTCTCCGACACCGGCACGATGGTCGGCGACCGGGCCGAGCCCAAGGGGCAGAAGGAGTCGTTCGGGTGCGGGGCGCTGGTGCGGTTGAAGGACGGGAAGTACGTGGTGTCGGCGCCCTTCACCTGCTATCCCCCCATTCCCTTCAAGTAGCGGTCGGGTGGGAGGACTCGGGATGTCCGACCTGCTGGGGTTCGTGCTGAGCGGGCTGGTCTCGGGCGCGCTGTACGCGCTGCTGGCGACCGGGCTGGTGCTGTCGTACTCGGCCTCCGGGCTGTTCAACTTCGCGCACGGCGCCACGGCGTACCTGTGTGCGCTGGCCTTCTACGAGCTGCACTCGGGCCTCGGCTGGCCCGCCGTGCCCACGGCGCTGCTGCTGGTGTGCGGGGTGGCGCCCCTGCTGGGCTGGGGTCTGGACCGGCTGATGTTCCGGAAGCTGGCGCGCGTCGGGGAGACGGCCCAGATCGTCGCCACCATCGGGCTGCTGGTGGCGCTGCCCGCGCTCGGGCTGTGGATCGTGGAGCTGCTTCAGGACGCGGGGGCGCCGGTCAGGCCGGCCGAGAACCAGTTCGGGCTGCCCGGGGTCGGGCCGAGTCCGGCGGTGTCGTGGCAGCCGGTGGACGGGGTGGGGGTCGACTCCGACCAGCTGATCACCTGGGTGGTGACGGCCGTGGTGGCCGTGGGGCTGTGGGTGCTGATGCGGCACACCCCGCTGGGGCTGCGGCTGCGCGCGGCCGTCGACAACCGGTCGCTGGTGGAGCTGCGCGGGATGAGCGCGGACCGGCTGTCGTCGGTCGCGTGGATGCTGTCCAGCGGGCTCGCGGGCCTCGCGGGCGTGCTGGCCACTCCCCTGCTCGGGCTGTCCGCGCACGACTTCACACTGTTCCTGTTCGTCTCGGCGACGGCGGCCGTGCTGGGCCGCTTCGCCTCGGTCCCGCTCGCCTTCGCCGGGGGGCTCGGGCTCGGGGTGCTGCAGAACCTGGTCGCGGGGTACGCGTCGTTCGCCGAGCGGATCACCGGGTTCCGTACCGCCGTGCCGTTCCTGATCCTCTTCGCGGGACTGCTGGTGCTGACGCGGCGGCAGCGGACGGCGGGGACCGCGGCGGTCGACGCGCCGCCGGTGGACCATCTGGCAGGACGGTCGTGGCGGCGGCGGTGGGGCCCCTGGACGGTGGCGGCGGTACTGCTGGCGGTGGCGTTCTACACGGTCACCACGCCGTTCTGGAGCGGCGTCCTCGCCCAGGGGCTCGCGATCTCCCTCGTCTTCGTGTCCTTCACCGTGGTGACGGGGCTCGGGGCGATGGTGTCGCTGGCGCAGGCGACGTTCGTGACGGGTGCGGCACTGGTGGCGGGGCTGCTGATGAGCCACGGGTGGCCATTCGCGGGGGCGGCGATGGTGGGCACGTGCGCCGCGGCCCTGCTGGGCGCGCTCGCGGCGCTGCCCGCGCTGCGGCTGGGCGGCCGGTCGCTGGCCCTCGCGACGCTCGCGCTGGCCTTCCTGGCCGACCAGGTGCTCTTCCAGACGGGCTGGCTGAGGAACGGCGACACGGGCTGGGCGATCCCGCGGCCCGTGCTCGGCCCGGTGGACCTGTCCGACGACCGGGCGATGGGCGTGGCGATGGTCGTGCTCGTCACGGCGGTCGTGGCGGCGCTGAGCGCGCTGCGCGACTCGCCGTCCGGGCGGGCCATGCTGGCGGTGCGGTCGGCCCCGGCGGCGGCGATGGCCTCGGGAGTCTCGGTCGTGCGGACCAAGCTGACGCTGTTCACGCTGTCCGCCGGGCTGGCGGGGTTCGGGGGCGTGATGTACGCGTCGTACAGCACCCGGATCACGGCGACCGACTTCACGGCCGTCACGGGGCTGGTGTGGCTCGCGGTGGTCGTGGCGGCGGGGGTGCGGCGGCCGCAGTACGCGGTGGTGGCCGGGCTGGTGTTCGCGGTGGTGCCGCATCTCATGGCGGACTACGTGACGGAGTCCGCGCATCTGCCGGTGATCCTCTTCGGTCTGGCGGGGCTGGCCCTGGCGAACGATCCGGACGGTTACTGCGCGGCGCTGCCGACCCGGCTGCACCGCCGGCGGGCCAGGATCACCGCGGACGCCCCTGAGCGGTCCACGCCCCAGGGGGCGCCCACGCCCGGGGCGGCCCTCGAACTGCGCGGGGTGCGTGCCGGGTACGACGGTGCCCCGGTCCTCCACGGCGTCGACCTCGCCGTACACCGCGGTGAGATCCTCGCGCTGCTCGGGCCCAACGGGGCCGGGAAGTCCACCACGTGCCGGGTCGCAGCGGGGCTGCTGGCGCCGTTGTCCGGGCAGGTGTACGCGGCCGGGCGCGACACCACGCGGGAGGGGGCCGTCGCACGGTCACGGGCCGGAGTCCTGCTGGCGCCCGAGGGGCGCGGGATCTTCCCCTCGCTCACGATCGACGAGAACCTCGCGCTCCGGCTGCGGGCGAAGGGCGACCGGGACGCCGTGTACGAGCGGTTCCCCTCGCTCGCCGCCCGGCGCGGGGTCACCGCCGGGTCGCTGTCCGGCGGGGAGCAGCAGATGCTCGCGCTCGCTCCGCTCCTCCAGCGCCCGCCCGGGGTCCTGATCGCGGACGAGCCGTCCCTCGGTCTCGCGCCCCGCGTGACCGACGAGGTGTTCCGTCTCCTCGTCGAACTGAGGGACGCCGGTACGGCCCTGCTGCTCGTCGAGGAGAAGGCGGCCGAGGTCCTGGAGGTCGCCGACACGGTCGCGTACCTCGCCCAGGGGCGGGTGGCCTGGTGCGGGCCGCGCGCCGAGGTGGAGGCGGACCGGATGACGGAGGCGTATCTGGGGATCGGGGCCGGCGGCCGGACCGGGGCCCAGGGGCCCGACGCGCCCGGTGACCAGGGGCACCGGCCCCAGGAGGTGCCGCAGTCATGAGCACCCCCACGAGCACCCCGCTGCTCCGGGCCGCGGGCATCGGCGTCCGCTTCGGCGGGGTGCGTGCCCTGGACGGGGTGGACCTCGCCCTGCGTCCCGGCGAGGTGTGCGGGCTCATCGGTCCCAACGGGGCGGGCAAGACCACCCTGTTCGACGTCCTGTCCGGGGTCCGCCGCCCCGACGGAGGCCGCGTCCTCCTCGACGGCACGGACATCACACGCCGCTCCCCCGTGTGGCGCGCCCGGCACGGTATGCGGCGCACCTTCCAACGGCAGCAGTTGTTCGGCCAGTTGACCGTGGCCGACAACCTCGTCGTGGCCCAGGAGTGGCACGGCGGCGGGGGCGGGCTCGCGGCCGACCTGCTGGGGGCGCCGATCCGGCGGCCGTACGAGAGGGCGCGGCGCGAGCGGGCCGCGGCCGTGCTGCGGGCCTGTGGTCTGGAGGCGGTCGCCGGGTCGTACGCGGCGGCCCTGCCCGTCGGGCGCGCCCGCATGCTGGAGCTGGCCCGCGCGGTCGCGGACCCGCCCCGGGTACTGCTGCTGGACGAGCCCGCCTCCGGGATGACGGCCGAGGAGAGCCGCGCCCTCTCCTCGGTCGTGCGCCGGCTGGCCGCCGAGGAGGGCTGCGCGGTCCTCCTCGTCGAGCACGACGTCTCCTTCGTCATGGAGCTGTGCGAACGGGTCGTCGTGCTCGACCTCGGCCGGGTCCTCGCCGAGGGGACACCGTCGGAGGTACGCGCGGACCCACGGGTGAGGGAGGCGTACCTCGGCACGGGAGTCGTGAACCGGCCTCCGGCTCAGACGAGTTGATAGCCGCGCATGTTGGTGAGCAGCATGTACGTGTTCTGGAGGGAGCCCGACGTGTCGCCCAGGGAGCGGTAGATGCCCCACTTGGGGCGGACGCGGTCGGCGAGGAAGGTGTCGACGCCGGTCCTGGACGCGTCGATGACGGTGCTCGAGCCGCTCTTGAGGATCCAGCGGACCGAGCCGGCCGAGCCGTTGCCGACCTTGATCTGGAAGTCCACGTCCGTCCACTTGTCGTGCAGCGGGTCGAGGGGGGTACGGCCGACGAGGATGTCGTCCTCGAACAGCTTCAGTTCGATGGTCTGCGCCCCGTTCACGCGGCGCAGCGACTGCACGACGATCGGCGAGCTGCCGGTGCCCGGCTGCTTCATCTGCATGATGTGGGTGAAGGTGGTGGTCGCCTTGAGCGAGCTCGGGATGTACATCGAGTAGGTGACCCGCCAGGTCTGGCCCTCGGTCCACCTGAGGAAGTTGCCGCCGCTGCCGTTGCGCAGGCCGGTGACCTCGTGGCGCTGGCGGTCGGTCGAGGTGTCCCGGTCCACGGTGTGCATGGTGAAGCGCCAGTTGTCGCCGGTGGCGTGGATGTGCGGTGAGGCGGAGGTGTGCGAGTCGGCGCGGTCGTCCTCGATGGTCTCGAAGGCGCCGAGCCCGTCGGCGCTCGCCGACGGGGACCACTTGAGCTGCCAGGAGGCGGCGTGCGCGGGGGAGGAGGGCAGGCCGACTGAACGGCTACGCGGCGGACGTGTTCACGCCGGAGGACCCGAATCGCAGCGAGGTCAACCGGGAGATCCTGAAATTCGACAACGTCGTGGTCAGCTCGCACCGCGCCTTCCTCTCCGAG
>NZ_VJZE01000285.1 GCF_009377205.1 Streptomyces phyllanthi
GCCCACCCCCACAGCCCAGCCGTCGACCGCACCCCGTCCCGGGCATATCGTGGTATTCGCGACATGGCGCGACGGCTCGGAAGGGGGTCGTCATGGTCGAGGAGCTGGTGACGGTGGCCGCGGCGGTGGGATCCGCCGGGGTGGTGTACGTCGTGGCGGCGGCGCGGATCGTCAAACAGTACGAGCGCGGCGTGGTGTTCCGGCTGGGGCGGCTGATGGGTAAGCCGCGCGCCCCCGGTTTCACCATGGTGATCCCCGGTGTCGAGCGGCTCCGCAAGGTCAACATGCAGATCGTGACCCTGCCGGTGCCCGCGCAGGAGGGCATCACCCGGGACAACGTGACGGTACGGGTCGACGCGGTCGTGTACTTCAAGGTGGTCGACGCGGCCAGCGCGGTCATCAATGTCGAGGACTACCGTTTCGCCGTCTCCCAGATGGCCCAGACCTCCCTCCGCTCGATCATCGGCAAGAGCGATCTCGACGATCTGCTGTCGAACCGGGAGAAGCTCAACCAGGGGCTTGAGCTGATGATCGACAGCCCGGCCGTGGGCTGGGGCGTGCAGATCGACCGTGTGGAGATCAAGGACGTCTCACTGCCGGACACCATGAAGCGGTCCATGGCCCGCCAGGCGGAGGCCGACCGCGAGCGCCGGGCCCGCATCATCAACGCGGACGCCGAGCTGCAGGCGTCCAGGAAGCTCGCCGAGGCGGCCCAGCAGATGGCCGGCACTCCCTCCGCCCTCCAGCTCCGCCTCCTGCAGACGGTGGTGGCGGTCGCGGCCGAGAAGAACTCCACGCTGGTCCTCCCCTTCCCGGTGGAACTGCTGCGGTTCCTGGAACGGGCACACCCGGAGCAGCCGGAGCAGCCACCCCGAGCCCCGGCGCCCGAGGCGCGGACGCCCGAAGAACAGCGGCCGCCGACCGCGGCACAACCACCCGGCATCACCCCCGTACCGCCGGAGCCCGACGGAGTGACGTCGTCGCGCAGGGAGTGACGGCTTTCCTGCGGTGTGGTTCCCGGGACCGGAACCGCGTGATACACACAGGCGGGTCACATCCTGTCCGCCAGCAGGAAGGTTGCCCCCACATGTCAGTGACACGACGTCAGATGATCGCCCGCTCCGGTGCCCTGGGAGCGGGCATCGCGTTCACCGGCTCCCTCTCCGAACTCTTCGCGGGCACGGCCGCCGCGCAGGACCTCGGCCACTCCGGTTACGGCCCGCTGGTCCCCGACCCTGACGGTCTGCTCGACCTGCCGAAGGGATTCCGCTACAAGGTCCTCTCCCGCGAGGGCGACCAGCTCCGCTCCGGCGAGGGCAAGGTGCCCAGCAACCACGACGGCATGGCCGCCTTCGCCGGTGGAAACGGCCGCGTCCGCCTGGTCCGCAACCACGAGAACCGCTACAACGGCAAGATCGGCGTCCCGACCGTCAAGGGCCTCACCTACGACCCGATGGGCAAGGGCGGTTGCACGGCCCTCACGCTCGACCGTCACGGCAAGGTGCTCGGCGAACGTGTCGCGATCGCGGGTACCGCGGTCAACTGCGCGGGCGGCCCCACCCCTTGGGGCACCTGGCTGACCTGCGAGGAGACCGAGGACAGAGCGGGCACGAACGGCTACACCAAGGACCACGGCTTCATCTTCGAGGTGGACCCGGCCGACCCGCACCGCTCCGGGGCCGTCCCCCTCACCGCGATGGGCCGCTTCCAGCACGAGGCGATCGCCGTCGACCCGCGCCGCGGCATCGTCTACGAGACCGAGGACGCCTTCGAGAAGCCCTTCGGCCTCTTCTACCGCTTCCTGCCCAAGAAGCCGCAGGGCGGGCTGGGTTCCCTGCGCGCGGGCGGCCGGCTCCAGGCGATGCGGGTACCCGGGGTGCCGGACCTGTCCTCGATCCAGGAGACCGGCGCGAGCTTCGACGACATCGAGTGGGTGGACGTACCGGACCCGCTCGCCGTCGAGACCCCCATCCGCTTGCAGGACTTCGGCAAGAAGGGCATCACGCACGCGCAGAAGCTGGAGGGCTGCTACTGGGGCGGCACGAGCGTGTACTTCGTCTCGTCGTTCGCCCGCAGCGCGGAGGGCTCGGCCGCCGACCACTACGGCCAGATCTGGCGCTACGAACCGTCGAAGCGCCGTCTGACCCTGGTGATCGTCTTCGGCCCCGACACGGACGTCCAGCTCCCCGGCGAGTCCCCCGACAACATCTGCCTCGCCCCCAGCGGCGGCCTCATGGTCTGCGAGGACGGCAACGGCGCCCAGCACGTCTACGGTGTGACGCGCCGGGGCGAGGTCTACGCCGTGGCCCGCAACGCCCAGAACATCGGCACCCCGGACGCCCCCGAGTGGGGCGAGTTCGCCGGTGTCGCCTTCTCCCCGGACGGCGGGACGATGTACGTCAACTGCTACTCGCCCGGTACGACGTTCGCCGTCACGGGACCGTGGCGCAGGGCCTGAGTGACGCGCCGGCGAGCGGCACGCCCCCAGGGGCGCCGCTCGCCTCCCGGGTGGATCGACAGGCCAGGGGTACTCGGGGCCCATGGACAGCAACCGGGGTTCGTACTGGACCGAGACGGCGCCGGGAACGGCGTACGCGCCGCTGGGCGGGGACATCGACGTCGATGTGGCCGTGGTGGGTGCGGGGATCGCGGGGATCAGCACGGCCTGGGAGCTCGCACGGCGGGGGCGGAGCGTGGCCGTGCTGGAGGCCGGGCGGGTCGCCGGTGGGGTGACCGCGCGGAGCACCGCCAAGGTGAGCGCCCTACACACGCTCGTGTACGGGAAGCTGCTGCGGACCCGGGGTGCCGAGGGAGCGCGGCTGTACGCGCGCTCGCAGGCCGCGGCCGTCGACCGGGCCGCCGAGGCCGTCGAAGAGCTGGACATCGCGTGCGACTGGGAGCGCCGGAGCGCGTACACGTACGCGCCGAGCGCCGACGGAGTGGCCGGCATCCAGGCCGAGGCCCGGGCGGCCCGGGAGGCCGGGCTGCCCGCCGAGTACGTGACCGGGACACCGCTGCCGTATCCCGTCGCCGGGGCCGTCCGCGTCACCGGGCAGGCCCAGTTCCACCCCCGCAAGTACCTGCTCGCGCTCGTCGGCGATCTGGCCCGGCGGGGCGGTGTCCTCCACGAGCACACGCCCGTCGTCGGGCTGGAGGAGGGCGAGCCGTGCCGGCTGACCACCGAGGGCGGAGCGCGCGTGACCGCCCGTGATGTCGTCGTCGCCACGCACTACCCCGTCTTCGACCGGGCCCTGCTCTTCACCCGGCTCTCCCCGCGCCGCGAAGTCGTCGTCGCCGGGCCCCTCGACGCGGGCCAGGACCCCGACGGCATGTTCATCACCCCGGACGGGGGCCTGCGCTCCGTGCGCACCGCGCCCCACGGCGAGGACGGCAAGCGGCTGCTCCTGGTGACCGGCGAGTCCTTCACTCCCGGCAGCGGCGACCCCCGGGAACACTTCGAGCGGCTCTCCGACTGGGCCCGCGAGCACTTCCCCGGCGTCGGCCTCACCCACGGCTGGGCCACCCAGGACAACGACTCCACCGACACCGTGCCCCTCGTCGGCCCTCTGCACCCGGCCGCCCGGCACGCGTACGTCGCGACCGGCTTCGGTGGCTGGGGCATCAGCGGCGGCATCATGGCGGGCCGGCTCCTCGCCGATCTGATCACCGGCGAGCGGCCTCCGTGGGCCGATCTGTACGATCCGCGCCGCCTGAGGTCCGTCGTGCGCGAGGCACCGGCGTTCCTGCGCCACCAGGCCACCGTCGCACGGCACTTCGTCGCCGACCGGGTCCACCCGCCCGAGTCCGTCGACGACATCGCGCCCGGCGAGGGCGGCCTCGTCCGCGTCCACGGCAAGCGCTGCGCCGTCCACCGAGACGACGGCGGCAACCTCCACGCGGTGTCCGCCCGCTGCACCCACCTCGGCTGCCTCGTCGCCTTCAACTCCGCCGAACGCGCCTGGGAGTGCCCCTGCCACGGCTCCCGCTTCGACATCGACGGCAAGGTCGTCGAGGGGCCCGCGACGCGTCCGCTGGAGCAGCGGGACGTCTGAGTGCCGCCTCCGCCCCGGTGGCATCCGCCTGAGCGACCGTCCGCGCGAGTGACCAGGCGAGCCGATAGCCGATTCGCACCTTTTGAGCACCTACGTTCATTCGATGATCACTTTTGTACGGCGACTCGGCTCCCTCTGCGCACTCGGCCTCCTGGGCACAGCCCTCACCACGGGATGCGGAACCTCCACGGACACCTCCCGTGCCGTCGCCCGCCCCTCTCCGCCCGGATCCTCCCGGCCCGGATCCTCCCGGCCGCCCACCATGGCCCCCGGACCCGCCGGCCTGACCCCCGTCTTCGAGAACGGCCCCCGCAGCACCCGCGACAGGACGGTCGCCCTCACCTTCGACGCGGACATGACCGCGGAGCAGGGAGCACTGGCCGCCGCGGGCAAGCGGTTCGACAACCCCCGGCTCATCGCGACCCTGCGCCGCCTCAGGGTTCCGGCCACGGTGTTCATGACCGGGCGATGGGCCGAGGAGTACCCCGCCCAGGCCCGGTCCATCGGACGGGACCCGCTGTTCGAGGTCGCGAACCACTCGTACAGCCACCACGCCTTCACGAGCGACTGCTACGGCCTGCCCACGCTGCCGGCCGGGCGGATGCGGGCGGACGTCGACCGGGCCTTCGAGGCCTTCCGGAGGACGGGCGTTCGGGACGTGCTGCCGTACTTCCGGTTCCCGGGCGGCTGCTACGACCGCCGGGCCCTGAAGGCGCTGGCCTCGGCCGGGGTGACCGCCGTGCAGTGGGACGTGGTGAGCGGGGACGCGTTCGCGACGGACGCGGAGGAGGTGGCACGCCAGGTGCTGGACGGGGTACGGCCGGGGTCCGTGGTCGTCATGCACTGCACGTCCAGCGCGGCTCCGGCGACCGAGCGGGCCGTACGGATCGTCGTACCCGAGCTGCGCAAGAGGGGGTACCGGTTCGCGAGGGTGTCCGAGCTGGTCGCGGCCTCGGCGAAGCGCTGAGCCCGGTCCTGCGGGCCCTTACGCTGGACGTATGACCGACAGCGACTACTGCACGATCAGGGCGGAGGACACGCGCCCTCCCCGGGCCGACGGCCCGCCCTACGCCGAGTGCGTGCTGTGCCGGGAGCCGACCGAGTACCCGGAGTCGTACAAGGGCGTCACCCTGTGCCCGGTCTGCGAGTGGCGGGAGGCCGAGCGCACGGCGTGCTCCGGCTGACCGGACGTACCCTCCGCATCACCGGCGACTCGTCAGCGCGCAGGCCACCGCGGTCGCGGCTGCCGTGAGGAGGGCGGCCCCCGCCAGGGGCAGGACCGGCACCGGAACCGTACCCGTCTGCGACCCGCTGACCAGCGCGCTGACCGCCGCCCGTGCCGGGGACCCGGTGACGACGAGCGCCAGGAGCGCGCAGATGAGCAGCGCGGGCACCGCGCGCCCGGGCGAGCGGAGCAGCGGCCGGGTGGTGAGCGCGCCGACGGCCGTGCCGAGGAACGCGCACGCCAGCGCGGCGAGCAGTCCGGCGACACCGCACCGGGCCGCGGACACCCGTATCCGGTGATCGGCGCTCGTCGGGTCGCTGATGAACGTGACGACGACCGTGGCGACCGCGCCGAGCGCGACGGCCGCCACCAGCGCGACGGTCACACAGGCCAGGTGCGCCCGCTCCGGCCCGGCCACCGCGGCCACACAACTGCGCGCCGCGGACGGCTCGTTGGTGGCGCAGATCCGGACCAGCCAGGCGGCGACCGGCAGCAGCGCGGCGGCGGCCCAGCCGAGCGAGTCCAGTACGGGCTGCCCCTTCTGCACCCCGATCCCGAGGAACGCCGCGTAGAGGATCACGGGGGGCAGCGCCCGCTGGGAGCGCAGCAGCAGCGCGGCCTGGTAGCGCAGGAGGGCGCTCATCGGGAGCTCTCGGTTTCGCAGGCCTGAGCGGTCCGGGGCCCGGGCACACGGACTCGTACGGCCTCCGGCTCCACGCTCAGCACATGCCACGGCGGCCGGGCCGTGAGCAGCGCCCTGAGCAGGGCGTCCGAGCGGGACTCCGGGACGTCGAACCGGTGTGCGTCGCCGCCCTCCACCGCTTCCACGGACACGGCGAGTTCGACGGCCTCGGCGGGCGGCTCGGCCGTCCGCGGGCCGTGCGGCCCCTGTGCCCGGACGGTCACGTACGGGCCGTCGGCACCCGGATGCCCTTGTCCCGTACGGGACTCCAGAGCGCCCTCGCTGACGGCGTACGTCACGTCCGGCATCCCCGCCAACCGCCGCGGGTCGTGGTCGACGAACACCACCGTGCCCCCCGCGGCCGTGCGTTCGGCCACCGCGCGGTCCAACTCGCCTCGGGCGAGAGCGTCCAGGCCGGTCCACGCCTCGTCGAGAACCAGCAACCCAGGTTCGGCGAGCAGGGCCTGGGCGACCGCGACCTTCTGGCTGCTGCCCTTGGAGAGTTCCGACATCGGCGTACGGGCGTGGTCGGCGGCGCCGAAGCGTTCCAGCCACTCGCCGGCGGCGTCGGCGGCTTCCGGGCGGGACAGACCGTGGACGGCGCCGAGGTGGGTGAGGTACTCGGCGGCGGTGAAGGGCAGCGCGGCGGGGAAGCGTTCGGGGACGTACGCCGTGCGCGGCCGCCCGTGGATCCGGCCCTCCGTGGGCGCGTCGATACCGGCGAGCAGGCGGAGCAGTGTGGACTTGCCGGTGCCGTTGGCGCCCTCGATCCGGATCAGCGACCCCGGGGCCACCTCCAGGTCGACACCGCGCAGGATCCACGGGCCGCGGCGCCCGTAGCGGCGGCCGACGCCCTCCATCCGTAACCGGGCCGGTTCCCGGTCCCGGTCCCGTTCCCGTACCTCACGTCCCATGCCTCCCATCCTCGTACGGACGTACGGACGCGCGCAGGGGAACGGATCTTCCGCCTGGCAGACTGGGGTGCGTGACGACGAGTGACCACCCCGGCGAACCGCAGGACAGCCCTTTCGGCGTCGAGCCCCTTCCCCGTGACGAGGCGCCGCAGTTCGTGCTGCCCCTCGTGGCGCGGATCGAGCGGGCCGCTCCCCCGGCCCGTACGGACGCGCTGGAGACGGCGGCCCGCGCGGTGCTGGTCCTGCTGAGCGACGAGCGGTCGCTCGGGGACGGGGAGTGGGCCCGGGCCGTGCGGGACTGGCAGGACGCCCGGATCCGCAAGGTGGTCCGCCGGGCCCGTGGCGCGGAGTGGCGCCGCGCCGGGGCGCTCCCCGGGATCACGGTCACGGGCAAGTCCGCGGAGGTACGTGTCTTCCCTCCCGTCCCCCTGGACGGCTGGCCCAGGGACCTGGCCCGCCTCCAGGTCTCCGGCACGGACCTCGACGACCCGGAGCCCCCGGTCGACGCGGATCTCTCCGCCCCCGTCCTCTGGATGAGCCCGGAGGTCGGCATGTCGGCGGGCAAGGCCATGGCCCAGGCGGGCCACGGCGCCCAGCTGGCCTGGTGGGAGCTCTCCGACACGGACCGCGCGGCCTGGCGCGACGCCGGCTTCCCTCTCGCCGTCCGCACCGCCGCACCCGGCCGCTGGAGCCACCTGACCACCTCCGGCCTCCCGGTCGTCCGGGACGCGGGCTTCACGGAGATCGCCCCGGGTTCGTGCACCGTGGTGGCGGACCATCCCGCGCTGCGCTGAACCCCCGTCCGGGTCCCCGCCGCCTCGGTGACCACGGCGAACGCCTCCGGGCTCACATGTCCCGAGCGGCTTCTGAGAATCCTTTGAACAATGTGACCGCCCGGTACGTATCTCCCTGCACTGGCCAAGTAACAGTTTCCAACGACCAGTTGGTTTCCCACCGGGAGGCTCATTTGCGGCGCATCAACGGATCGCTCATCGCCAGTCTTGCCCTCGTCGTCACCGTCGGAGCGCTGGCGTTCCCCGTGTGGTCCTACGCTGACCGGTCGGGTACCGGACAGGCGAACATGTCGGCAAGCATGGTCAACACGAAGTGGGGGCCGCTGACGGCCTCCGACCGGGACCTGATCGAGCGCGTGCGGCTGGCAGGACTCTGGGAGCTGCCGGCGGCCGAGATGGCGATGAAGAAGTCGAACAGCGCGGCCGTCAAGGAGGCGGCGGACCACCTGATCGTGGGTCACGAGGACCTCGACAAGCGGGTGCGGACCGTCGCGACCCAGATGGGCATCACGCTGCCGAACCAGCCGAACGCGCAACAGCAGGGCTGGCTGCAGCAGATGCAGGCGGCCCAGGGCGACGAGTTCGACAAGACCTGGGCGAACCTGCTGCGCTCCGCCCACGGCAAGATCTTCCCGGCCATCGGAGCGGTACGGAACCAGACCCAGAACACCCTCGTGCGCCAGCTGGCCTCGGACACCAACCAGACCGTGCTCGACCACATCACGGTCCTGGAGAAGACCGGAGCGGTCGACTTCGACGCCATCGCCAACGGCACGATCTGACGCGTCCACGGTGACACCACGGCAGAGACCGGCGGCCCTCGAACGGCCAGGGGCGACCAAGCCCGCACGCCGCCGGTACCTGCCCCGCACCTGAGACGTGTCAACCACCACGGCCGGCTGAACATCCCGACCGGCGCGTACGTACCTCTTGGCACTGGCCAAGCAACAGTTCCCAACGACCAGTTGGTTTCCTCCGGGAGGCTCATTTGCGACGCTCCAAGGGCTCCGTCCTCGTCGCCCTGGCGATCGCCGGCACGCTCGGCGCACTCGCCTACCCCGTCGTCTACTCGTACCCGAACCGCAACGCCGCCGCGGACGCGGCCGCTGCGGCGCTCCAGGGAGAGACGGTGACCACACAGTGGGGGCCCCTGACCCCCGCCGACAAGGACCTGATCATCCGCGTCCGGCTGGCGGGACTGTGGGAGCTGCCCGCGGGGCAGCAGGCGCTGGAGCGCGCCACCAGCCCGGCGATGAAGGAGGCGGCGAACCACCTCATCGTGGGCCACAACGACCTCGACAAGCGGGTGCGCATCATCGCGGCGAAGCTGGGCGTCACTCTGCCCAACCAGCCGAACGCGGACCAGCAGGGCTGGCTGGACCAGATGACCGCGGCCTCGGACGCGGAATACCCCCAGGTGTGGGCGCAGCTGCTGAGGTCCGCGCACGGCAAGATCTTCCCCGCCATCGCGACGGTACGGAACCAGACCCGCAACACGCTGGTCCGTCAGCTGGCCTCGGACGCCAACCAGACGGTGCTCGACCACATCACGATCCTGGAGAAGACCGGAGCGGTCGACTTCGAGGAGATAGCCAACGGTTCGGTCAGCGGGACCGCCAGCCCCAGCGGCCCACCGCCGCCGGTCCCCGGCCAGCTGGCGCCCTCCGCGCCCGCGGCGAGGCCGAGCACCAACCCGGATGTCCAGTCGACACCCTCACCGACGACGCCCGGTCTGATCCCGACCGGCCGTCCCGACCCGGAGGAGCTCAACGACGACCAGGGCGAACCCGCGGTCGCGGGGCAGTGAGCGACGAAGGACGGGAAGACGAAGGACGGGAAAGCGACGGCAGAGGGCCGGGGCCCGGGAGACCGCCACAAGCTCAAATGTTCCTCTGAAGGTCCCCTCCGAGGGGTTCGCCCCGGAACACCGGGGTCATGACTCCGTCACGCCGGAACACAGGCCGCCGCGAGGAGACGATCCGCAGGGTGCTGGATGCCGTGACCGACGTGACCGAGGAGGGGACGACGATGAAGCAGCTGGGGACGGGTATCGGGTGGCGGCCGGAGATCGCCGACGCCGTGGAACGCATGGCCGGAGCCGGTACGGGGGCCGGTGACGGGACGGGTGGCGGGACCACCGCCGGTATCGACTGGGTCGAGGTCGTCGCGGAGAACGTCTGCCCCGGCCATCTCCCCGAGTCGCTCACACGGCTGCGCGAGAGAGGCGTCACGGTCGTACCGCACGGCGTCTCGCTCGGCCTCGGCGGTGCGGACCGGCCCGACGAGGACCGGCTGCGGGCGCTGGCGGAGCGCGCGGAGGAGCTGGGCTCACCCCTCGTCACGGAGCACATCGCGTTCGTACGGGCGGGCGGCCCCCTGACGGCGTCACCGGCGCTGGAGGCGGGCCATCTGCTCCCCGTCCCGCGCACCCGGGACGCGCTCGACGTCCTGTGCGAGAACGTCCGTATCGCGCAGGCGGCCCTGCCGGTGCCGCTGGCCCTGGAGAACATCGCGGCCCTCATCTCCTGGCCGGGCGAGGAGATGACGGAGGGCCAGTTCCTCTACGAGCTGGCCGACCGCACCGGGGTCCGGCTCCTCATCGACGTGGCGAACCTCCACACCAACCACGTCAACCGGGGCGAGGACCCGGCCAAGGCGCTCGACGAACTCCCGGTCGAGGCCATCGCGTACGTCCATGTCGCGGGCGGTTTCGAGCGCGACGGCGTCTGGCACGACAGCCACGCCCACCCCGTCCCCCAGCCGGTCCTCGACGTCCTGGCGGACCTGGCCTCCCGGGTCACCCCACCGGGAGTCCTCCTGGAGCGCGACGAGAACTTCCCCGAACCGGCCGAGCTGGAGCGGGAGCTGACGGCGATCCGGGACACCGTACGGCGGGCGTCGACCACACGGGCGGGAGCGACCGCCGGCAAGGGAGCGGCAGCGGCCGGAGCGCGCTACCTGGACGCGCCCGACGACATTCCGTCCACCGCCCCCGCCCGTCAGCGGCTCGGGCTCGCGCAGGCCGCGTTGCTGTCGGCGCTCGTGGCGGGGACGCCCGTGCCCGAGGGGTTCGACCGGGTGCGGCTCGGTGTGCAGGCGCGGGCGCTCGGCGCGAAGCGGGCGGACGTGGTGGCGAAGGTGGCGCCGGAACTGCGCGGGATCCTCGGGGAGTCGTACCGGCCGGCCTTCCTGACGTACGCGCACGGGCACCCGATGTCCGGCGGTTACCGCCGCGACGCGCTGGACTTCGCCGAGCACCTGCTGCTCGCCGGGCGGCCCGACGACGCCGAGGTGCGGCGGCGGCTGCGCGAGTGGTGGCTGGACCGCTCGGGCCCCGCCCCGCGCTCCCAGCGCCCGACGGCACGTCTGGCCCGCGCCACCCGACGGGTGCTGCTCCGCCGCTGAGCCTCCTGGGTGCGCGCGGGCAACGAATCGGGCCAGATGTGCCGCGAATAACAACACGCCGTCACCCCACGGCCAGGCTCACCATTTCTCTCACTTTCGGGCATCCCGTCCCCCTATCCCCGTACCCCCGTAGGCGGTCAATTCCGACGATATCAACCCATCCCCCTCTTGCGGCAGTTGATGTAGACCGGGCAGTAACATGCCAGTCTGCATGTCAACCCGCACTAGCGTGCGGTGCCGCAACAGGAGGCACCATGCGAGCCAGGAACCGCAGCGGACCGATCAGTGGGACAGGACTGATCGTCGCCGGACTGACGGCGACCCTCTTCGCGCTGATCTTTCCGATCTGGTCGTACGCCGACCGCTCCGGCACCGGCGTGAGCACCCTGAACGCCTCCACGGTGTCGACGCGGTACGGTCCGCTGTCCGGTCTGGACCGGGAGTTCATCACCAAGGTCCGGCTGGCCGGGCTGTGGGAGCTGCCCGCGGGGCAGCAGGCCCAGCAGAAGGGCACCGCCAAGGCCGTGCACACGGCCGGCGAGCACCTCATCGAGGGCCACACCTTCCTCGACACCCGTGTCCGCAACGTCGCCGCTCGCCTCGGCCTCCAACTGCCCAACCAGCCCACCGAGGAGCAGAAGGCATGGCTGTCCGCCCTGACCGCGGCTCAGGGCGAGGAGTACGACCGGGAGTTCGCGAACATCCTGCGCAAGGCGCACGGCAAGGTCTTCTCCGTGGTCGCCCAGGTGCGCGCGAACACCCGTAACTCCCTGGTCCGCGATCTCGCGGACGACGCGAACACGACCGTGCTCGACCACATCAAGGTCCTGGAGGCCACCGGGCTCGTGGACTTCGACGCCCTGGCCCAGGACGCCGCCTCCGCGAGCACCCCGCCCATGACCAGTTCCCCCGC
>NZ_VJZE01000286.1 GCF_009377205.1 Streptomyces phyllanthi
ACTCTTCGCAACCACCGCGGGCCGTCCCCCACACGAGCGACGCGCGCGTCCGCCGGGCCCGCAAGCCCACACGCAAGCGCCCACAGGCACCAGGGCACCAAGGCACCAGGCACCAAGGCACCAAGGCACCAAGGCACCAAGGCACCAAGGCACCAGGGCAGGTTCCCAGGAGGCTCCGCACCCCGGCCCCACCCCGCGCGGCCGCTACCCCGGATAAACCGGCGCCGACCCCTCGCCGACGACCTTCTGCCACTGCGATCCGGACGACAACCGGACGATGCCGTCCTCCGAGTGCGCCACCAGCGGCAGCCCCTCGTTCTCGGAGGCGGCGATCTCCTTCATCCCGGTGAGCGCGGCGGGCTCCGGGCCGTCCGGCATGGAGCCGTCGACCTGGACGTACCGTATCTGCTGCACACCGCGGGATCCGCGCCCCACGACCACCAGCCGGCTGTCCCCGGCCCAGGACATGGCCGTGACCTCCTCCCACTGCGGTGTCGCGGAGCGCAGTGCGACGACCGACACGGCGGTCCCACCATCGGAGTCGGCTTCCTGCCCATCGGAGTCGGTGTCCCGCTCGATCCGTCCGATGAACAGCGACCGCTTGCCGTCCTTCTCCACGATGAGCGCGATCCGTACGCTGTCCGCGGCCACCCGCACCGCCTCGATACGCCCGTCCAGCCCCGGTGTCATGACCTCCAGCGGCTCACCCACACCGTTGCGCAGGACCAGCAGCCGCGGTTTCTTCCTGTCGCGGTCGGCGACCCACAGATCGTCCCGCCCGTCCCAGCTGGGCGTCGTCAGCCGGTCGTCCTCGGTCCGGCCCTGGCTGGTCACCACCGGATCCCCGAGCGAACTGCCCGACGCCACCGACCCGACGTACAGCTTGCCGCCGTCCAGCGACACCCCGGCGGCCCGCTCCTCGTCACGCTCCACCGCGGCCGACCGCAGCTTGATGTCGCCCGTGCCCAGGGCTCCGGGCACCGGATCCGGCGACCGGTCGCTACCGTCGGCGTCCATACGGACCAGCCGGTCGTCGCCGTCGATGAAGTACTCGTGGCCTTCGCCCTCGCCCTCACCCACACCGTGCGAGGCGATGGTGGCGGCCCGGCCCTCGCCGAGCTCGCACAGCAGCCCGCCGTCCGACCGCTGCAGCTCCACCTCGGCCACGCCCGTGGGCATCAGGTCCTGCAACGTGAACAGCAACTGCGCCGCCATCTCCTTGCACCTGCCCTGCCCGACGTTGTCCGCCTTGCCGTTGAGCGGCACGACCAGCTTGTTCTGGTCGTCGGGCGTGAGCGGCCCGAGGCCCTTCTTCAAGGCCGTCCCCGAGGGGAAACTCGTCCGTGCCACGTGGTCCAGCCAGCGGGTCGGGCCCTTCAGGAGCGCCCGGACCATCTGGGTCACCGGGTCCACCTCCCTGCGCACGTAGACCGGATCGGCGACGGTCGCCAGCCGTCCGGAGGACGTGGAGGAGGCGAAGTAGTACTTGTTGACGGACCGGTAGTTGCGATGGAAGTCCGACATGCCCATCACCACGCCGGGGGGCAGGCCGTCGATACGCCACTGCTTGGTGCCCTTCACCCGCGTGAGGTGCAGGGTCCGGCTGTAGGAGTGACCGGAGGGCTCGTACGCGTGCTGCGCGTCCACCCGGGCGACCTCCTGGCCGGTCAGCCGGTACAGGATGTTGCCGCCGTCCCCCTCGGTCCCCGAGGGCGCGGGCATGGCTCTCGGCCCCTCGGCGAGGACGGTGGTGGACTCGCTCGGCTGCCACTCCGCGCGCGCCTTGCCCGCCAGGTACATGCGCGCCGTCTCGTAGTTCGGATCATCGCTGGTGAGGGCCTCCAGGAAGCCCTGCACGATCTCCAAGGGCTTGGCGTCGTCGCGCGGCGGCATCGCGTACACCCGCACCTGCGCGTCCTGCCGTGGCGTGGACTCGACACCGCGCAGATCCCCGCTGTCCGGCATCGAGGCGCACCCGGTGAGCAGAAGGACTCCGCAGCCGGCGTACACCCCCACACCCGTCAGACGCCGACGGCCGCGCCCCTCGCGGTCAGCGCCCACGGAATGCCTCCCCCTGCTCGTGCTGCTCCGTACCGTCCTGGGACGGCTGGTCCTCGGTCTCCTCCGCGTCCTCGGCCTCGTCGGCGGGCGGACGCGTCCCTCCGGTGGGCCGGGGCACCACGCGTGCCCCGCTGCCGGGCAGCGCCGTCGGGTCCGCGCTGGGCGTCGCCCCGCTCGGCCTCAGGCCTATGGGCGCCCGCACCTGTGACGTGTCCCCGGATGCCTGGGCCGGCACGGTGGCGAGCTTGCTGCTGCCCCCGAGGGGCAGACCGGCGTCGCTCAGTCCCCTGTTGCGCCGCGAGTCCTTGGGCTCGAGGGGTATCGGGGACCCGCGCAGCGGCTCGTCCGCGGTGCGCGGCAGGGTCAGCCGGAACTGCGAGCCACCGCCCGGCTCGCCCCACGCCTGCAGCCAGCCGCCGTGCAGCCGGGCGTCCTCCAGTGCGATGGACAGGCCCAGCCCCGTACCGCCGGTGGTACGCGCGCGTGCCGGGTCAGCCCGCCAGAAGCGGCTGAACACCCGGGTCGCCTCGCCCGGCTTGAGCCCCACGCCGTAGTCGCGTACGGCGACCGCCACCGCGCCGCCCGCGGCGGCCAGTTTGACCACGACGTCCTTGCCCTCGCCGTGCTCCACGGCGTTGACGACGAGATTGCGCAGCACACGCTCCACGCGGCGGGCGTCGGCCTCGGCCACGACGGGCTGCTGGTCGCCGACGACCCGGATCTGCGTGCCCTTGCGTTCGGCGAGCGGCTCGGCCCCGCTGACGACCCGCCGTACGACCTCTCTGAGATCGATCGGCTCGGCCTCCAGGGCAGCCGCGCCCGCGTCGAACCGGCTGATCTCCAGCAGGTCCGCGAGCAGCGACTCGAACCGGTCCAGCTGGTCGGCGAGCAGTTCCGCCGACCGCGCGGTCACCGGATCGAAGTCCACCCGCGCCTCGTGGATGACGTCGGCGGCCATACGGACGGTCGTCAGCGGCGTCCGCAGCTCGTGCGACACGTCCGAGACGAACCGCCGCTGCATCCGCGACAGGTCCTCCAGCTGACTGATCTTCAGTTGCAGGTTCTGCGCCATCTTGTTGAAGGCCTCGCCGAGCCGCGCGATGTCGTCCTCGCCGGTGACCTTCATACGTTCCTGGAGGCGCCCCGCCGACAACCGCTCGGCGATCCCCGCGGCCATCCGTACGGGCGTGACGACCTGGCGCACCACCAGCCAGGCGATGGCCCCGAGGAGCACGACGACGAACAGCCCCGCCGTCGCCAACGTCCCCTTTACCAGGCTCAGCGACCTCTCCTCCTGCGTGAGCGGGAAGAGGTAGTACAGCTCGTACGTGTTGCCGTACGGGTCGTTGACCTGCTTGCCGATGACCAGCCCGGGCTGTGACGCCTTGCCGGTGCTGGCCTCGTAGACGATGCGCGTGTAACTCTGCGCCGCGCCCGCGCCGTCGTCCACCTTCTCGCGGAGGGCCTCGGGCACGCTGAGGGTCGGCTCGACCCCACCGGAGGCACGCGGGCCGAACCCGCGGGTGTCACCCGCCCCGCTGCTGCTGAGCGTGACGACGTCGAACGCGCCCTGGCCACCGCTGGAGAGCGACCCCAGGGTCGTGCTCATCCATTCGCCGACGTTCTGGACCGAGTCGCCGTCCGAGTCCGGGCTGTCGTTCCCGGCGGCGATCGCCGCGCTGTCGGCCTTCTGCCCGGCGGCCGTGAAACCGCCCGTGGCCTGGCTCTGCGACGCCTTCACCTTGGCGTCCAGCAGCCCGTTGCGCACCTGCCCGATGACGACGAAGCCCAGCAACAGGACGACGCCCAACGACATCAGCAGCGTCGTGACGACGATCCTGAGCTGGATGTTGCGCCGCCACAGCCGCATGACGGGCAGCAGCGGACGGCGCACCCAGCGCATGAACAGGCGGATGACCGGGCTGCCCTGGACTCCGCCGTGCAGCAACCCGCCGTCGAGGAGGCGCCCCCAGCGGGACCCCGCCGTCTTCCGGCCGACAGGCCGCTCCGCGCGGGTCCCCGGCTGGCCGGGCGCCGAAGCGGCACTGTCACCCGACATATCAGCTTGGCCCAGCCTTGTACCCGACGCCACGGACGGTCACCACGATCTCCGGCCGCTCCGGGTCCTTCTCGACCTTCGAGCGCAGTCTCTGCACATGAACGTTGACCAGACGGGTGTCCGCCGCATGGCGGTAGCCCCAGACCTGCTCCAGCAGGACCTCACGGGTGAACACCTGCCACGGCTTGCGGGCCAGCGCAACCAGCAGGTCGAACTCCAGTGGCGTCAGCGCGATCGACATCCCGTCCCGCTTCACGGAGTGACCGGCCACGTCGATGACGAGGTCACCGATGGCGAGCTGCTCCGGCGCCGGCTCCTCCGACCTGCGCAGCCGCGCCCGGATACGGGCCACGAGCTCCTTCGGCTTGAACGGCTTCACGATGTAGTCGTCGGCACCGGACTCCAGCCCGACCACCACGTCCACCGTGTCGCTCTTGGCCGTGAGCATCACGATCGGCACCCCGGACTCCGCCCTGATCAGGCGGCACACCTCGATGCCGTCCCGCCCGGGCAGCATCAGGTCGAGCAGCACCAGATCGGGTTTCGCCTCCCGGAATGCGGCCAGCGCCTTGTCGCCGTCGGCTACGAAAGACGGCTCAAAACCTTCACCACGCAGCACGATGCCGAGCATCTCGGCCAGTGCGGTGTCGTCGTCGACGACAAGGACTCGTCCCTTCATGAATGCCATCATCCCATTAACTAAATCGTTACCTGGCGTGACCTGTCACACAGCTCGGCGAGCGCCTCAGCCGTCACGGGCGACACGGCGCCCTCCTCGGTGACGATCGCCGTCACCAGCTCGGGCGGTGTCACGTCGAACGCCGGGTTGTACGCCTGGGTCCCCAGGGGTGCCACCGGAATTCCGCCTCCCGCTTCCGCTCCCGCCGTCGGCACCTTGGGCGCCGCTATCTCCGTCACCTCGTGCCCGGCACGCTGCTCCACCTCGATGGACGCACCGTCCGGGGTGTCCGGATCCACCGTCGTCACCGGCGCGACCACGATGAACGGCACATGGTGGTACCGAGCCAGCACGGCGAGCGGATACGTCCCCACCTTGTTCGCCACCGAGCCGTCGGCCGCGATCCTGTCCGCCCCGACCAGCACCGCGTCCACCTCCCCGGCCGCGAACAGCGAGCCCGCCGCATTGTCCGTGAGCAATGTGTACGCCATCCCGCTGCGCGCCGCCTCATACGCCGTCAGACGTGCACCCTGCAGCAACGGCCGCGTCTCGTCCACCCACAGCCTGCGCAGCCGCCCCGCCCGGTGCGCCGCCAGCGCCACCGCGAACGCCGTGCCCTCACCGCCGGACACCAGCGACCCGGTGTTGCAGTGCGTGAGCACCCGGTGTCCGCCGCCCGGCAGCAACTCGTCGAGCAGCCCCAGCCCGTGCCCTGCCATACGCGCACTGGCCTCCGCGTCCTCCTGGTGCAGCGCCCGCGCCGCGGCGAGCGCCGCCTCGGCACCCTGCTTCTCGCCCCCGCCCTGGGCGAGCGCGGCCCGGTACGCCGCCCGGGCCCGGCGCACGCCGACGGCGAGGTTCACCGCGGTGGGCCGAGCGGCTTCCAGCCCGGTGGCGGCATCCTCCACGTCGAACCCGCGTGCGGCGGCGAGCGCGACACCGTACGCCCCAGCGATACCCAGCAGCGGCGCCCCGCGCACCGCAAGGGTGCGGATCGCCTCCACCAGCGCGGGCGCGTCCGTGCACACCAGCTCGACCTCCTCGGCCGGCAGCCTCGTCTGGTCGAGCAGGACGAGAACGGGACCTTCGGGAGGCTCGTCCCAACGGATCGCCGGTATTCCAGCCGGCCGGTTGTCGTCGCCGGATCGCGCGTACTGATCAGCCATCCGCCCAGTCTGCCCCCTGTCAGGCGGACAATTGAAGGTTGCCGGCCCATACGGCCCCTGCTCCCTTGCCGGACGCACCGTGGCACGATGGGCGCCAACCTGCAACCGCGACCGCGGACGGGCATCGTGAAGGAGCGACGATGACAGACACTCCGGGCTGGGCCTCGCCCGGATCCGCCCCCTCGGACGGCCAGGACCCCACCGGCTCCGGCGCCTCGCAGCCCCCGGAGCAGCCGGACCAGGGTGGCGCGAACCAGCCGGAGCCGCCGTCGAAGTGGTCCAAGGAACAGCCTCCGCCCGCCCAGTGGCCCGCTCCTGGCCCGCAGGACCCCGGTCAGGCCCCGCCACCGCCTCCGCCCGGCCCGGGCTGGGGCGGTCAGCACCCTGGCGGCCCCGGCGGTTACGGCGGTCAGGGCGGCGGCTACGGCGGCTGGGGAGCCCCCGGCTACGGCGGTCCCGGCGGCTGGGGCGGCCAGTGGGGCGGTCCCCCGCCCGCGGCCAAGCCCGGCGTGATCCCGCTGCGCCCGCTGGGAGTCGGCGAGATCCTCGACGGCGCGGTCTCCACCATGCGCACCTACTGGCGCACGGTCCTCGGCATCTCGCTGACCGTCGCCGTCGTCACGGAGATCGCGGTCATCCTGCTCCAGGGCTTCGTCCTCAACGACACCGCCGACACCGCGGCCCTCAACGACCCCGACGCCACACTCGACGAACTGACCCGGGCCATGGGCGCCACGATGGCCGGCTCGGCCGTCATCCTGCTCGTCAGCCTCCTCGGCACCATCGTCGCGACGGCCCTGCTCACCTCCGTGACCAGCCGCGCCGTACTCGGCAGGCCGGTGACCACGGCGGAGGCCTGGCGCGAGGCCCGGCCCCAGCTGGCGAAACTGCTCGGCCTGACCCTGCTGCTGCCGCTCATCGCCGCGGTGATCATCCTCGTGGGCATCCTGCCCGGCCTCCTCGTCACCGTGTCCGGAGAAGGCGACGGAGGTGCCGCACTCGCCGTCATCGGCGGACTCGGCGCGTTCGTCGTCGCCCTGTGGCTGATGATCCGCTTCTCGCTCGCCTCGCCCGCCCTCATGCTGGAGAAGCAGGGCGTCCTGAAGTCGATGAGCCGCTCCGCGAAGCTGGTGCGCGGCTCCTGGTGGCGGGTCTTCGGCATCCAGCTGCTCGCCGCGATCATCGCCAACATCGTGGCGTCGATCATCGTGATCCCGTTCGCCTTCCTCGCTGCGGCGCTCAGCGGAGACGGTGCCACCAGCTTCCTCAACGGCAGCACGTCGGACCTCGGCTGGACCTTCCTCATCATCAGCGGAATCGGCGCGGTGATCGGGTCCATGCTCACGTTCCCCATCAACGCGGGCGTCACCGTGCTGCTCTACATCGACCAGCGCATCCGCCGCGAGGCCCTCGACCTCGACCTGGCCCGCGCCGCAGGCCTCCAGGGCTACGGCACCGGCACGCCCGGCCCGACACCGGGGGGCTGACGGCGTGACGGGGGGAGTTCTCACCGCGGCACTGGCGCTGCCGCACACCGGCCCGACGGCCGTGCGGTCGCTGCTGCGTACCGGCGGCACGGCCGTGCGGGCACTGCCGATGTCCGACGACGCGCCGCCGCTCACCACACCACGCGACCCCGCGCGCGAGGCGGCCGAGCGTGAGCTGGCCAAGCGGATGTACCACGAGAACGACCCCAGCTGGTTCCAGCGCGCCCTGGACGCCTTCTGGGAGTGGCTCGGCAAGATCTTCAGTGCCGCGTCGTCCGCCACCCCGGGGGGCGCGCTCGGCCTCGTCGTGATCGTCCTTGTGGTCCTCGCGCTCCTCGGCGCGCTGTGGTGGCGTCTGGGCACCCCGCACCGCACGCCCACATCGTCCGCCGCCCTCTTCGACGACCGCCCCCGCAGCGCCGCCGACCACCGCGCGGCCGCCGAGACCCACGCAGCCCAGGGCCACTGGAACCAGGCCGTCCAGGAACGCATGCGCGCCATCGTCCGCTCCCTGGAGGAACGCGCCCTGCTCGACGCACGCCCCGGCCGCACCGCCGACGAGGCGGCCTCCGAAGCGGGCCGTACGCTCCCCACGCACGCGGACCGACTACGCGCGGCCGCCCGTGACTTCGACGACGTCACATACGGCGGCAGGTCGGCGGGCGAGGAAACATACCGCCGTCTCGCCGCCCTCGACGACGACCTGGAGCGCACCAAGCCCGTGCTGACCAGCAGCGCCCACAGCACGGCCCACAGCGCCCGCCAAGGGGCCGGCGAATGACCATCGAGGCCACGCTCCCGTCCACATCCGACTCGCCCACCGCCCGCCAGGTGTGGACCCACACCCGCGGCATCGTGCTCGCACTGGTGGTCCTCGTGGTGGCGGCCTTCGCGATCGCCTCGGTCCGCTCCACCTCCCAGCACGGCAGGCTCGACCCGCGCTCCGCCGACCCCCACGGCAGCCGCGCGGTCGCCGAACTCCTCGACGACCGGGGCGTGTCCACCCGGGTGGTGACCACCCTCGGCGAGGCCCGCGCCGCGACCGGCCCCGACACCACCCTGCTGGTCGCCGTCCCCGACCTGCTGACCGACCGCCAGCAGACCCAACTGCACACGACGACCCAGGGCTCCGGCGGCCGTACCGTCCTGGTCGCCCCCGACGCCCCGTCGGTCGGCACCCTGGCCCCCGGGGTGAGCGCCGACCCGGCACTCAGCTACGACTCGACGCTCTCCCCCCGCTGCGACCTGCCCGCGGCCCGGCGGGCGGGCACCGCCGACACAGGAGGCGTCCGCTACCGCACGACCGCCCCGGGCGCCGACTCCTGCTATCCCAGCAACGGCCTGCCCAGTCTCGTACGGCTCCCGGCACCCGAAGGGGACGGCGACACCATCGTGGTCGGCGCCCCCGACATCCTCCACAACGACAGCCTCGACGAGCACGGCAACGCCTCGCTCGCCCTCCAACTCCTCGGCTCGCGCCCCCATCTGGTCTGGTACCTCCCCTCGCTGTCCGACAACGAGCTCACCGACACCGGCGAGCAAGACTTCCTCGACCTGCTCCCCTCGGGCTGGCTCTGGGGCACCCTGCAGCTCTTCGTCGCCGCAGCCCTGGCCGCCCTCTGGAGGGCACGCCGACTGGGCCCCCTCGTACCCGAACGTCTCCCCGTCGCGATCCGCGCCTCCGAAACCGTCGAAGGCCGCGCCCGCCTCTACCGCAAGGCGAACGCCCGCGACCGCGCGGCCGCCGCCCTGCGCTCCACCACCCGCACTCGCCTCGCCCCCCTCGTAGGCATCCCCCTGGCCCGGGCGCACACGCCCGAGGCCCTGCTTCCCGCGCTGTCCACCCACCTCCGCGACCGCGGAGAAGGACAGACCCTGCACACCCTCCTCTTCGGCCCGCCACCCGGCGACGACGCGGCACTGATCGCCCTCGCCGACCAACTCGACGCCCTCGAAAGAGAGGTACGCCGTCCATGATGGACCCGACCACTGACAACGCCGGTCACGCCGGGGACCCGGGCGCCGCCCGCGCCTCCCTGGAAGCCCTGCGCGCCGAGATCGCCAAAGCCGTGGTCGGCCAGGACCCCGCCGTGACCGGCCTCGTCGTCGCTCTCCTCTGCCGCGGCCACGTCCTCCTCGAAGGCGTCCCCGGCGTCGCCAAGACCCTCCTCGTCCGCGCCCTCGCGTCCGCCCTCGAACTGGACACCAAGCGTGTCCAGTTCACCCCTGACCTGATGCCGAGCGACGTCACGGGCTCGCTCGTCTACGACACCCGCACCGCCGAGTTCTCCTTCCAGCCCGGCCCCGTCTTCACCAACCTGCTGCTCGCCGACGAGATCAACCGCACCCCGCCCAAGACCCAGTCGTCTCTCCTGGAGGCCATGGAGGAACGCCAGGTCACGGTCGACGGCACCCCGCGCCCGCTCCCTGAGCCCTTCCTGGTCGCCGCAACCCAGAATCCGGTCGAGTACGAGGGCACGTACCCCCTCCCCGAGGCCCAGCTGGACCGCTTCCTCCTCAAACTCACCGTCCCCCTCCCCTCCCGCCAGGACGAGATCAACGTCCTCACCCGTCATGCAGAGGGCTTCAACCCACGCGACCTGCGCGCCGCCGGCGTACGCCCCGTAGCGACCGCCCAAGACCTGGAAGCAGCCCGCGCCTCAGTCGCCAAAACCTCGATCTCGCCGGAGATCACCGCCTACGTCGTGGACATCTGCCGCGCCACCCGCGAATCCCCGTCCCTGACCCTCGGCGTCTCCCCTCGCGGCGCCACGGCCCTCCTCGCGGCCTCCCGCGCCTGGGCCTGGCTGACGGGCCGCGACTACGTCATCCCGGACGACGTGAAGGCACTGGCCCTGCCGACCCTCCGCCACCGCGTCCAACTCCGCCCGGAGGCCGAGATGGAGGGCGTGACGGCCGACTCGGTCATCAACGCGATCCTCACCCACGTCCCCGTCCCCCGCTGATGGCACTCACCGGACGCGCCGCCCTCCTCGCGGCCCTCGGTTCCCTCCCCGTCGGCATCTGGGAACCCAGCTGGACGGGCATCCTCGCCGTGAACGCCCCCCTGGCCCTGGCCTGCGCCTGCGACTTCGCCCTCGCCGCGCCCGTACGCCGCCTCGGCCTGACCCGCTCCGGCGACACATCGGCACGCCTCGGCGAAACGGCGGACGTCACCCTCACGGTCACCAACCCGTCGAAGCGCCCCCTGCGCGCCCACCTCCGTGACGCCTGGCCGCCCAGCAGCTGGCAGCCCGGCACCGAGGTGACCGCTTCCCGCCACCGCCTCACGGTCCCTCCGGGCGAGCGCCGACGCGTCACAACCCGGCTCCGCCCGACCCGCCGCGGCGACCGCCAGGCAGACCGGGTCACGATCCGCTCGTACGGCCCTCTCGGTCTCTTCACCCGCCAGGGCAGCCACAGGGTCCCCTGGACGGTGCGCGTCCTGCCCCCGTTCACCAGCCGCAAGCACCTGCCCTCGAAACTGGCCCGCCTGCGCGAACTCGACGGCCGCACCAGCGTGCTGACCCGAGGCGAGGGCACGGAGTTCGACAGCCTCCGCGAGTACGTCCCCGGTGACGACACCCGCTCCATCGACTGGCGCGCCACGGCCCGCCAGTCCGCGGTCGCCGTACGCACCTGGCGCCCGGAACGCGACCGCCACATCCTCGTGGTCCTCGACACGGGCCGCACCTCAGCAGGCCGCGTGGGTGATGCCCCCCGACTGGACGCCTCCATGGACGCCGCACTGCTCCTGGCCGCACTCGCGTCCCGCGCCGGCGACCGCGTGGACCTCCTCGCTTACGACCGTCGGGTACGCGCCCTCGTCCAAGGCCGTACGGCAGGCGATGTCCTCCCATCACTGGTCAACGCGATGGCCACCCTGGAGCCGGAACTCATCGAAACGGATGCCCGCGGTCTCACAGCCACAGCACTCCGTACGGCCCCGCGCCGCGCCCTGATCGTGCTCCTCACCAGCTTGGACGCCGCACCGGTGGAAGAGGGTCTGCTTCCGGTACTGCCTCAGCTCACGCAGCGCCACACCCTTCTCGTGGCCTCGGTGGCGGATCCACACGTCGCACGTATGGCGAGTGCACGCGGCAACCCACAGGCCGTGTACGAAGCCGCCGCCGCGGCACAGGCCCAGGCAGAACGCCACCGCACAGCGGACCAACTGCGCCGACACGGAGTAACAGTCGTCGACACGACCCCGGACGATCTGGCCCCCGCACTCGCGGACGCCTACCTGGCGTTGAAAGCAGCCGGCCGCCTCTGAGGCGTTTCAGGGGTAGGGCGGGACCCCTGAAAAAGCCTCCTGGAATCAGGAAAAACAGAAAGGGCCCACACCATAAGGTGTGGGCCCTTTCTCAAGAATTGTTCGGCGGTGTCCTACTCTCCCACAGGGTCCCCCCTGCAGTACCATCGGCGCTGTAAGGCTTAGCTTCCGGGTTCGGAATGTAACCGGGCGTTTCCCTCACGCTATGACCACCGAAACACTATG
>NZ_VJZE01000287.1 GCF_009377205.1 Streptomyces phyllanthi
CCCCCAGTCACCCCCCCCCCGCTCAGCGGAGCGTCACGCCGCTTCCTTGGCCTTAGTGGCGTACATGTCCACATACTCCTGCCCCGACAACCGCATGACCTCAGCCATCACCGAGTCCGTCACGGCCCGCAGCACATACCGGTCCCGGTCCATACCGTCGTACCGCGAGAACTCCATCGCCTCACCGAACCGCACGGTCACCCGCCGCGGCCGCGGCAGCCCGGCACCCCCCGGCTGGATCTTGTCCGTACCGATCATCGCGAACGGCACGACCGGCGCACCGGTCATCAGGGTCAGCCGCGCGATCCCCGTACGCCCTCGGTACAGGCGCCCATCAGGCGAACGCGTGCCCTCCGGGTAGATGCCGAACATCCGGCCGTCCTCCAGCACCCGGCGCCCGGTCATCAGCGCGGCGACCCCGCCCCGGCCGCCGTCGCGGTCGACGGGGATCATGCCGACGCCGGTGAAGAACCAGGCCATCAGCCGGCCCTTGACCCCCTTGCCGGTGACGTACTCGTCCTTGCCGATGAAGAACACCTGCCGGTCGCACACCAGCGGAAGGATCATCGAGTCGATGAACGTCAGATGGTTGCCGGCGAGGATCACCGGACCGTCCCCGGGGATGTGCTCCGCGCCCTCCACCTGGGGGCGGAACATCAGGCGCATGATCGGTCCGAGCACTGCCTTGATGAGCACGAAGCGGGACAACGGGCCCTCCGGTGTCAAAGGGGGTGGATGGAAGTATGTGCAGGTGAGGACGATACTCGCGGCTCCCCGGGTCTTGCACGTCGGGTTCACCGAGTAGATACGCACTGTTGACGTAGTTTTACCTGAGGTTGCGCCCGTTGAGCATTTCTGTGCGGGGGTCCGTTCGTGTGACGGTCATCGCGCACGCCGCCTCAGCCGAGTACCCCCGGCCTCCCGGCCCAGACCGACGGGACGTCAACTCGCCTGCCCCGTAAGGCATCCGTACGACATCCAGCGTCTCCCACGTGTTCCGTCCCAGGTCTCCCGTACGTCACCTCGCGGCACCTACGATCGTCCCGCTTTGACAGGTGCAGGGCAGTCTGGCGGGAGGAGTGCCGTATGGGGACGCAGGAGTCGTACGAGCAGCAGGACCGGGGGACGGGGCGGCGGGCGCTGCTCGGGGCCGCGGTGCTCGGCGCGGGCGGAGCGGTTCTCGGACTGCCGGGTGCGGCGAGAGCGGACGAACGGCACTCGGGCGGCGGGTACGACAGCCTGCCGACCCCGACGGTCATCGCGCACCGCGGCGCCAGCGGCTACCGGCCGGAGCACACCCTCGGCTCGTACCAGCTCGCCCTCGACATGGGCGCGCACGTCATCGAGCAGGACCTCGTGCCCACCAAGGACGGCCATCTCGTCTGCCGTCACGAGAACGACATCACGGGCACGACCGATGTCGCCGCCCACCCCGAGTTCGCCGACCGGAAGACCACGAAGGTCGTCGACGGCGCGTCCTTCACCGGCTGGTTCACCGAGGACTTCACCCTCGCCGAGCTGAAGACGCTGCGTGCCAAGGAGCGCATCCCGGGCACCCGTCAGGAGAACACGCTCTACGACGGCCGCTGGGAGGTCCCCACCTTCGAGGAGGTGCTGCGCTGGGCCGACCGGGAGGGACGCAAGCGCGGCAAGCAGGTCTGGCTGCACGTCGAGACCAAGCACCCCACGTACTTCCGCAAGCTGGGCCTCGGCCTGGAGGAGCCCCTCGCGAAGCTGCTGCGCAAGTACGGCCGCCACCGGAAGAGCTCGCCGGTCTTCCTGCAGTCCTTCGAGCCGAGCAGCATCCAGCGCCTGAACCTGCTGGTCGACAGCCCGCTCGTGGTGCTCCTCTCCAGCGCGGGCAGCCGCCCCTGGGACTTCGTGGAGGCCGGCGACCCGCGCACCGTCGCCGACCTGATCAAGCCGGAGGGGCTGGACTGGATCGCCTCGTACGCGCAGGGCATCGGTCCCACGCTCGACCTGGTCATCCCGCGTGACGCGAGCGGCAACCTCACCACGCCGACCACCCTCGTCGACGACGCGCACGACGCGGGTCTGATCCTGCACCCGTACACCATGCGCAACGAGAACTCCTTCCTGCCCGCCAACTTCCGCAAGGGCACCGATCCGGTGGCGTACGGCGACGCGTTCGGCGCGTTCCGGACCTACTTCGCGACCGGTATCGACGGTATCTTCACCGACAACCCGGACACGGGCCTGCTCGCGCGCGAGGACTTCGTCAACGGATGATCCGGTTGCCCCGGCAGGGGTGACTTCCGTCCGCCCCGGCAACCACCTGCCGGGGCGGACGCGTTCTGGCGCACATGACACAGGAGATCGTCGCCGCGCTGCGCCCGCTGCTCGTCGCCGAGGCCTCGGCCGAGGCTTACGCGGCGGGGGCGGAGCCCGGAGACCTGGAACAGGCGGTCTGGCTGCGGCTTCTCGAGCGGATCGACGCGGACGGCCCGCCTTCCGACCCCGAGGGCTGGCTGCGCGTCGCCGTCCGCGAGGAGGCCCGCCGCAGCCGGCGTACGGTCCGGGTGGAACGGCCGTACGTCACCGAGCCCGCCGACGACAGCGGCCCCGGCCCCGAGCAACTGGCCCTCGCCGCCGCCCGTCGCCGGGCCCTTCACGCCGCCGTCCGCAGGCTGCCGGGCCGCTGTCCACGGCTGCTCGCCGCGCTGCTGTCTCCCCGGGACCTTACGTACCGTGAGATCGCAGGTGAGTTGGGTATGTCACAGGGGAGTTTGGGGCCGGAACGTTCCAAATGCCTCGGATGCCTGCGTCGTTTGCTCAAATCGGAGGTTGCGGCCCCTGAACGGCGGGGATAGGAGTGAGGGACTACAGGCGACAGGTGAGCGGGAGGCGTGCACACATGGGCATGAGCGTGACCATCTCCGTGGCGTCCGAGCGGGATGCCGAGCAGATTTTCAGGCTGCAGTACCTGTGCTTCCAGAGTGAGGCCGCGCTGTACGGCAACTACCGCATCGACCCGCTCGTCCAGACTCTCGACTCGGTCCGCGAGGAGGTCGCCCGGGACTGCGTGTTCGTGGCGCGACTCGGCGAGGAGGTCGTCGGCTTCGTACGCGGCACCATCCATGAGGACGGCGCCGCGTCCATCGGCAAGCTCTGCGTCCACCCGCGCCTCCAGGGCCACGGGATCGGCGCCCGGCTCCTGCGTGCCGCCGAGTCGGCCCTCGCCGAGCAGCGCGGCGCCACGAGGTTCCGCCTCCACACGGGCCACCGCAGCGAGGGCAACCTCCGTCTGTACCGGCGCGTGGGCTACGAGGCCGTGGGCACCTCGAAGGGCGACGACGGGGTCCCGATGATCGTCCTGGAGAAGGCGGCGCCGGCGGGGACGTACGCGGCGACGGCGTGAGCGCCCTACCGGTCGCCGGCTGAGCCCTTCCTCAACCAGTACACAGCCGACAGGGGCAGCAGCACGGGGATGAACAGATACCCCATCCCGTAGTCGGACCACACGGTCGCGTCCGGGAACGCGGACGGCTCCACCAGCGTCCACGTGCCCACGACCAGCACGCCCAACAGCTCGGCGGCGCAGCACACCAGTGCCGCCTTGCGGGCGGTCTCACCGCCACGCACCAGCGAGTACGTGATGAACCCGTAGACGAGACCGGCGACCGCGGAGAGCGAGTAGGCGAGCGGCGCGTGGCCGAACTCGGTGGAGATCTGCACGGCGGAGCGCGAGACCGCGCCGACGACCATCACGCCGTACAGCCACACGAGCAGCATCCCGGGGCCGCCGATCAGCCGCGTCCGCTGCGTGTCTGGTGTCTCCGGCGTCTCCGGCGTCTCCGGCGTCTCCGGCGTCTCCGGTGCGGCCGGTGTGTTCTGCGTGTCCCGCCGCTCTCGCGGAGCGGACCCCGTGGCCGCCATCTCAGCCTCCCCAGATGTCATGGAGTCGCACTTGGAGCACGGCGAGCACCACGCCGCCGGCCGCGACGGTCACGCTGCCCCAGCGGGTGCGCTCGGCCAGCGACATGAAGCCGGCCACCGGAACGCAGGCGACCGCCCCCAGCAGGTACGCCACGAAGACGGTGGTCCCCTGCTCCGGCTTCTCGCCGCGCGCCAGCTGCACGATCCCGACCACCAACTGCACCAGGGCCAGTAGTGACACCACGGCCATGCCGATGAAGTGCCAGTCCTTGGTCGGCTGGTCGCGGTAGGCGGCCCAGCCGCACCACGCGGCGAGCAGCAGCGCGGCAACGGCGGTCGCCACCGTCAGGACATCAAGCATGCCGTGACCCTAGTACGGGCCGGAAGTCCCGAAGCCGTCGCCCCCGGCCGGCCCGGACGCGGGGCTCACCGTCGCCTGATCGCCGTGGCGTTGACCACAACCCGCCGGGCCCACGGGCCGCCCACAGACCTCGCCGACCTGGGAAGACGTGCGGGACAGCCCTGTCCACCACTGTCCACTATCCGGACAACGGGTGCCGTGTCAGGACCGTAGATCTGTTTTACTGATCGCATGACCACGACGAGCGTCCGCATCCCGGCGACCGAGGCGACCCTGACGCCCGGTGCTCGTTGTTCGTGTCGAATGTGCGCCTTCTAGAGGGCCCCCGCATCACCCCTGAGTCTCGCGCCCCGAAGCGAGCCGCTGTGGCATGTCCGTACGCCCTTCGCCGTACGAGACCGAAGCCCCCCACTGCCTGAACGGCGTGGGAGACCCCAACGCGCACCTGTTCCCCTCCGTGCCCGGGCACACCCACGCCCGCGCACTCGACAGTGATGGAAACCCCAGTGATCACCACAACAGGCCTCACGAAAATCTACGGGGCCGACCGTTCGCACGGCCGTGCGGTCACCGCCCTCGACGGCGTCGATCTGCATGTCCGGGAAGGCGAGGTGTACGGCGTCATCGGCCAGTCCGGCGCCGGCAAGTCCTCGCTGATCCGCTGCGTCAATCTGCTGGAGCGGCCCACCGCCGGGACGGTGACCGTCGCCGGCCAGGACCTCACCGCCCTCGCCGGGCGGGGCCCGCGCGCCGGCCGGGAACTCCGCGAGGCACGCAGCCGGATCGGCATGGTCTTCCAGCACTTCAACCTGCTGTCCTCGCGCACCGTCCAGGACAACGTCGAGCTGCCGCTGGAGATTCTCGGCAGGTCGGGGAAGGAGCGTTCCCGCAAGGCGCTCGAACTCCTCGACCTCGTGGGCCTCGCCGACAAGGCCAGGGCCTACCCCGCCCAGCTCTCCGGCGGCCAGAAGCAGCGAGTCGGCATCGCCCGGGCCCTGGCCGGCGACCCCGAGGTGCTGCTCTCCGACGAGGCGACCAGCGCCCTCGACCCGGAGACCACCCGCTCCATCCTCCAGCTGCTGCGCGATCTGAACCGGCAACTGGGCCTGACCGTCCTGCTCATCACGCACGAGATGGACGTCGTCAAGTCGGTCTGCGACTCGGCCGCCCTCATGGAGCGGGGGCGCATCGTCGAGTCCGGCACGGTCGGCGAACTCCTCGCGACCCCGGGCTCCGAACTGGCCGCCGCTCTCTTCCCGGTGGGCGGCGACGCCTCCGGGGACGACCGCACGGTCGTCGACGTCACCTTCCAGGGCGACGCCGCCACCCGGCCCGTCATCTCGCAGCTCTCGCGCACCTACAACATCGACATATCGATCCTCGGTGCCGCGATGGACACCGTCGCCGGCAAGCAGGTCGGCCGTATGCGCATCGAACTGCCCGGCAGCTACGAGGACAACGTCGTGCCGATCGGCTTCCTGCGCGAACAGGGCCTGCGGATCGAGGTGCCGGGCCGTGAGCAGAAGCCCGTACCGGCGAAGGAAGGTGCCGCCAAGTGACCTGGGCTGAATTCTCCGCGAGGCAACCGCTGCTGGAGCAGGCCTGTTGGGACACCCTCCACATGGTCGGCTGGTCCACCCTCATCGCGGTCGTCGGCGGACTCCCGCTCGGCGTCCTGCTCGTGCTCACCGACCGCGGCGGGCTCCTCCAGAACGTCGTCGCCAACAAGGTCATCGGCCAGATCGTGAACGTCGCCCGCTCGATGCCGTTCATCATCCTGATGGTCGCGCTGATGGGCTTCACGCGCTGGGTCACCGGGACGACCATCGGCCGCGAGGCCGCGATCGTGCCGCTCGCCATCGGCGCGATCCCCTTCTTCGCGCGCCTGGTCGAGACGGCTGTCCGCGAAGTGGACCACGGGCTCGTCGAAGCGGTACAGGCCATGGGCGGCAACACCTGGACGATCGTCCGCAAGGTCCTCGTACCGGAGTCCCTGCCCTCGCTGATCTCGTCCGCCACCACGACCGTCGTCGCGCTCATCGGCTACTCCGCGATGGCCGGCACCGTCGGCGCGGGCGGACTCGGTGACATTGCCATCCGCTACGGCTACCAGCGCTTCGAGACCGGACTGATGTGGATCACCGTGGCGATCCTCGCGGTCGTCATCTCGGTCATCCAGTTCGCCGGCGACTACGCGGCCCGCGCCCTCCACGCGCGCGGCGGCCGCTCCGGCGCCGCGCCGGGGCCGCGGCTGCCGAGGGCCGAGGAGCCCCGGACCACGGACATCGGCAAGGTCGCCTGAACCGGCGTACCCGACCGCACCCCTGAACTCCCCAACCCCCCCGTTCACCCAAGACGGGGTCGCACCACCCACCAGGAAAGGCGCTTTTCGTGCGTAACACCGCCAGGATCACCGCCGCCGCCCTCGCCGCCGGAGCCCTCACCCTCGGGCTCACCGCGTGCGGCGCGGGCCAGGGCGCCGCCTCCGACACCAGCGGCCCGCTGGTCGTCGCCGCGAGCCCCACCCCGCACGCCGAGATCCTCACCTACGTCAAGGACAACCTCGCGAAGAAGGCCGGCCTCGACCTCGAGGTCAGGGAGTTCACGGACTACGTCACGCCCAACACCGCGACCGAGGACGGGTCCGTCGACGCCAACTACTTCCAGAACCAGCCCTACCTCGACGACTTCAACAAGAAGAACGGCACCCGCATCGCGCCCGTCGTCACGGTGCACCTGGAGCCGCTCGGCCTCTACTCCAACACGATCGACAAGGCCGAGGACCTCAAGAGCGGCGCGACCGTCGCCGTCCCGAACGACACGGTCAACGAAGCCCGGGCACTCAAGCTCCTCGACGCGAACGGGATCATCACGCTGAAGGACGGCGTGGGCAACGAGGCGACCCCCGCGGACATCGCGAAGAACCCCAAGAAGCTCCAGTTCAAGGAGCTGGAGGCGGCCCAGACCCCGCGCTCCCTGGACGACGTGGACGCCGCGGTCGTCAACGGCAACTACGCCATCGAGTCCGACCTCAGGCCCTCCGAGGACGCCCTCGTCCTGGAGTCCGCCGAGAACAACCCGTACGGCAACTTCCTCGCCGTGAAGGAGGGCAACGAGGACGACCCGCGCGTGAGGAAGCTCGCCGAGCTGCTCACCTCCGACGAGGTCAGGAAGTTCATCGAGGACGAGTACGACGGCTCGGTCACCGCTTCCTTCTGAGCCCGTCGGCACGACGGCGCGGCCGTCACCGCACGGGGTCCGCTCCTCACCGGGAGTGGACCCCGTGGTGCGGTCGAGTGCTTTGATGCTGCATGCTGGGCAGTTGAGCAGGCCCGACGGTTTCCGAAGGTTATGGAGCGGCGCATGACTACCACCTTCCCCGACATCTCCATCAGCACGGAGCGGTTGGTGCTGCGCCCCCTCGACGAGGACGACGTCCCCGAACTCGCCGAGATGATGAACGACGAGCTGGTCGCCGCCTGGACGGACGTCCCCCAGCCCTTCACCGCGGACGCCGCCCGTACCTGGATCACCGAGTACGCGCCCGCCGAGCGCACCGGGGGCCGCGGTCTCGACCTCGCCGTCACCGAGTTCCTGACCCAGCGTCTGGTGGGCCTCATCCAGCTCACCGGGACCGACTGGCATGTTCGCTCCACCGAACTCTCGTACGTCATCGCCCCCTGGGCCCGCGGCGAGGGCTATGCCTCCGAGGCGGCACTCGCCACCGCGCAATGGCTGTTCCGGGACCAGAAGTTCGAGCGCATCGAGCTGCGTACCGCCGCCGACAACACCGCCGCCCAGCAGGTCGCCCAGAAGATCGGCTGTATCAGCGAGGGCGTCCTGCGCAACGCCTGTATAGCGCGGACCCGAACCGACGAGGGCTGGGTCGAGACCCGCACCGACTACATCGTCTGGAGCCTCCTCCCCGAGGACCTCGAAGGCGTCAGCGAGGAGCTGGCCGACACCGGCGGCTTCACCTCCTACGCGAACTGGAACTGACCCTGTGACCTCCGGGGCACCCGCCCGTGCACAGGACGGCGGCCCCACGCGGTACGGCCACCGTTCCGCGCTGCACGACCACCGCGGCGCACCCCGCCTTCGGACGTACACCCCCTGCGGCTCCCTGCCCCATGGCATACGGCGAGCCCGGCACCCCGGCACTCCCGGCGGTCTCGCACCGTACGACCGGCGCGGCGCCCCGCGGCCCGACCAGGTACCCTCACGGAGCCCGACTCCGGGCTGCCCCGCCTCGAGCTCTCGACTGGGCTCGAACAAGGGTGCGACCGCATCGACCCGCTGGAACCCTGGAGACTGACGACGATGGCCGACCGGGTCACGGTGATCGGCTGGGACGGCTCGCCGCTGACCGCCGCGGCGCGCTCGGCCCTCGGTGCCGCAACGCTGGTGGCCGGCGCGGCCCACCACCTGGCGCTCGCCGAAGTGCCTCCGTACGCCGAGCGCATCCGGCTCGGCAGCGTCGCCCTCGCCGCCCGCCGTATCGCGGGCCACCGCGGCACGGCCGTCGTCCTCGCCGACGGAGACCCGGGATTCTTCGGTGTCGTGCGCACCCTGCGGGCGCCCGAGTTCGGCCTGGAGGTCGAGGTCGTCCCCGCCGTCTCCTCCGTCGCCGCGGCCTTCGCGCGCGCGGGGATGCCGTGGGACGACGCGCAGGTGGTCGCCGCACACGGTCGCAGCCTCCGTCGCGCGGTGAACGTATGCCGCGCCCACACCAAGGTCGCCGTCCTCACCTCACCCGGCGCGGGCCCCGCCGAGCTCGGCCTGCTCCTCGACGGGATCCACCGCACGTTCGTGATCTGCGAGGAGCTGGGCACCGAACGTGAACAGGTCACCATCCTGACCTCCGACAAGGCCGCCGACCACACCTGGCGCGACCCCAACGTCGTCATCGTCATGGGTGGTCCGGTCGCCGCGGGCGAGGGCGGCGGCTGGATCGCCGGACGCGACCCCGGCGCCGGACCGCGCGGCTGGGCGCTGCCCGCCGAGGTGTACGGCGGCGATCTCGGCGAGGGCGAGACCGAGGTGATGCGCGCGGCCCAACTCGCCCGGCTGGGACCGCGGACGGGTGACCTCGTGTGGGACATCGGCTCCGGCAGCGGCGCCTTCGCGACCGAGGCCGCGCGCTGCGGCGCCGCCGTCATCGCCGTCGACCGGGACCCCGACGCGTGCGGCCGTACGACGATCGCGGCCCGCCGCTTCGGCGTCCAGCTCCAGATGGTGCACGGCACCGCCCCGCACATCCTCGAGAACCTGCCCGAACCCGATGTCGTCCGGGTCGGCGGCGGGGGAGTGGCCGTGGTCTCCGCGGTCGCCGACCGCCGCCCGCAGCGCATCGTCACGCACGCGGCCAACCGCGACGCGGCCGAACTCATCGGCAGGGACCTCACCGAGCACGGCTACGAGGTCCAGTGCGCCCTCCTGCAGTCCGTCGAACTCGACACGCGGGCCTGGGCGGAGAAGGAACGGAGCGTCGCGTTCCTGCTTTCGGGACAACTGGGACGGCGCGACGGGGGCGCCCCCGGGCGCTGAGCGCCGGGAGAGTCTCGTCAAGGAGCGGTCGTCGAGCGACGGCCGAGAGGTCCCCCGAGCGTTCCCTGTGATCCTGTTGTCGTACCGGCGCGGTAGGCTGACCGACCGTCGTAGCGCACTCCGGCGCCTGGTGCTTCGTAAGCCAATGTCCGGAAAGCGCGCCCGTTTTGGGGCGAGTCGCGGTACGACGGAACGGGAGGGCACACAACGTGGCGCAGTCCACAGCGAACCGTGGCGGATCAAGCTGTCGCGACGGCGAAACGACCGCGACAATGCCGTTGAATGGCTTTGTCGTCTTTGCAGGCGGGTCGTTTCGTGCCGCTGGGCACGCACGCTCGTTCTCCACTGCGGGACGGTCGGTGCGCCGTTCCGGGCCAGCAGGCGTAGAGCACTAACCGATGGGCGAGGGGTTACGCATGACCGACACCGGCCAGGTCCCGGGCGAGGGACTGCCGGAGAACGCAGGCATGGTGGAGCAGCCGGGCGTCCAGGCGCCGGGTGCGTACACCTACCTCTCCGAGACCGCCGCCGAGGACGAAGACCTGCTGCTGCCGGGCGCGCAGGGCGCGTGGGGCCATGAGACGCCGCCGCCCGCCCCGGAGCCCGTCGTCCAGGTCGTTCATGAGCCGGGTCCCCACGAGACCGACGGCCGGGACAGCGGCTCGGTCGACCTGAGCGCCGTCCGTACGCACGGACAGGGCGCGGCCGCCTCCGAGACGGCCGCGGCCGCGCCGGAGCCCGGTCGCGCCCGTATGCAGGTCGCCACGGCCGTTCCGCAGCCGCCGGTTGCCCGCCGCCCGCTGCACCTCGGTCCGCCGACCCCGGACAGCTCCGCCAGCCCCGTCCGCTCACTCGCCGACCGCGGACCCGCCGGTGCCCCGGTTCCGCTCGGCGCGGTAAGGCAGTCCGGGCCACCCACGATGGGGCCGGAGTACCTCGACGTCTCCCAGCCCGCGGAGATCTCGCCGCAGCCCGCGTCGCCCTGGATCGCCGTACCGGCCCTGACGTCGATGGCTGCTCCCGGGGAGCAGACGGACACAGAGGCTCAGGCAGGTGCCGAGGCCCCGATGAGCGGTGAGGCCCCGGTGAGCGGTGAGGTTCCGCCCGGCGCGGAGGCCGTCGAGGGCGCGCCCGAGGGGGCGGGGCCGGCCGTGGGGCAGGTTGCAGAAACGGTCGTCCCGGAGGACACGCAGGCATCCGGCACCCCGTCGGCCCCCGAGGCGGCTTCCGCCCCCGGGGCAGTGGGGGAGGTGCTCATGCCCCAGAGCCCGGAGACCCCGCCGAACCCGGAGCTCCTTCACGCGCTGGACGGCTCCCTGGATCCCCAGGCTCCCGACCCGACTCCGTTCCCCGGGGTGTACGCCCCGGCCGGCGAGGCACCCGCGCCGGTGCCGGTAGAGATGCAGCAGAGAGCCGAGGCGGAGGCTGCTGCCGCCGTCCCGGGCGAGCCGGTGGCGCAGGAGCAGCAGGTCGCGCACGACCAGGCCGTACCGGAACAGCAGGTGGCGGTGGCTCCCGAGCCCGTTCAGGATCTGCCCCGGCAGGTGCCGGTGCAGACCCAGGAGATGCCGGAGGTCCTCGAAACGCCGACCCCGGAAGCCGTGGCCCCGGAAGCCGTGGCCCCGGAAGCCGTGGCCCCGGAGGCAGCGGCCCCGGAACCCGTGGCCCAGGAGCCGGTGAACCCTGAGCCGGTGGTCCAGGACATGGTGGAGGTCCCGGCCGCGCCCCAGCCGCAGCCCGCCGAGCAGGGCCCTCAGCTCGTCGATCCCGCCGCCCACCTGACGGACGCCGGCCCTCAGGACTCGGACGCGGCACCCCTCGACACGGTTGCCCAGGTCGCGGCGCCCGTGGTGGAGCCGGAGGCTCCGCAGGCACCCGCCGCCGAGGCCGCCCCCGCCCCGGAGGAGCCGGCGCACGAGCCGGTCGCGGAGCCGACGGTGGAACCTGTCGTGCCCGAGCAGGCCGCTCCGCAGACCGTGCCCGTTCACGAGACCGCGTCCACTCCGCAGTCGGCCCCCGCTGACCCCGCCGAGGCCGAGGCCCTTCCGACCG
>NZ_VJZE01000288.1 GCF_009377205.1 Streptomyces phyllanthi
GCCCGAGCCCCCTCTCAGACCTTCGTCGGCTCCAGCTTCGCCCGGAAGTGCCGCAGGATCGGGGACTGGTCCACGATCCTGTAGCCGTGCACCGAGGACGCGTCCTTGGCTATGCGTTCCAGGGTCCTGCCGACGTGGTCGTAGTGGCTCCGCGTGTAGACCCGGCGCGGCAGCGCCAGCCTGACCAGTTCGTACGGGGCGCTCTTGACGGGGTTGCCGTCCTCGTCCTCCTCGCCGAGGTAGAGCGAACCCAGCTCGGCCGAGCGGATGCCGCCCTCCAGGTAGAGCCGGCAGGCGAGGGCGTGGCCCGGGTAGTGGTGGGGCGGGACGTGCGGGAGCAGCCGGCCGGCGTTGAGGTACAGGGCGTGCAGACCGGGAGGCTCCAGCAGGTCGACCCCCGCCGCGCGGACGCGGTGGGCGAGATGGGAGGCGATGTCGGCCCGCTCCGCGAGGTAGGCGGGTTCGGTCACCTCCCGCAGGCCCGCGGCGATCATGTCCAGATCACGTCCCGCGAGTCCGCCGTACGTCGCGAAGCCCTCGGTGGCGATGAGGAGACGTTCGCACTTCTCGGCGAGCTCGGGGTCGTTCAGGCCGATGAAGCCGCCGATGTGGACGATGCCGTCCTTCTTGGCGCTCATGACACAGCCGTCGGCCAGGCGGAACGCTTCTTCGGCCACCTGGCGCGGGGTGTGACCGTGGTAGGCCGCTTCGTGGCGGGTCACCAGCCAGGCGTTCTCGGCGAACCTGGCGGCGTCCAGGATCATGGGGACACCGTGCCGGCGGCAGAGGTCGGCGGTCTGCCGCAGGTTCTCCATGGAGACCGGCTGACCGCCACCACCGTTGTTGGTGATCGTCATGACCACCACACGCACCCGGGAGCCGTCCGGCCCTTCGAGCGTTTTCCGCAGCGTCTCCAGGTCGATGTTGCCCTTGAACGGCACCTCGCTGTCCAGGTCGCGGGCCTCGGGGCAGGGCAGGTCGATCGCCTGGCAGCCCGCCAGCTCCACGTTCGCCCGGGTGGTGTCGAAGTGGGTGTTGGACACGACGATCCCGCCCGGTTCGAGGAGCGTCGAGAACAGGATGCGTTCCGCGGCGCGCCCCTGATGGGCCGGCAGGATGTGCGCGTAGCCGGTCAGCTCCGTCACCGTCTCGTGGAAGCGGTAGAAGGAGCGCGAGCCCGCGTAGGACTCGTCGCCCTCCATGCCCGCGGCGAGCTGCGCGGCCGAGATGGCACCGGTGCCCGAGTCGCTGAGCAGATCGATGGTCACCTCCTCGGCCCGCAGGTCGAAGAGGTTGTAGTGCACCCGTTTCAGTGCCGCTTCACGCTGTTCCCTGGTGGTGAGGGGAATGGGCTCGACCACTTTGATCCGGTACGGCTCCACGCTGATCCTTGCTCCCGAGGTCTTCGGACTACCTGACTTGATGGCTGTTGTGCCGGGCACCGGTTCGCGGGTGTCGCGTACCGGTTCGCGCCGTTCCGTGGGAGGTACCGCCCGGGGGGACAGGGGGGCGGCCGGAGGCCGGACCTCATAGGCCTCCGAGGAGATGTACGTGGTCACCCGGGGCGGTCGCCCCTGCTCGTGGGCCAGTGCCACGTACGCGATGAGTCCCACGCCGTCCTGGGGGCGCCGTGAGGTGACGGCGTCCAGCGACCGCGTGAGCGGGGCGGGGTCCATGCCATGGCGGCGGAGTACGGCCGTCGCCCGTTCGAGGGCCTCACCGTCGTGCCGGACGTAGTCCCTGACCGGTACGTGCAGGGTGAAGCCGCTGGGCGCACCGGTCGTCCGGGTGAAGGAGTGGCAGGTCAGGACGGGGCGTCCGGCGAACCGTGCTTCCCGCGGGGCGCCGGGGCCGTACGTCCCGTCGCCGAATCCGCCCGCGAGGCGGATGAAGTCCTCCATCGTCTGGCTGTCGGGGCCGGGATCCATACGGCACAGTCCGCTCGCGGCTGCGGCCCGCAGCCCGTGGTGGGTGACGTAGACCTTCACCCGCGGTGCTTCCCAGTCCCCGAGGTCGAGGGCGAGGAACGGGTAGCCGTCGGCGGGGGGCAGTGTCGCGAACGCCTGCCGGTGGCCGAGCCGGTCCAGTGCTTCCCGTACCGTTCCGGCCGCCCGGTCCGGGCCGGAGGCCGCGGGGTTCAGATACACCTTGACCTTGGGTACACCGCCGGGACGCAGCTCCAGAGCGCACCACAGTGCCAGGGGGCCCTGGGGGTCCGGAGGGAAGAACAGGTCCTCCAGGGAGTCGAGCTGGTCGGTGGCGAAGCCCCAGCTCCGTGCCATCGCCCGGATGACGCGTAATCCGGTGCGGCCGGTCTCCGCCAGGCTGCCGGCGCCGTATCCCGGTTCCAGCAGTACGCGCAGGGCGGGCGCCGCGTCCGGGCGGAAGGAGAGCGAGAACTCCACCGGCGTACGGTCGTCGGAGAGGAAGCTCGGGGAGGGGGGAGGCAGATGCAGCGGCCGTTCGGCCACCGCCCCCAGTGACTCGGTCAGGACGTTCGCGTAGGTCTCCGCGTCGGACTGGTCCAGGTCGGAGACCTGGCACAACCGCCGCAACTGGCCGGCCGTGAACCCGCCGAGCGTCTGGGCTCCCCTTGTCCGCCTGTCGTCGAGCCGGGAGGTGATCACCGGTGGCACCGCCCCTCTTCGCGGGACGCGTGATGACGATGGGGCGGGAGTGTCCTGCGAGGGTCGCGAGGCGAGGAGGAGGCAGAAAGATACCCGCCGACGTGGGCGGGTATCGGGTACTTCGGTAAATGGTTGTGGTTCCCGCCCCGAGAGGCGTTGATGTGCCGTCGGGGACGGGAGGGTATGAGGGGGTCCTGAGCAGAAGCGTCGGTGGATATGTGGTCCACGACACCTCCCTTTGCTCGTGGGTCAACACGGATGGCGCGTCGTTACTACCCCTTCAGTTGAATGTTCATGCAGTGTCCGAATCTGAGTGACTGTTACCTGCATCACCCCTTCAACCAGGACAGGAACGAGCTCCACACGCCCCCGCGCTCGGGCTTCCGCTCGGCCGTGGTGTGCCCGGGGCGAGCGGTCGTCTCCGCCACGTGCGGCGGGACCGGCTGCCGTACGGCCTGCGGGGTGAACCGGCAGGGAAGCGAGGCCAGAGCGCGGTGGAAGGGGCCGGGCCGCCAGGTCAGGCTGTCCTCGGGCACCGCGAGTTCGATGTCGTGCAGCTTGTTGAGCAGGTTCTCGATGGCCACGAGGGGCACGAGCCGGGCCAGTTCCTTGGAGGGGCAGGCGTGCGGGCCGGCGCTCCAGGCCAGGTGGGCCCGCCTGCCGCCGGTCTGGCGGGCCGCCGTGAGGGCCGGGTCGGTGTTGGCGGCGGCGAAGCTGACCAGGACCAGATCGCCCGCCCTCAGCTTCGTCCCGGCGAACTCCATGTCGGACGCGGGGTAGTGCGGCGCGTAGTTGGCCATGGGCGGGTTGTCCCACAGCGTGTCGTCGATGGCTTCCTCGATCAGGCCGCCGTCGGCGTACCGGTCGTTGGTGAGCAGCCGGTGCAGGGTGTTGCCGATGAGGTTGCGCAGGGGTTCGGTGCCCGCGCCCAGCAGCAGGATCAGCTGGTGGACGAGTTCCTCGTCGCTCAGCCGCGCCTCGTGCCGCATCAGCCACGAGGTGACGTCGTCGCCGGGCGTGGCCCGCTTGAGCGCCACCAGTTCCATCACGGCCTGGATCAGGACCGCGTTGGCCTTCTCGGCGTTGACGCCCTCGAAGACGCCGGCGATACCGAACAGGACCCGGTCACCGATGTCCGCCGGGCAGCCGAAGAGCTCGTTGAACACGAACAGCGGGAGCTGCTTGGCGTACTCGTTGAGGAGGTCGACCGAGCCGCGGGTGGCGACCTGGGCTATGAGGTAGTTGGAGGCCCGCTCGGTCATCTGGCTCAGCCGGCGGGAGTCCACCCGGGCGAGGCTGTCGGTGACCGCCTGACGCAGCCGCAGATGCTCGGCGCCGTCGGTGAACATGCAGTTGGGCCGGTACCCCAGCATCGGCACGACCGGGCTTTCCGGGCCGACCTTGCCCTCGGCGACGTCACGCCAGCGGCGCGCGTCCTTCCGGAAGGAACCCGGGTCCTGCAGCATCTGCAGCGCCGTCGCGTGGTCCGTGATGAGGGCGGCCTCCACCCCGGGCGCGATGTCGACCTTCGCGACCGGCCCGAAGTGACGCATGTAGGCGTAGTACGCCTGCGGATCGGCCGCGAACTCCGGCCCGTACAACGGCACCCGCTGTCCGGTGTCGTGGGCCGGGCATCCTGGTGGTGGTACTGGGTGGGTGGGGTCGGGGGTCATGTCTGCTCCTAACGGGCACGGTCCTGCAAGTAGCGGACGAGCGTGATCAGTGCCGCGGCCGATGACCGCTCGTCGCGCGCGTCGCAGGTGACGATGGGGGTGTCGTCGAGCAGATCCAGCGCCTCCCGCAGCGCTCTCTCGTCACGTATCGAAGTTCCGTCGAAGTGGTTGACGGCGATGGCGTAGTCGAGTCCGTACTGCTCGATCAGGTCGATCACGGTGAAGGAGTCCGCCAGCCGCTCGGGGTCGACCAGCACGAGCGCCCCGAGGGCGCCGCGTGCCATGTCCTCCCACATCTGCACGAAGCGCAGCTGGCCGGGCGTGCCGAACAGATAGAGCACGATGCGCTCGCTGACGGTCAGCCTTCCGAAGTCCATGGCGACCGTGGTGGTGGTCTTGCCCTGGACTCCCTTGAGGTCGTCTATCGACTCCCCCGCCCGCGTCATCGTCTCCTCGGTGGACAGCGGGGTGATCTCGGAGATCGATCCGATGAAGGTGGTCTTGCCCACCGCGAAGTGCCCGACGACGAGGATCTTCACGGCGGTCTGGGTCTCGCCCTGCTGGACGTACGCCTGCTCACCCAAACTTGGTGCGGAGCCCATTCAGCACCTCCTCGAGGATCTCCATGGTGGCGAGAGGAGCACGCTCGACCGGCGGACGGGTGATGAGGTAACCGCCCTCGGAGAGAGCGGCCAGGAGGATCTTCACCACGCCCAGCGGCAGCTGTGTGTGCCCGGCGATCTCGGCCACGGAGAGATAGCCGCCGACACACATCTCCAGCAGCTTCTGCTCCTCCGGGGAGAGGCGGGCAGGGCGCTGCTGGTGGTCGGCCGAGGCGGTGACCAGCGTGATCAGGGAGAACTGGTCCTCACCGGGCAGGTTACGGCCGTTGGTGATGACGTACGACCGTACTAACTGAGCTGTCTCGGGCTCCTGCTTGTCGGGCTCGGTCATGGGCGGGCACCCGTGTTCTCGCGGGGCGGAGCCGTCAGCACCTTGCCCAGCTGGCCGACGAGCTGCTGCATCCGGAAGGTGATGTCCGCCATGTCGACGTCCGGGGTGGCCGACACGGCGAGGTAGGCGCCGTCACCGGCGGAGATCAGGAAGATCCACCCGCCGTCGAACTCGACGAGCGTCTGCCGCCACTGCAGATGGGAGGCGTCGACGAAGAACCCGAGCGACCGGCTGAGGGACTGCATACCGCTCATGGCGGCGGCGGCCTTGTCCGCGTCGTCCTTGTCGACGCCCTTCGAACTGGCCCTCAGCAACCCGTCGGCGGAGACCAGCACGGCGTGCATGGCCCCGGGGATCTCCAGGGCGCTGTCAAGCATCCACGAAAGATCGTTGTTCATGAGACCTCATGCCCTTCGCTGCTTGCATCGCGTGCTCCGCTCTGCCGTTCCGTGGTGTCCGGATGCGTGGCCCGGCCCGCGTCGGTGCCCTGCTTGAAGGCGGCCATGAGGGCTGCCGTCTCCTGGCTGGAGCGCTTCGGGGCGGGCGAGGATGACTGGTCGGTCGACACGAGGGTCATCGGCCGTTTGCGCCGCCGCCTGGGAAGACCGTCGGCGGTCATGGACACGGGCAGCGTCGAGGGCTCGGGCCCGGTCTCGGGCATCGGGGACTCCGGAGCGACGGCCGGGGCCGGCTCCCGCTCCTCCTGCGGCTCCTTGGGTTCCGGCATGCTGGTGATCAGCTCGTCGGGCAGGAGTACGACTGCACGTACGCCTCCATAGGGTGAGGTGGAGTCCACGGACACCGTGAAGCCGAAGCGCTCGCAGAGCACACCGATGACCGCGAAGCCGAACTGCGGGGGGTTGCCGAGCCCGGAGACGCCGGTCACCCTCTCGCTCGTGAGGAGCTTCTCGGCGCGGGCCTTCTCCTCCTCGTTCATACCGACACCGGCGTCGTCGACGACGATGCAGACGCCCTTGGGCACGGTGCGGACGTTGATCTCGACCACGGTGTCGGGGCTCGAGTAGCTGGTGGCGTTGTCGAGCAGCTCGGAGAGAGCCAGTGCCACCGGTTCCACGGCGCGGCTGGTGATCCCGAAGTCGACCTTCGACAGGATCTGGACCCGCTGGAAATGGCGGATCCTGCCCTGGGCGCTGCGGACCACGTCATAGACCGAGGCCACATCGCGGTGCCGCCCCAGCCAGCCCTCGCACAGCACGGCGATGGACTGGGCGCGCCGTCCGAACTGCGCATTCATATGGTCGATTTCCAGAAGATCCTGGAGAATGACGGAATCGCCATATTTGGTTTGCAGTCCGGAGATGATGCGCTGCTGCTCGGCGGCCAGACCCTGCAGTGTCCGCATGGCGGACTTGAGAGCGCTTCTCGTCTCGCCCTCGGCTTGCTGCTGGGCCTTGTGAACGGACTCGGAGTAACTGGCCTCCAACTCACCGTAGTGGTTTCTGAGCCCTGCGATCTCGCGCTGTAACTTCCGCGCCGCCCTTCGCTGGCGTACGACGACGGCGACCGCGACAAGGATTACGGCGAGGAGAACCCAGAGCGCCGGATTTTGTATGTATTGCCCCATGAGACCCTCTTCAGGCGACTGAAGGCCAGCTGCTGAATGCCCGTCAATTCACGCGGACCGGAGGGCCGACTACGCCAAGGGGCACCACCCAGGCTGCCCCTTAAGCCAGAGGTGCCGTTTTTGCACCCATCCGTCCGCTCGGCAAGTGCGGTGATCGTATCACCGTGGGAACTTATGACGGACCGTCAATATGCGGATGGCTTGCGAAGGTTGTATTTCGGAGAAGGTTTCTCGTGCCACCAAATGCGGGGGACAACAGGATGGTAACGATCATCCGCGCCAGAGGGGATAGCGGGACGGCTCCCGGGACGCCCTCCGCGGGGGTCGAGGACGCGACCGTCCGGGACGGGGCCGGTCCAGCCCGCGTCGGCCTGAGGCCGGATCGTACAGCCGAGGCGCCGGAGACCACAGGGGGCACTCATCGCACAGCTTCACACCGTCCTCGTTTCCGGTGATCAGACGCCCGCTGACTCCCGTACCGCGTCCGCGGCGGCCAGGGCAGCCGGGCGTGGGTCCGGACGTCGCCGAGAGGCGCGTGTCCGGCCGCGCGTGTCCGGCCGCGCGTGTCCGGCCGCCGGGGGCGGCGCTGATGCGGCGTCGGCGAAGGCCGTGGCGGGCTGGCGGGCTGGCGGGCTCCCCGCCGGCGCCGCCGGGGAATCGCCTCTCCACGCCCCGGCAGCATCCCCGGAGGCGGCCCGGCGACGGCCTCGTGGTGCAGGCCGGGGCCGACGGCGCCGACGCGGCACCGCCCGGTCGGGCGCCTGGTCGCCGCCCGGCGGCACAGCATTGTGTTCACCGAGGCCGAGCGGGCCGCGCAGCCTTCTGCCGGGGCTCGACACGGAGGGCGAAGCGGTCCCGTCCTGAGCACCCGGCTCGGCGTCGATGGGCTCCTTCCTCCCGCGGCGCGGATCGATGGCGTCCTCCTTTCGGCCGGAGCCGTCAGCCCTTCGCGAGTCCTCGCGGCGTCACCGGCCGCCGACGCGCGACCCGATCCCGGCCCCCCCGGCACCGCCCTCGCGGGGGACGACGTGCCCGGCGAGGGGCGCGCGCCGTCTCGGCGAGGCCCCCCAGGGGACCGTTCCTGCTTCCCTGTGTGCAGGAACTCTGTCACGGTGGATGCAGATACGTACCCGAGACGAAGGCGCCATGCCCGCTGATGACTCCCCCGCCGTCGACAGTCTCGACGACGACCACTACCCCGCCTACACCATGGGGCGAGCCGCCGCCGTCCTGGACACGACCCCCGCGTTCCTCCGGTCCGTCGGCGAAGCCGGGCTCATCACTCCCCTGCGCTCGGAGGGGGGCCACCGCCGTTACTCCCGCCACCAGCTGCGCCTCGCCGCCCGCGCCCGCGAACTCGTCGACCAGGGCACCCCGATCGAGGCCGCCTGCCGCATCATCACCCTCGAGGACCAGCTCGAAGAGGCCCTGCGCCTGAACGAGGAAATGCGCCGGCGCGAAGCCGGCGACGCCCCGGAGGAGGGCTCCTGACTTGGCGGTCGCGCAGGCCCGCGAGACCCGGATATCTGTTGCGGCTGATGCAGAAATACGCGCGGTGCGGCGCCAGGGATTCGAGCCCTGTCGGACGAAACCCCGAATATGTGCGGGCCCGCCGCCTCGGCCTGTGTTACCGTGACGGGCGTTGCAGTTTTGGGTACCAGAGGCTTTGAGTGCTCCCGACCTTCGTCGACGAGCACTCTTTTTTGTGAAATCCGGTAAATCCTCGCTGCGACTCCGGGTCTGCAAGGTGCGGAACCGGGCACAGCATCAAGGGAGATTCAGTATGGCATCTGGCACCGTGAAGTGGTTCAACGCGGAAAAGGGCTTCGGCTTCATCGAGCAGGACGGTGGCGGCGCCGACGTGTTCGCCCACTACTCGAACATCGCCACCTCCGGCTTCCGCGAGCTTCAGGAGGGCCAGAAGGTGACCTTCGACGTGACGCAGGGCCAGAAGGGCCCGCAGGCCGAGAACATCGTTCCCGCCTGACGCTGACGCGTACCACGTGGCTGGGGCCCGCACTCATGGGGTGCGGGCCCCAGCCCGTTGCGTTTTCGGCGATCAAGCACGGATACGGCTGACCGGCCGGTGAGCGCGTCCCTTTCTCCGCCGACGCCCCGACGCCCGCCGTTCCCTCCGCACGGAGGAGTTCGGCGCTCTTTTCCAGCGAACACCCTCAAGTTCATTTCGCATTCATTGCTCTTCGGCTCAGTCTTGCGAATCCTCATACGGCCCGTCACCGCTGGGAGGAATTCCTCGATACGTGCCGCACCGCATCGAGGAAACCCCATATGAACCGCACACCCCGCACGAACAACGGCTCCTCCCGCTCCCGTACGAAGGGGACGAGGCGCCAGAGCGCTCCTTCCCGTTCGGCCACGGCCGGGCGGAGCGGTCGAGGAGGCCGTACCGCCGCGCCCCACGGGGAGTTCGCACTGCCGGTCACCCACACCCCGGCACTGCCACCGGCCGAGGCGTTCGCCGATCTCGACCTGCCCAAGCCCCTGCTGACCACCCTCGCCGCCGAGGGCGTGAGCGACCCGTTCCCGATCCAGGCCGCGACGCTGCCGAACTCGCTGGCCGGACGTGACGTCCTGGGCCGCGGGCGCACGGGCTCGGGCAAGACGCTCGCGTTCGGCCTCGCCGTACTGGCCCGTACCGCCGGGCAGCGGGCCGAGCCCCGGCAGCCGCTGGCACTCGTCCTCGTACCCACCCGGGAACTGGCCCAGCAGGTCACCGACGCCCTCACCCCCTACGCCCGTGCGCTGCGCCTGCGGCTCGCCACGGTGGTCGGCGGCCTGTCGATCGGCCGGCAGGCGAGCGCCCTGCGCGCCGGGGCCGAGGTCGTCGTCGCGACGCCCGGCCGGCTCAGGGACCTCGTCGACCGGGACGACTGCCGCCTGGACCGCGTCGCCGTCACCGTGCTGGACGAAGCCGACCAGATGGCCGACATGGGCTTCATGCCGCAGGTGACCGCCCTGCTCGACCAGGTGCGCCCCGACGGCCAGCGGTTGCTGTTCTCGGCCACGCTGGACCGCAACGTCGACCGCCTGGTGCGCCGCTATCTGCACGACCCCGTGGTCCACTCGGTCGATCCGGCCGCGGGGGCCGTCACCACGATGGAGCACCACATACTGCACGTGGACGACGCCGACAAACACGCCACCACCACGGAGATCGCCGCCCGCGACGGCCGGGTGATCATGTTCCTGGACACCAAGCACGCCGCGGACCGGCTGGCCAAGAAGCTGCTGGCCGTCGGTGTGCGCGCCTCGGCCCTGCACGGCGGCAAGTCCCAGAACCAGCGCACCCGGACCCTGACCCAGTTCAAGGACGGCCAGGTCACGGTCCTGGTGGCCACCAACGTCGCGGCCCGCGGTATCCACGTCGACGATCTCGACCTCGTCGTCAACGTCGACCCGCCCGGCGACCACAAGGACTACCTGCACCGTGGCGGCCGTACCGCCCGTGCCGGCGAGTCCGGGACGGTCGTCACGCTGGTCCTGCCGCACCAGCGCCGCGAGGTGGCCGGTCTGATGGCCGACGCCGGTATCAAGCCGCGGACCACCCGGGTCCGGTCGGGCGAGGCCGAACTGAGCCGTATCACCGGTGCCCGAACCCCCTCGGGCGTGCCCGTCGTCCTCACTCCGCCGGTCACCGAACACCGCCCCGAGCGCATGGGACCCTCCACACGCGGGCGGCGCGGCCGACCGGCCCAGCGCCGCCGCCGCTCCCCTTCCGCGGGGAAGGGCCGCTGACGCCGGTGCCCTCAGGCCCTAGACGGCGAGCGGCGGGCGTACCGGGTCGATGGTCTGTTCCGCCCAGATCGTCTTGCCCGTGGCCGTGGGGCGGGTGCCCCAGCGCTGGGTGAGCTGGGCCACCAGGAGCAGGCCGCGGCCGCCCTCGTCGAAGGTGCGGGCACGGCGCATGTGGGGGGCCGTGCTGCTGGCGTCCGAGACCTCGCAGATGAGGCTGCGGTCGTGGATGAGGCGCAGCTGGATGGGCGGCTCGGCGTGCCGGATGGCGTTGGTGACCAGTTCGCTGACGACCAGTTCCGTGGCGAAGGCCGCGTCGGTCAGCCCCCAGCTCTCCAGCCGGCCGAGGGCGTTCTTGCGGGCCTCGGCGACGGCGGAGGGGTCGGGGGCCACCTCCCAGGCGGCGACCCGGTCGGCGCTGAGCGCCCGGGTGCGGGCGATGAGCAGCGCCACGTCGTCGGTGGGCCGCTGGAGCAGTACGGCTCCCAGCACCGTGTCGCACAGCACGTCCAGGGACGCCGCGGGAGTGGCGAGGGCCCGGCGCAGCCGCGAGACGCCGTCGTCGACGTCGTCGTCCCGGGACTCGATCAGACCGTCGGTGTAGAGGGCGAGCAGACTCCGTTCCGGCAGCTCGGTCTCGAGCGCCTCGAAGGGCAGTCCGCCCAGGCCCAGCGGCGGCCCCGCCGGGAGGTCGAGCAGCTCCACGGTGCCGTCCGGGCTGACCACGGCCGGCAGCGGGTGCCCGGCCCGGGCGAGGGTGCAACGGCGTGAGACGGGGTCGTACACGGCGTACAGACATGTCGCTCCGACATCTCCCGCGGCCGGCGCCTCACTCGTGGTGGTCTCCCCCTCCAGGGGGGTCCGCGCGGTGCCCTCCCCCTCGGTGGCCAGGCGGGCCACCAGGTCGTCGAGGTGGGTGAGCAGTTCGTCGGGGGGCAGGTCGATGTCGGCGAGGGTGCGTACGGCCGTACGCAGCCGCCCCATGGTGGCGGAGGCGTGGATGCCGTGGCCCACGACATCGCCCACGACCAGCGCCACCCTGGCTCCGGACAGCGGGATCACGTCGAACCAGTCCCCGCCCACCCCGGCCCGGGCCCCGGCCGCGAGGTAGCGTGAGGCGACCTCCACCGCGACCTGCTCGGGCAGGCTCTGCGGCAGCAGGCTGCGC
>NZ_VJZE01000289.1 GCF_009377205.1 Streptomyces phyllanthi
CCACCCGCCCGTCCGCGGAGAAGCGGCCCGCCACCCCTCTCCCCGGCGACCGCCGCACCGGCAGCCGTCGGCTCCCCGCCGTCCTGGTGGCCGTCGTCGCCCTCGCCCTCGCCGCGTCGGCGTGGCACCCGAAGGACCCGATGACCTGGCTGCTGGAGACCGTGTGGGTCATGGTCGGGCTGCCGCTGGCCATCGTGCTGCGCAAGCGGTTCCCGCTCAGCGACCTGCTGTGCTGCCTGCTGGCCGCGCACGCCCTGGTCCTCATCGTGGGCGGGCACTACACCTACGCCGAGGTGCCAGCGGGTGACTGGGTGCGCGACCTGCTCGGCCTGGAGCGCAACCCGTACGACCGTCTCGGCCATCTCATGCAGGGCTTCGTACCGGCCGTCCTCGTCCGTGAACTCCTCGTCCGGACCTCACCCCTGCGCGGCAGCCGCTGGCTGGCCCCGCTGACCGTCTGCGCCTGCCTCGCCTTCAGCGCCGTCTTCGAGATGCTGGAGTGGGCCGCGGCCGTGACGGGCGGGCACGCCGCCGACGCCTTCCTGGCCACCCAGGGCGATGTGTGGGACACCCAGTGGGACATGTTCTGCGCCCTGATCGGCGCCACGGTCTCGCTGCTGCTCCTCAGCCGGCTGCACGACCGCCGGCTGGCCCGCCTCGGGCGCGACTGAGCGGGGTCGGGGTCCCTCAGCTCCGGCTGGGCGCGCGGACCCCGTCCACGAGAGCGGCGGAGATCGCCTCCGCCGCGGTGGTCAGCGCCATGACGACCTCCTTGAGCCGGTGCGGCGAGTGGCGGACGCTCGGCATGGAGACCGACACGGCTGCGACCGTCGCGCCGGCGGAGTCGGTCACGCCACGCCCTACGGCGACCAGGCCCCGCTCGGAACGCTCCAGGTTGAGGGCCACACCGCTCTGCCTGACCGCACGGAGCTCGGTGCGCAGCTTCGCCAGGTCGGGGCGTTCCTCGGAACCGTCGGCGGTTGCGGGGGAGTAGAGCGCGGTCAGTTCGTCGTCGCCGAGGGCCGCCAGGCTGACGAGACCGCCGGTCACCTCGTGCGCGGGGAAAACCATGCCCTCGCGGTTGCCGACCCTCAGTGCCCGCGAGCATTCGACCGAGGCGATGAACCGCACGGTCCGGCCGGTGCGGATGCTGACGTTCGCGGTCTCGTCGAGCCTGTCGACGAGGGCACGCAGGGGGCCGAGGGCGGCGGCCCGGATGGCGGCGGCGTTCGACTGCGTCTTGGCGGCGATCTCGAGGACGGGGCCCACGCGGTACGTCCGGTCCTCGTCCTGGACCGCGAAGTCCCGGTAGACGAGCGTGGAGAGCAGGCGGTGCGCGGTGGAGCGGGCCACACCGAGCCGCTCGGCGGCCTCGGACACCGTGAGGGGCCCCTCGACCTGCAGGATCACCGCCAGCTGCAGGGCGTGGTCCACGCTCGTGACGCCGTACGCCGGCGGGTTCTTCATGGGCCTGGCCACGGTGACCTCCCGTTCCCTGTGTTCCGCTGTGCAGAATCTACTGTTCCAGGGCAGGGCGTACAGCGCACGGTTCCCGTATGACCGACCAAGAGCCGACCACCGTCTCGCCCGTCAGCCTGACCGCGGAGGACCGGTCCGACCAGCCACCGGTGACCCCGGAGCTCGAGGACCTCTACCGGGGCTTCGAGAAGGCGCTGCTGGTGCCGCTGTGGACCCGGATCGGCGACCTCATGCCCGAGCACCCCCGGTCGAGGGCGCGGCCGCACCTGTGGGAGTGGAAGACGCTGCTGGACCTGGGCGCCCGGGCCGGTGACCTGGTACCGGTCGGCCGCGGCGGCGAGCGGCGCGCGATCGCGCTGGCCAACCCGGGCCTGGGCGGCAGGCCGTACGCCACCCCGACGCTGTGGGCCGCCATCCAGTACCTGATGCCGGGTGAGAACGCGCCCGAGCACCGGCACACCCAGAACGCCTTCCGATTCGTCGTGGAGGGGGAGGGCGTGTGGACCGTCGTGGAGCGCGACCCGGTACCGATGCGGCGCGGTGACTTCCTGCCGCAGGCGGGCATGAACTGGCACGCGCACCACAACGCGGCCGACGAGCCGATGGCCTGGATCGACGGCCTCGACATCCCCTTCCAGTACGACATCGAGGGCCAGTTCTTCGACTTCGGCCGGGACGGGCTGACCGAGGAGGAGCACGGCACGCCCGACCGCTCCCGCTCCGAGCGGCTCTGGCGTCACCCGGGGCTGGTCCCGGTCTCCGACATCGGGACACGCGAGGGCACCCCGCTGCTGCGCTACCGCTGGGAGGACACGGACGCCGCCCTGACCGACCAGCTGGAACTGGAGCGCGAGGGCCACCCCGGCACGGTGGAGCCCGGCCACGCGCTGGTGCGGTACACCAATCCCACCAGCGGCGGCGATGTCCTGCCGACCGTCCGCGCGCAGTTCCACCGCGTCCGCAGCGGCGCCGAGACCGCTCCACGGCGCGAGACGGGATCGTCGGTCTACCAGGTGTTCGACGGCTCGGGCCGGGTGACCGTGGGTGAGGTCTCCTGGTCGGTCCAGCGCGGCGACCTCTTCGTCGTCCCCTCCTGGCTGTCGCTGTCGATCCGGTCCGAGGCCTCCCCGTCGGACTCCGACTCCGGGGCACTCGACCTGTTCCAGTTCAGCGACGCACCCGTCCTCACCAAGCTCAACCTGTTCCGTACCCACGTCAGCCATGTCGAGGAGAAGCACGCGTGAAGCTCGCAACCATCCGTCTCGGTGACCGCACCGCCGCCGTCCGCGCCGACGGGGACTTTCTGGTCGACCTCGGCCTGCCCGACGTGGGCGCCGTACTCGCCCCGGCCGGCGGGCTCACGGCCGCGGCGACCGCCGACGGTCCGCGGTACTCCGCCGCCGAGGCGGTGTTCGCCCCGCTCGTCCCGCGTCCCGGCAAGGTCGTCTGCGTCGGTCTGAACTACCGGAATCACATCAAGGAGATGGGCCGCGACCTGCCCGAACACCCCACTCTGTTCAGCAAGTTCGCGGACACCCTCATCGGGGCGCACGACGCGATCCGGCGCCCCGTCGAGACCGAGGCGTTCGACTGGGAGGCCGAACTGGCGGTCGTCATCGGCCGGCACGTACGTCGCGCGGACGAGAGCGAGGCGGAAGCGGCCATCGCGGGCTTCACGGTGCTCAACGACATCACCTGCCGCGACTGGCAGTTCCGCACCCGCGAGTGGCTGCAGGGCAAGAACTGGGACTCCACCACACCGGTCGGCCCCTTCCTCGTCACGGCCGACGAGGTGGGCGGCCCGCGCCCCGCGCTCGACATCCGCTGCGAGGTCAACGGGCAGGTGATGCAGCGGGACAACACCGGCGACCTGCTCTTCGACCCCGTCGACCTGGTCCGTTACATCTCCACGATGGTGCGGCTGGGCCCCGGCGACATCATCGCCACCGGCACTCCCGGAGGCGTGGGCCACGCCCGCAAGCCGCCGGTCTTCCTCCGGGCGGGCGACACCGTGGTCACCGAGATCGAGGGCCTGGGCCGGCTCGAGAACCAGGTGGTCCCGGAGGGGGAGCGATGAGGGACCTCCGCACGGTACTGGCCTGGGTCGCCGAGGGCACCGCGCTGTGCGGCAAGGCCCTCGACGGCCTGGACGAGGCGTCGTACGGCGCGCCCTCGCAGCTGCCCGGCTGGACCCGCAAGCACGTCGTCGCCCACCTCGCCGGCAACGCCGAGGCCATCGGCAACCTCCTGCACTGGGCGCGCACCGGTGAGCCCACACCGATGTACGGCTCTCCCGGGCAGCGCGACGCGGCCATCGAGTCGGGCGCCGGGCTGCCCGGCGACTGGCTCACCGCGTGGTTCGAGGAGTCCGCGCGGACCCTGGCCGACGCGATGGCGCAACTGACCGAACAGCAGTGGCAGGCGGAGGTGGTCACCGCCCAGGGACGGACCGTACCGGCGAGCGAGACCCCGTGGATGCGCTGCCGGGAGGTCATGGTGCACGCCGTCGACCTCGGCACCGGAGTGCGGTTCGCCGACCTGCCGGAGGAGTTCCTCGCCGAACTCCGCGACGACATCCTCGCCCGGCGCGGCCGGGACGGCGTCCCCGCCGTGCACGGCACCGCGGCGGAGGTCACGGCGTATCTCGCCGGCAGGCCCGCCCTGGGCGTGACGACCACCGACGGCTCCACCGCCGAGCCGCTGACACCGTGGCTGTGACCACCGGGAGAAGGGCATGAGCACAGCGGACGCGCACCGCCCCGACGCCCTGGTGATCGGCGGCGGGATCGGTGGCCTCTCGGCGGCTCTGGCCCTGACCCGCAAGGGCCTGAGGGTACGTCTCCACGAGCGTGCCGCGCGGTTCGGCGAGGTCGGCGCCGGCCTCCAGATCGCGCCGAACTGCACCCGCATCCTGGCCGATCACGGGCTCCTCGACGAGGCCGTCGCGCTCGGCGTGCTGCCCGAGCACATCGTGATGAAGGACGCCGTCGACGCGGGTGAGCTGACGCGCCTGGACCTGCAGGACCTGGAGCGGCGCTACGGCTTCCCGTACCTGGTGATCCACCGCGGCGACCTGCACGGGATCTTCCTGCGCGCGTGCGAGCGCGGGGGTGTCGAGCTGGTGAACGGCTCGCACTGTGTGGCGTACGAGAACATCCCGGGCGGTGCGCGTGTCACGTTCGCCGGCGGCGGGAGCGACGAGGCCGAGGTCGTCATCGCCGCCGACGGCCTCCACTCGGTCGCACGCGGGCTCCTGGTCCGGGACGAGCCGGTCGGCTCCGCCTATGTCGCCTACCGCGCCGCGCTCCCCTTCGACGAGGTGCGCGGCAACGGCGTGCACGAGAGGGATGTCGTGGTCTACGTCGGACCGCGCTGCCACTTCGTGCAGTATCCGCTGCGCGCCGGCCGGATGCTGAACCAGGTCGCCGTCTTCGAGTCGCCGAAGGCGCTGGCCGGCGAGGCGGACTGGGGCACCCCCGACGAGCTCGACCGGGCCTTCGACGGCACCTGCGCCCAGATCCGGAAGGGCCTGCCGCTGATGTGGCGCGACCGCTGGTGGCGCATGTTCGACCGGGACCCGATCACGAACTGGGTCGACGGCCGGATCGCCCTGCTCGGCGACGCCGCCCACCCCCCGCTGCAGTACATGGCCCAGGGCGCGGTCATGGCCATCGAGGACGGCTGGGTACTGGCCGAGCACGTCGGCGCCCAGCGGCCCCGGAGGTCGCGGAGGTCGTCCGGCGTCGACTGGGCGGCGGCCCTCGCCGCGTACGAGGCCGTGCGCCCCGAGCACTGCGGCCGGGTGATCACCACTGCCCGCGCGTGGGGGGAGTTCTGGCACCACGACGGGACCAGGCGCCTGCGGCGCAACGCGCTGCTGCGCTCCCGCGATACCTACGACTACACCTTCACGGACTGGATCTACGGCCCCACCGCACTGACGCCCGAGCAGGAGCCGGAGCCCTGTCCGACGATCCCGCTGGACTCGGTGGAGCTCGGAACGCCGGCCGGCCAGGGCCTGCCGTTGGGATCGGGCGGGCTCTAGGAGGCCGGGCTCCAGTCGTAGGGTCCGCCACCGCGCCACTCGATCAGGTCGGGGTCGTCGACGGCACGGTCCTCGGCGGGCAGTCCCGCGTGGTGGAGGAAGTCCAGCACGTCGAACAGGGTGTACGCGGTACCCGTGCGCGCACCGTGGATCGTCACCTGCCGCCCGCCGTCCGACGAGGGCGGCAGCACGACCACGGGGGGATGCCTGCCCATAGGACCACCATGCGTCGGATCCGGCGGGTGCGCAGCTCGACGGCCACCGGGGGTCAGAGAGCCGCCCCGGACAGTGACAGGAGGTGGCAGGGCCGTCCGCGTCCCCGGAGTGCGCCGTTGTCCCACCCGCACCTCTTGACGCCATGTCCTCACCCCTCTACTGATGTCATGGCTATGCCAGTTCTGTATTCCGCATGTTGTTCGAGATCTCGAAATACCGAATCCCTGGTGGGCGGGAGAGATGGCGATGAAAGAACAGCGACAGCGCGGCGATGCACAGCAGCGGACCGGTGACACCGGTGACCACTTACCGGAGGACCAGCGTGGTACGTCAGGCGGGGTGACGCGCCGTCTGGCACTGCAACTCGGCGCGGTGACCGTGGGAACACTGGCGCTCGATGTCGACGCCGCGACCGCCGCGGACGGCGCCGACCCCCTCGACGCGCAGGTACGCGAGCGGTCGTTCGACGAGGGATGGCGCTTCTTCCGCGGTGACGCCGACGGCGCGCAGGACCCGGCGTTCGACGACGGCTCGTGGCGGTCGCTCGACCTCCCGCACGACTGGAGCATCGAGGACCTCCCCGACGCCCCGCCCCCGGACGGGGGCGCGACCAGCGACCCGTCCCTGCTCGTCCCCAAGGAGCCGCTGGCGGAGCCCAGCCCGCCCCCGGTGATCGGCCCCTTCTCCCCGGAGAAGAGCGCGGGCGGGGGCTCGACCGGATACACGGTCGGCGGAACCGGCTGGTACCGCAAGCGCTTCACGCTGCCGGAGCGCGGCGGCGAACGCCACTACGAGCTGCGGTTCGACGGCGTCTACCAGAACGCGGACGTCTGGCTCAACGGCGAGCACCTCGGCTTCCATCCCTACGGCTACACGTCGTTCGCGTACGACCTGACCCCGCATCTGAGGCACTCGGGCGAGAACGTCCTCGCGGTACGGGTCGACAACAGCGGCCGCAACAGCCGCTGGTACTCGGGTTCGGGGATCTACCGGCACACCTGGCTGACGGTGACCGGGCCGGTGCGGATCCCGCTGTGGGGCGTTCATGTGAGCACGCCCGTGGTGGGGGAGCGCCGGTCGGTCGCGCGCGTGGAGGTGTCCGTCGCCAACCTCGGCGGGCGCTCCTCGTCCGCTTCGGTGCGCGTCAGCGTGCGTGATCCGCGCGGGCGCGTCGTGGCGAGGGCCGAGGACGCCGTACGGGACGTCGCGCCGGACACGACGGCCGACGTACGGCTCGATCTCCCGGTCAGGCGGGCGGAGCTGTGGTCCCCGGACTCGCCGAGTCTCTACACCGCCCATGCGGAGGTGCTGGTCAAAGGCCGGGTCGTCGACACGGTGACCACGGAGTTCGGGATCCGCTCGCTGGTGTGGAACGGCGAGGTCGGCTTCCTGCTCAACGGCGAACCGGTCGAGATCATGGGCGGCAACGTCCACCACGACCACGGCCCGCTGGGCGCCGTCGCACTCGCCCGCTCCGAGGAGCGCCGGGTCGAGATCCTCAAGGCGGCAGGCTTCAACTCGATCCGTACGGCCCACAATCCGCCGACCCCGGAGCTGCTCGACGCCTGCGACCGGCTGGGCATGCTGGTGATGGACGAGCTCTTCGACGTGTGGGACACCGGCAAGAACCCCGACGACTACTCGGTGCACTTCGCCCAGTGGTGGGAGCGGGACCTGACGGGCACGGTGCTCCGGGACCGCAACCACCCCAGCGTGGTGATGTGGTCGCTGGGCAACGAGATCACCGACAACACGAACGGACGCCGGGGAGCGGAGATGGCGGCACGGCTCCGCGCCCTCGACCGCACACGGCCCCTCACCCTGGGCGGCGGCTCGACCCACTCCGCGAACGACCCCTCCTGGAGCTACGTCGACGTGGGCGACGTGCACTACAACGCGAACGGCAAGACCTACGGCCAGATGCACGACGCGCATCCCGACAAGGCGATGACGCACAACGAGACGTTCCCCGCGACGATCCACCAGGACGTGAAGTTCGCCGCCGACCACGTCTGGGCCACCGGGACATGGATTTGGGCCGCCTGGGACTACCTCGGCGAGGCCGGTATCGGCAAGACGCCGATCCCTCCCGTGGGGACGGCTGAGACCATCGGCGACCAGAGCGTCATGCCCGGCTGGTCGATCTCCCGGGAACTGCACCACAACTGGGGCGGCTTCGGCTACGCCTACCCGTACTTCCAGGCCAACTGCGGCGACTTCGACCTGATCGGCCAGCGCAAGCCGCAGAACCACTGGCGGGACGCGGTGACCGGACGCAGTCCCGTGGAGCTGCTTGTGGAGCGGCCGACCCCGCCGGGCACCGAGCAACTGGCGGTCTGGTGGGGCTACTTCGACGAGCTGGAGAGCTGGACCTGGGACGTCGAGCGCGGCCACCCGATGACGGTGCACGTCTACACTCCGGGCGACAGCGTGCGGCTGCTGCTCAACGGCGCGGAGTTCCCCGGTGGCGCCGCCAGGGTCCCCGAGCGGGCCATGGCCACCTTCACCGTGCCCTACGAACCCGGGGAGCTGACGGCCGTCGCCGGCCGGAACGGCAAGGAGATCGGCCGTACGAAACTCGAGACGGTGGGCGCTCCGGCCGCGCTGCGGCTGGTCCCTGACGTCACGGCCCTCACCACCGGCCGGGACGATCTCGCGCACGTGCTCGTCGAGGTGGTCGACCGGCGTGGCCGTCTCGTACCCGACGCGACGCTCCGGGTGACGTTCGAGGTCAGCGGCGCGGGCGAGCTCGCCGCCGTCGGCAACGGCAACCCGCACAACGTCGACAGCTTCACCCGGCCGCGCCGTCACACCTGGCACGGGAAGGCGCTCGCGATCCTGCGGCCGGCGAAGCGACCGGGACGTGTCACGCTCACCGCGAGGGCCCCCGGACTGCGGCCCGCGACCCGCACGCTGACGGTACGGCGTCCGCGCTGACGATCAGGTGCCAGTCGGCCTCGCCGACGCAGGATCAGCGTCGGCGAGGCCCTGACCGGCCGGTCGTGCGCGTGCGGTCGCCTCACACGCCGCGGCGCGGCCCCGCGTGGTGGAGGACGTACCACCACACCGCGGCCGCCGAACTCAGCGGGCGGTAGTCGTAGACGTCGGCCGGGCGCCAGCCGGTGTCGGTGCTGAAACCGTCCGCGGCCTCGGCGCGGGCTGCCGCGTCGAGGCCGGCCGGGCGGCCGTTCAGCCAGGAACCCGTGTCACGGAAGCGCGTGCCCCCGTACACCGCCACCACCAGGGCGGGACCGGCGCCCGGACCTCCGTACAGGAAGACGTTCCGCTCGGAGACGATCGCGGACTCCAGGCCGATGCCGATCGCGTACCCGGTGTCCTCCGCCCGGCCCCGGTGGACGTTGTTGACCAGGTGAACCTGTCCGAAGCGGACGCGTGGAGCGCGCTGCCCGACACCCGTGAAGAGGTTCCGGAGGAAGGTCACCTTCAGGTGTCCGCGGTCGCGGTCGCCCCGTCCGTCGCCGGACCCGACGAGGACCGCCTTGTCATGGTCGGTGAACCGGCTGTCGGAGACGGTGATGAAGTCCGAGCCGTCCTCGATGTCCAGCAGCCCGTCGTGCCGCTGGACCCGTTCGCCGTGGAAGCCGGCCGGCGCCGTACGGTCCGGGAAACGGCCGTCGGTGAACGTGCAGTGGTCGATCCAGATGTTCTTCCCGGTGATCACCGTCAGGGCGTCGAAGCGGGCGTTCCAGCTGCCCCGCTCCCCGTCGCCCGGCGACCAGGTGGTGAAGTGGTCGACGGGCGCCTCCAGATGGAGGTCGCGGATGATGATGTTGGTGCCCGTGTTGACGGTCAGGAAGACACCGAGCAGCCGGGCGGCGCCACCCGTGCCGATGAGCGTGGTGTTGCTCGGCACGGTGAGCTGGATCTGCTGCTTCTCCCTGTTCGAACCGGTCTGCCGCAGGGTCCGCTGCTGCTTGCAGTAGTCGTGGCGGCTGTCGGACCACTCGGTGCCGTCCTCGCCGAAGCACGACATGTACTTGGCCAGGTCGTAGCCGGGGGCGTAGTCCTGCTCGCCGAGCAGCGTGCCGTCGTCCGCCTCGTGGCCGTTGATGTCCCCCCGCACCCGGATGACCTTGGGCGCCTTCGGGTCACCGCGGTTGGCCAGCGCCTCCTTCAGCTCCGCACGGGTCGACACCGTCCACACCGCCTCCGGGGCGGCACCCGAGCCCCCGGTCGTACCGCCGTTGACGGAGGCCCAGCCGGGTGGGCCGACGCCATCCGGGCCGGAGCTGTCGGCGGCGGCGGTCCCGGAGCCCGTCGGCAGCAGCGCCCCGACCAGCAGGGCGGCTACGAGGAGGGCCCCGCGTATCCGGCCTTCGGTTCCTGCGCCGGTCCGGTCCACGGTCTGGTCTCCGGTGGACGCCGAGCGGACTCGACCGCGACCGCGCAAGGGTGGGTGAACCGGTCGGTGAATCGATTCAGGCATCGTCACCGGGGCAACGGTAGGAGCTGAGTCCCGTCGGTTCAACAGTCCGTACGGCGCGAGCTGGAGACACGCCCTCACGACAGCGGCGCCGTGGACCCCCGGATCACCACCCGGCAGGGCAGGTTCTCGGTCCCCGAGCGCGGTGCCCCGCCGATCGCCGTGAACAAGGCGTGCGCCGCCGCGCGCCCGACCTGTTCGAGGTTCATGTCGACGCTGGTCAGCGGCGGCCGGGAGGCCGAGGTCAGGACCTGCCAGTTGTCGAACCCCATGACCGCCACATCCTCCGGCACCCGGTGTCCGCGCTCACGCAGTACGTCCATGACGCCGCGCGCGATCTGATCGCTGCCGCACAGGACGGCGTCCACGTCCGGGTGCCGGTCCAGCAGCATCGCGGTGGCCGCCCGCCCCCAGCCCTCCGACCAGGCCCCGAACCGCGGCTCGCCGACCAGGGCGAGACCGGCGTCGGCGAGCGCGGCCCGGGCCCCCTCGGCCCGGTCGCGCGCCGCGGCGTACCCGGGGTCGCCGGTGATGTGCGCGATCCGGGTACGGCCGCAGGCGAGCAGATGGTCGACCGCGATCCGGCCGGCACCGACGCTGTCCGGGACGATGGACAGGTCCTCCGGGTCCTCCGAGGGCGCGTACGCGTAGACGACGGGGACGGGCAGCTCGCGGCCCAGCGACGGGCGCGGGTCGGTCCGGCTGCCCACCACGATGAGGCCGTCGACCCGTCGGCCCAGCAGCGCGCGCACATGGTGCTGCTCGCGGATCACGTCGCCGCGGGCATCACAGAGGAACACCGCGACCTCGCCCGCTCCGAAGGCGTCCTCGGCGCCCATGAGGATCGGGATGCTGAACCGGCCCTCCAGGTCGCTGGTGAGCAGCCCCACGGTGCCCGTCCGCCCCGCCAGCAGGCCGCGGGCCACCTGGTTGGGCCGGAACGACAGCCGCTCGGCCGCTTCGATCACCCGTTGCCTCGTCTCCGCGCGCACCTGGCTGCGGCCGTTGAGGGCCTTGGACGCCGTGGCGACCGACACGCCCGCCAGCCGCGCGACATCGCTGAGCGTGGTGGGCTGCGAACGAGAGGGGCCGGTGGCCCGTGCCATGCGTGTCCTCCTGTCTCGCGTCGCGTGCCCGCGCCGTAGGGGTGGCACGCCGCGCCCTGCAACAGTACGCGACGTGTTTCGGTCAGGGCTCTTCAACGGGTTTCGATGATTCACCCGTATCCGTTCCCGGCATGGGTATTGACGGCCGGTAAGCCGAGTCCTAGCGTCTCAGAAAACCTTTTCGGCCCGTTTCTGCGCGCGGTTCGCCGCAGGGCTCGTCGTGCGCTCGTCGCAGGATGCGCCATGGGCTCGTCGCAGAGATCTCGCAGAGTTCAGTGCCACCGCATCACATCGTCCCGACCGGGGGCCCGCCCACGGCCCACCGCGACATGAGGGGATCGAACATGGGGAGCACGGCCGGACCGCTCGGACGCTTACGACGTCTCGCCACTGGCGCCATCGCAGTTCTGGCCGCCGCGAGTCTGGTCACGGCATGCGGGTCGGACGGGGGCGGCACGGGGAGTGGGGG
>NZ_VJZE01000028.1 GCF_009377205.1 Streptomyces phyllanthi
CGCCAAGGGGTCTGCAGGGGGATATTCGGTGGCAGCGGAGTGCCTTCACGGCCGACGCTGAGTGCATGAACGATCAACTAGCGGGGGTCGGGGAGGCGCGGTCGCCCGTGACCGAGCCCCGATTCCGTGTCCGTGCCCGCCATACGCCCTCCACCGTCACCGTCTACCAGGCCTACCGACCTGAGATCGGCGGCCCGGCCGCGAGCTCCGGGCGCTTTCCGGCGGCGTGGAAGCGGGACCGGATGACATGGATCAAGCCGTCCTTCCTGTGGATGATGTACCGCTGCGGCTGGGGCACCAAGGAGGGCCAGGAGACCGTGCTGGCCATCGAGATCAGCAGGGAGGGCTTCGAGTGGGCCCTGCGCCACGCGTGCCTGTCGAGCTACGTCCGCGGGCTGCACCCCGACCAGGTCACCTGGCAGCGTCAGCTCAGGCGCGCACCCACGCGCGTCCAATGGGATCCCGAGCGGAACCTGCACCTGCAATCCCTGCCGTACCGCTCCCTGCAACTCGGTCTCTCCGGTGAGGCCGCACGGCGGTACGCCGACGAGTGGACGGTCGCCATCAGCGATGTGACTCCGCTCGCCCACGAGATCCACGCCCTGGTCAGGAGCGGCGACCGGGACGCCGCCGCCCGGCTGCTCCCCCAGGAGCGCCCCTACCCTGCCGGGGACGACCTGCTGTCCCACCTCCGTCCCTGACCGAATACCTGAGGCGGATCCGTCCGGCAGCCGACGTACGAGCGGACGCGCGATCACCTGGCGTCGACGATGCCGTCCAAACACGCCGCGATGCTCGCCGGCCCGGGCCGAGCGAACGCGGAAGGAGCCGAGGGCCGCACCACCGACACCGTCCAACGCGTCACCGGCCGTCAGCCGCGCGGCTTCCGTACGCACGTGGAACGGACGATGCGACGGGCGACGACCACGCCCGAGGCGGCCAGGCCGCCATCGGCGAAGTGACCCGGCTCGCCCGCGAGATCCACGACCTGCCGGGCCGTCCGCGTCCGTGACCGCGCGGCCCCGGCGAACCGGTGGAGTGGAACATTGAGCTCCGCGGAGCAAGGCTGAGACCATGCCGTCGCTCTTCCGCGCAATTGCTCGACCGGGGGCGAGCGGTCATGGCTGGGTCGTCCTGAGACTGGCGCAGTGCGTGCCGTTCGTGATCGTGCTGATCGGTCTGGGGATCGAGCTCACGCCCGCACACGATCTGTACACGGGGCCCCTCCTCACCGCCATGCCGGCGCTGGCCTCGCTGACGATGGGTCCCCTCGGCACGCTGTCCGCGGCGGCCGGGGCCCTCGGTGTCAGCCTCACCACCGCCACCCTGCACGACGCCTGGGGCGGCACGCAGATCTACAGCAACCTGCTGGGTCTGCTCGTGGTGTCCGTGGCCAGTGTCACGACGAGTAACGCCGTCCGTACCCGTAGGCAGAGCGAGCTCGACCAGGTCCGCCGGATCGCCGCGGCGGCGCAGGAGGTCATCCTGCGGCCCGTACCCGACTGTCTGGGCCCGGTGCGTGCGGCAAGCATGTACCTCGCGGCCGAGAGGGGCGCGCAGATCGGTGGCGACCTGTACGAGGCGGTGCAGACCCCGTACGGAGTCCGGGTGATCGTGGGGGACGTCCGGGGCAAGGGACTGGACGCCGTGCGTTCGGCGGCGGCCGTCCTGAGCGCGTTCCGGGAGGCCGCGCACTACGAGGACGAGCTGGTGGCGGTGATGAACCACTGCTCGGCCGCGCTGCGGCGGGAGCACGCGGGGCCGGACACGGCCGTCGGGGCGGGGGGCGACGACCCCGACCTGGTGGAGGGTTTCGTCACGGCGCTGGTGGCTCAGGTGCCGGACGAACCCGTGGTCGAGGTGGTGAACTGCGGACACCCTCCTCCACTGGTGCTGCGCGGCGCCGGGGTGCACGCCCTGGCGTCCGCCTCACCCCTGCCGCCCCTCGGTCTGGAGGAGTTCGCCACCGGCCTTCCCGCCAAGGTGGAGAGCCACCCGTTCGTACCGGGGGACCTTCTGCTGCTGTACACCGACGGCGTGATCGAGGCCCGCAACCGCGACAAGGACTTCTTCGCTCTTCCCGAGGCCATGCAGGCGGTGGACACCCGCACGCCGAGGGAGTTCCTCGAGCAACTGCACCAGAGACTGCTCCACCACACTTCGGGCCACCTGACGGATGACACCGCGATGATCGCCTTGGAGCGGGACGGTACCTGACCGGGTCGGCCGCCGGCGCGGGAGCCTGGCAGCGGCTTTCGTCGCTCGGGCATCCCGTGGCCCTGGTGTCCGGCCGGTGGCCTTCCGCTCAACCGGTGGCGCTCACGCCGCCTCGATGACCTCTCCGCGGATCGCCGCCGCCCACTCGACGACCAGCAGTTCGTACTCAGCCCTCTCCTGCTCCGACAGTGAACCTCCCGCGCGCGTCCACAGCGCTCGGATCTGCTCGTTTACGTCGGCAGCGGACCGCACGGAACCAGGGGTCATGGAATCGGGGGACATGCGCAACAGCGTAGGGGCAACGACTGACGGTGCGCTACCGCGCGGCTACTCACGTCGTATGTAGTTGGTCACGGTGGGGAGTTCGGGTCTTCGGCGGTCGTTTCGCCGGGGTCTTCAGCCGGGATCACCGGCTCCGATGCCGTCGTACACGTCGAGGTGGTGCGGCAGTCTTCGGAGGCCCCGGCGCCGACGGCCTGGCCCTCATCGCCGGGTCCGTGAAGGCCTGCCCTGGACCACGAACATCGTCTGCCTGCTCGCCGTCGCCCGGCTGGTCGTCGCGGTCGTCCTCGGGCTGCGCTCCCCGGTCAGCGTCGCCGCGCACGCCGGGGACCGGTGACGCGGTCGACGCGGGCCGTGAGGATCACCTGCTCCTGGGCGAGCTTCTGCCGCTCACGCTCGGCGCGCACGCGGCCGCCGATGGCCCGGGCCGGGCCATCGGACGCGGTCGCCGATGGCCCGTGCCGGGCCATCGGACGCGGTCGCCGATGGCCCGTGCCGGGCCGACAACGCCCCGGCACAGCACTAACCGACCCGCTGCATCGCCTTCCGGTGCCGTTCCGCCATCGCGGCCCCGGACTCGCGGCGGGCCATCCTGCGCAGGACGGATGGTGCGAGGAGCAGCCCGGCGACTGTCCAGGCACCCAGCACTCCCGCTGTCTCCAGGTGCCGCCAGGATTCGCCGATCTCGGCGGCGACCGCATCGGCCGGCAGCAGCGCCGCGCGGAGACCGAGGCCGAGCCAGTACACGGGGAAGATCTGCCCGACGGTCTGCAGCCACTCGGGCAGCTTGGACAGAGGGAAGTAGATCCCGGAGATCACGACGAGTCCCATCACCGGAAGCATCAGCAAACCGATGGTGCGCGGACTGTCGACGAGTGAGCCGATGACAGCGCCCATCGGCAGGGTGGCCAGGAGACCCAGCGGCACCACCCACACCAGCGTCAGCAACGCTCCGCCACCCTGCCGGGCAACCCCGTCCACCACGAACACGCCAACGGCAAAGGGGAGTGCCATGGAGGCGAGAGCCGTCCCCGACACCATGATGATCTTGCCGACCAGGTGGCCGACCATGCCGTGGGGCACGGCCTTGGCCCGCAGCAGGGTGCCGTCCTCACGCTCGGTCGCGAGCAGCTGGGCCGTGGTCATCATCCCGGTGAACGCGAGCGTCATCCCCAACATGCTCGGCAGCATGAACGCGCCGGTCGAGATGCCGGCGCCCTTCAGCGGATCGTCCCTGACCAGGAACAGCGGCACGATGAGCAGAACCGTCCAGAGCACGTACCCGAACACGTCCTGGCCGGTGGTGAAAGTCTGCCGGAGTTCCGTCCAACCGCGCCGCACCCCTATTACCGCGGCGTACCACACCGGACTCATCGCGATCCCTCCCCGAAAGCGTGCACCGCCCGCTCATCGGGAACGCTCCCCGCCTCGAGCTCCCGCACCATCGTCAGGTAGGTGTCCTCCAGGCTCGCCCGGCGCACCTCCAGCCCGCCGATCGCCTCGCCGTGCTCCTCGAACAGCCGACGGACGAACCGGGTGGGCTCGGCCGTCGCCTTCTCGAAGGGCCGCCCGTCCCGCGTCCAGCGCACAGTGGCCTCGGCCGATGCCTGCCGCGACAGCTCCTCGGCGGAGCCATCGGCGACGATCCGGCCACCGGCCAGAATGAGGATCCGGTCGGCGAGCCTCTCCGCCTCGGCAAGGTCGTGCGTGGTCAGCAGAACGGTGGTGTTCTCGTCCGCCAGCCCGCGTACCAGGCCGTGGAACTCGTTCCTCGCCTCCGGGTCCAGGCCGGCCGTCGGCTCGTCCAGAAACAGCACCTCGGGTCTGCCCACGATGCCGACGGCCACGTCGAAACGCCTGCGCTGCCCGCCGGACAGGGTTCCGACCCGCTTGTCCGCCTGCTCGGTCAGTCCCACTGCGGCGAGGAGCTCGTCGACGTCCCACGGCCGCCGCACGAGGGCGGTGGAGTACGGCGCGTAATACGAGCCGAGATGGGCCAGCAGTTCCCGCACCCGCCACTTGCCGTGGTCGCGCCAGGACTGCAACACGATGCCCAGGCGCGCACGCCACCGCTCGTCCCCGTCGGCCGGATCGGTGCCGAGGACGGTCACGTCACCGGCCGAGCGCATCCGGAAGCCTTCCAGGACCTCGATCGTGGTCGTCTTGCCCGCGCCGTTCGGGCCGAGCAGCAGGACGACTTCGCCTCGCCGGGCCGTGAAGCCGACACCCTTCAACACGTCCTGGCTGCGGTAGCGCATCCGCAGATCCCGTACGTCGATGACCGTGTCGCTCTCTGGCGGTGGGCTGCTCCCAGCCCCGGATAAGGCGTGAGCGGTCGTCATCGGTGTTCCCCCGTCTGTTGTGGTCCGTCCTCCGGGATCAAGGGGCCGGAGTCCGTGCCGACGTCCGTGGTCATGGGACGTCGCTACGGCTGTGGCTGCCGTTGCCCCCTGGCAGCAGCCGTTCGGGCCCTCCCGGACGAACACATTACCGAACGGTTCGGATATCTCACCCTGTTCCACCCGCCCGGCGAACGTTCCCGGTCGGAGCACGGGTCCCCGCTGGCGGAAACCGGCGGTCCGTCGCCCGGATCAGCCCGCCGACTCGGCCGCGTGAGGACTCAGTACACCCATGCTGACCAGCACGATCAGCACCACGCCAAGGATGATTCGGTACCACACGAAGGGCATGAACGACTTGGTGCTGATGAACTTCATGAACCACGCGATCACCGCGTAACCCACCACGAACGCGATGATCGTGGCGAAGATCGTCGGCCCCCAGGAGACGTGGCCGCCCTCCATCGCGTCCTTGAGTTCGTAGCCGCCCGAGGCGAGCACCGCCGGGATGGCGAGGAGGAACGAGTAGCGGGCCGCGGCCTCGCGCCTGTAGCCCATGAGGAGGCCGCCGCTGATCGTGGCGCCGGAGCGGGAGACGCCCGGGATCAGCGCCATCGCCTGGCAGACGCCGAAGATCAGGCCGTCCCGGACGCTCAGCTGCTCGAGCGTCTTGCGCTGCTTGGGCGCCCGGTGCTTCCCGCCCGCCTCGTCGCGCGCCGCCAGCCGGTCCGCGACACCGAGGACGATGCCCATGACGATCAGCATCGTCGCGGTGAGGCGCAGATCGCGGAACGGCCCCTCGATCTGGTCCTTGAGCGTCACGCCGAGGACACCGATGGGGATCGAGCCGACGATCACCAGCCAGCCCATCTGCGCGTCGTGGTCACCGCGCATCTCCTTGTTCACCAGCGAGCGGAACCACGCCGAGAGGATGTTCGCGATGTCCTTGCGGAAGTAGATCAGCACCGCGGTCTCGGTGCCGATCTGCGTGATCGCCGTGAAGGCCGCGCCGGGGTCCTCCCAGCCGGAGAACGCAGCGGTGAGGCGCAGGTGTGCGCTCGAGGAGATGGGGAGGAACTCCGTCAGCCCCTGGACGAGTCCGAGGACGAGGGATTCAAACCAAGACATGGAGTTAGGTGGTCCAAGCGCTGCTCGTGGGAGGGCCGACGGACACGCCGTGACCGCGTTGCGGTCTGATCACGGGTGTTGAGGGGCAGCGTAGCGTCCCAGGATGACAGGGTTGCCACGGGGGCGGTCCCGGGCGGCCGGGGCGAAGGTGTCCTCGGGTGTCCCCCGCTCGCGGATGCCCAGGTCGGCCGTCGACGCGGATCACGGTCCGGCCGGGGGGCGGAGTGAGGACGGCTGCGGTGTTGACCCGTCACTATGTCCACACATACGTTGCAGCAGGAGGGGAAAGCGCTTGCTGCCGCCGGAGTCTTCCGGAGCCAACAGGCGTTGACCAGCGTTGACGTCACGTTCGATGGAGTGCTGATCACGTCCATGCCCACACCCAGCAACGCCCCGAGCCCGAACCGCCCCGAGGCCCCGCTGAACGGCCGCCGTATCCGGGCCGCGATCATCGGCACCGGTGCCATCGCCCGCGGCAGCCATCTGACGGCGCTCGCCGAACTCGCCGCCGAGGGCGAGACGGAGGTGGTCGCCGCGGTCGACATCGACGCCGACGCGGTGAAGGCGTTCTGCGAGGCGGGGAACGTCCCGCACGCGTACACCGATCTCGACCGGATGCTGGCGGAGCAGCGGCCCGACCTGGTCTCCATCTGCACCCCGCCGACCCTGCACCGCGAGCAGACCGTGGCCGCGCTGCGGGCCGGCGCCTGGGTGTGGTGCGAGAAGCCGCCCGTGCCCACGCTCGCCGACTTCGACGCCGTGGAGGCGGAGGAGGGCACCGACGGGGGACCGTACGCCTCGATCGTCTTCCAGCACCGCTTCGGCTCCGGTGCGCGGCACGTACGGCGTCTGATCGCCGAGCAGGCCATGGGGCGCCCGCTGGTGGCGCACTGCCAGACCACCTGGTACCGCGACTCCGCGTACTACGCCGTGCCCTGGCGCGGCCGCTGGCAGAGCGAGGGCGGCGGGCCCGCGATGGGCCACGGCATCCACCAGATGGACCTCCTGCTCGACCTCCTCGGGCCGTGGAGCGAGGTGCGGGCCATGGCCGGGCGTCTGGTCCACGACGTGGAGACCGAGGACGTCTCCACCGCGCTCGTGCGCTTCGAGAACGGCACGATGGCCACCATCGTGAACAGCGTCCTCAGCCCCGACGAGGTCAGCCGCATCCGCATCGACTGCGAGCGCGCCACCGTCGAACTGACCCACCTGTACGGCCACAAGAACGAGAACTGGCGGATCACTCCGGCCCCCGACGTCCCGAAGGCCGACATGGCGGCCTGGCAGGACTTCGGCGCGGACGTGCCGAGCTCGCACCTGGCACAGCTGCGGGAGCTGGTCGCGAGCATGCGCGCGGGAGAGCGGCCGCGCAGCAGCGGCGCCGACGGGCGGACCAGCCTGGAGCTGATCACCGCGCTCTACAAGTCGGCGTTCACGGACACGACCGTACGGGCCGGGGAGATCGGGCCCGGCGACCCCTACTACACCGCCCTGCACGGCGGTGCGCCCGGCTGGGCCCCCGTGGTGACCGAGGCGTCCGCGTCCGCCCCGAGCGAGGAGATCTCCGCATGACGTTCCACGACGGGCTGCGTGTCGTCCACGCCCACGGCGACCGCGTCACGGTCACCGAACCCACCACCGGCGTCGAACTGTTCGCCTACGTCTACCGGCCCGAGGCGGCCTGGGAGTCCCCGAAGCCGTATCTGCACCCGATCAGAACCCTGGCGGGCGACGTCGTCACCGACTACCGGCCCAACGACCACCGCTGGCACAAGGGCCTTCAGCTGACGGCCTCGCACCTGTCCGGGCAAAACCTGTGGGGCGGCAACACGTACGTGCACGGCGACGGGTATCTGGAACTCCCCGAGCGGGTGGGGTCGATGGCCCATGTCGCCTTCGACGAGGTCGCCTCGGACAGCACCCGGGCCGTGATCGCCGAGCGGCTCACCTGGCATCCGTACACCGGCGAGCTGTGGGCCGACGAGGAGCGCCGGATCGAGGTGCACGACGTCGATCCGGCGGCGGGTTCCTGGGCGTTCACCTGGACCAGCGCCGTGACGAACCGGCGGGACGAGCCGCTGCGCTTCGGCAGCCCGACCACCGCCGGGCGTCAGATGGCGGGCTACACCGGCCTGTTCTGGCGGGGGCCGCGAGCCTTCCGGGACGGGCGGATCATCGGGCCGGACGCGGAAGGCCCCGAGCTGATGGGCGAGCAGACCCCCTGGCTCGCCTACTCGGGGGAGCACGACGGCACCGACGGGCACGCCACGCTCGTCTTCGCCCACGCCCCCGAGAACGACCACACGGGCTCCGCAGGCGCCCACCCCGCCCACTGGTTCGTCCGCAACGAGCCCTTCGCCGCCGTGGCCCCCTCCTGGGCCTTCTTCGACGAGATGGAGCTCGCTCCGGGCGACACGTTCACCCGCCGCTACCGGATCGTCGTGGCCGACGGGGCCTGGGAGCGGGAGGAGATCGCCAAGTACCTGGAGGCGCACCCGTGGTGAGCCTTCTCAACGAGCGCGAGAAGTACGGGAGGTGAGCCCCGTGGAATTCACCGGGCTGCCGGGAGCCGTCGCCGTCTCCCACCTGTCCGTCTACGACTGGCCCGCCGCGGACGGGGTCTGCGGCGGAACCCCCCATATGCACCTGACCTGTTCGGAGGCGTACGTCGTCACGGGCGGGAGCGGCGCGGTGCAGACCCTGACCGCGTCCGGGTACGAGGTGACGCCCCTCGTGCCCGGCACGGTCGCCTGGTTCACACCCGGCACCATCCACCGGCTCGTCAACGAGGACGATCTGCGCATCACCGTCCTCATGCAGAACAACGGACTCCCGGAGGCGGGCGACGCCGTCCTCACCCTGCCCCCGGAGCACCTCACCGACCCGGAGACGTACGCCGCGGCCACGGCCATCCCCGTGGACGCGCCGGAGGAGGAGCAGGAGCGGATCGCACGCGCCCGGCGCGACCTCGCCCTGGAGGGCTACCGGGCGCTGCGCGACGCCGACGGGCCCGAGCCCCTGGCCGCCTTCCACCGGGCCGCGGCCGCGCTGGTACGGCCCCGGCTCGCCGAGTGGCGGGAGCGCTGGCAGCGCGGCGCGCGGGCGGCCGCCGCGGCCACGGGCGACCAGCTCGACCGGCTGGAGCGGGGCGACCCGGCCCACCTCTCCGACGCCCTCGTACGGGCCGAGCAGCCGTCGGCGTACGGGAAGTTCGGGATGTGCGGACGGCTCAACGTGTACAAGGGGACAGCCTGACGGGACTCATGCGTGCGGGCGGCCCAAGGGCTCAGCGCCCGCGCAGGTGGTGGCGCTTGCGCCAGGCCACGACCGCGCCGATCAGGGCCGGTGCCGCGATGCACCCCATGGCGATCAGGAAGGCGGGCGAGGTGGGTGTAGAGGCGCGGGCGCCGGCGACGACGTACGCGGCGGTGTTCGGGATCGAGCCGAGCGCCGTCGCGAGCAGGAACGGCAGCCAGCCCATGCGTGAGACGGCCGCGCAGTAGTTCGCCGCCCAGAACGGCACCCCGGGGAACAGCCGACAGGCCATCATCGAGCGGAACCCGTGCCGGCTGAGCTGCCCGTCGGCCGCCTTCAGGAAGCGGGCGCGCAGCAGCGGCCGCAGCGCGTCCTGCCCCAGGATCCGGCCGAGGCCGAACGCGATCCCCGCCCCCAGGACCGTGCCCGAGAGCGCCGCGCCCAGCCCGAGCTGCGAGCCGAACAGGGCGCCCGCCGCGAGGTTGAGCAGTGGCCGGGGCACGAACGCGACCGTGCACAGCCCGTACGCCACCGCGAAGACCAGGGCCGCCGCGGCACCGCCGAGCTGCGGCGGCCAGCCGTCGGCCAGCAGCCGCTGGGGCTCGAACAGCAACACGGTCGACGCGGCACCCGCGAGCAGCGACAGCAGAAGCCCGAACCGCGCCCACGGTGACAGCAGCACTCTGCCGCAGCGAGCGGCGAGACCCGTCGGTGTGACGGCCGTGGCGACGGCGAGCTCCGCGACGGCGGTCCGGGGAACGGCCGTGGAGGTGCCTCCAGAGCGGGTGGTGGCATCGAGCATCCGGCGACACTAACCGACCAATGTGTGTGATCGCCGTACGGTTCGTCTCAACGGCGACACAGGAAACGGAACGCCGGATACGCCCATCGGAGGGGCACACGACTCCCCGGCGGACGTCGCGTTGACACGCATCACCACGGCGTACATCGCCGCCTCCCGCCGGGAACCGGCCGCAGCGAGACACGCGTGGAAGCGCCCCACTGCGGGCTCACCGGCCCTGACCAGGTGCGATGGGCACGCATCGGCGCGGACGCCGCTCCCGAAGATCTTGCCGGCCCCTACCGGACCTCCCGCGCGCCGCGCGGATCCACAGGGCGCGTGCACCGCCCCTTCGCCGGCACCGCGTCGCCACCGCACCGACGACGCACGACCCGCCATGTGAAGCATCTCTCGTCCTGATTCCCGTCCGCACGGCCGTCCACCGAAAACCATTCGACGTGCGCGGACCCGTCGGCGATGATCGACGGCATGTTCCGGCACGCCTTCGCCCTCGCAGCATCCGCGGCACTCGCGGATGCCCCGAAGGCTGCCGTTCTGATCGTCGTGGCCGCCGCAGACGGCGCCCGAAGCTGACCCTCCCCGGATCGTCCGGCGGACCCCGCAGGGGGAGGGTCGGCAAGTCCTTGGGGTCCCCGCCCCGGTCGCGTTCCCGCGCCGGGGCCATCACTCAGCACCACTGAGAGGCTTCGAGGTATCGCCATGCCCAAAACGGCTTACGTCCGCACGAAACCGCATCTGAACATCGGCACGATGGGCCATGTCGACCACGGCAAGACCACCCTGACCGCCGCCATCACCAAGGTCCTCGCCGAGCGAGGGACCGAGGGCGGCACGGTGTTCGTGCCGTTCGACCGTATCGACCGCGCCCCGGAGGAGGCCGCGCGCGGTATCACCATCAACATCGCGCACGTCGAGTACGAGACCGACACCCGGCACTACGCGCACGTCGACATGCCGGGCCACGCCGACTACGTCAAGAACATGGTCACCGGGGCCGCGCAGCTCGACGGGGCGATCCTCGTCGTCTCCGCGCTCGACGGGATCATGCCGCAGACCGCCGAGCACGTGCTGCTCGCCCGGCAGGTGGGCGTGGACCACATCGTGGTGGCGCTCAACAAGGCCGACGCCGTCGACGACGGCGAGGACACCGTGCTCACCGACCTCGTGGAGCTGGAGGTCCGGGAACTGCTCAGCGCGCACGGATACGGGGGCGACTCCGTACCCGTCGTACGGGTCTCCGGGCTCAGGGCCCTGGAGGGCGACGCGCGCTGGACGGCGGCCATCGAGGCGCTGCTCGACGCGGTGGACACGTATGTGCCCATCCCCGAGCGGTACCTGGACGCGCCCTTCCTGCTGCCGGTGGAGAACGTGCTCACCATCACCGGCCGCGGCACGGTCGTGACCGGTGCGGTCGAGCGGGGGACCATCCGGGTCGGCGACCGGGTCGAGGTGCTCGGCGCCGGACTGGACACGGTCGTCACCGGGCTGGAGACCTTCGGCAAGCCCATGGAGGAGGCGCAGGCCGGGGACAACGTGGCGCTGCTGCTGCGCGGGGTCCCGAGGGACTCCGTCCGGCGCGGGCATGTCGTGGCGGCGCCCGGCAGCGTCGTACCCCGTCGGCGCTTCACCGCACAGGTGTACGTCCTGTCGGCGCGTGAGGGCGGTCGCACGACCGCGGTGTCGAGCGGTTACCGGCCGCAGTTCTACATCCGCACCGCGGATGTGGTGGGCGACGTCGACCTGGGTGAGGCGGCGGTCGCGCGGCCCGGTGACACGGTCGCGATGGCGGTCGAACTGGGGCGTGAGGTGCCTCTGGAGCCGGGGCTCGGCTTCGCCATCCGCGAGGGCGGTCGTACGGTCGGCGCGGGCACCGTGACGTCCGTGAGCTGAGCGCACGGGGTGCCCGTCCCCTCGGGGGCGGGCACCAGCCCGCACGACGGCACAATGGACCCCGTGAACGAGCCCATACCCGTCACCCGCGTCACCGATCAGGGGACCGCCAAGCTCATGCCGGACGTCGACCGGGAGCGGGCCTGGCTGCTGACGGTCGACGGGGCACCGCAGTCGTACGTCGACCTGGACGCGCCCACGCATCTGGAGTTCGAGTACGCGCGGCGGCTGGGGCATGTGCTGGACACGGTCGCCGACCCCGGGCGGGAGCTCGACGTGCTGCACCTCGGCGGGGGCGCGCTGACCCTGCCGAGGTATGTCGCGGCGACCCGGCCCGGCTCGCGGCAGGATGTCGTCGAGGCGGACCTCGGGCTGCTGGACCTGGTCGTCGAGCATCTGCCCGTGCCTGCGGGCGTGGGCATCGCGCTGCACGGAGCGGACGCCCGGCAGTGGCTCGAAACCGCTCCGGCCGCCTCCGCCGACGTCCTGATCGCGGACGTCTTCGGCGGCTCGCGGGTCCCCGCGCACCTGACGACCGTGGCGTACGCGCGCGCCGCCGCGCGGGTGCTGCGCGCCGACGGCGTCTATCTGGCCAACCTCGCCGACGCGGCGCCGTTCGCCTTTCTCCGATCCCAGCTCGCCACGTTCCGCACGGTGTTCGAGGAGGTGGCGCTGATCGCGGAGCCCGGGGTGCTGCGCGGCCGGCGCTTCGGCAACGCCGTGCTCCTCGCCGCCCACCACCCGCTCGACACCGCCACGCTCGCCCGCCGTACCGCCGCCGACGCCTTCCCGGCGCGGGTCGAACACGGCAGGGCGCTCCGCGACTTCATCGGTACCGCCGCACCGGTGGGCGAGGAGGACGCCGTACCGTCACCCGAGCCGCCCGACGGGGCCTTCGGTATCGGCTGACCCCTCGGCCGGGACGGGCTTCGGCCCGGCTCCGCCGCCCTGCTGCCCCTGGAGCACCGGCCTGCTCCGCAGCGTCAGAGTCCGTACGTCCCGCACGCACAGCACCGCCGCCGTCGCCGCCACGACCAGGGCCGAGCAGCCCCACAGGGCGGCCGGACGACCGACGGCGCTCTCCGCCGGGCCCGCGAGCGCCGTGGCGACGGGCACGAGCGACACGGAACCGAACCAGTCGTACGCGGCGACGCGGGACAGCTTCTCCTCGGGGATCTCCTGGTGCAGCGCGGTCATCCACATGACGCCGAACACCTCGATCGACACACCGCTGACGAACATCGCCCCGCAGAGCAGGGCGACCGGCACCGGTACGGCGAGCGCGGCGGACGGCAGGGCGAAGGGGAAGACGCAGAGGACGCCCACGAGCAGCATGCGGCGAGGTTTCCAGCGGGCTATCAGCAGTGCGCCCACCGCGTTGCCGGCCGCGTACAGGCCCAGTGCCAGGCCCCACGGGCCCGCCCCGCCCAGGCTGTGCCGGGCAACCTGGGGACCGTAGACGGCCTCGGAGGCGACGATGACCGCGTTCACCAGGGCGAACGCGACGACGATCGACCACAGCCAGGTGCGTCCGGTGAACTCCCGCCAGCCGTCCCGGAGATCGGCGAGCAGGCCGCCTCCCGCCTCGCGCGGCGGGATGTGGCTCACGTCCAGGAAGGCCCGCAGCGCTCCGGCGACCGCGAACGCCACCGCGTCCACCGCGAGTACCCAGCCGGGCCCGATCACGGCGACCAGCACACCGCCGAGGGCCGCACCGCTCAACGTCGCGCCCTGCGAGGCGAAGCGGAACAGGGCGAAGGCACGCCCCGCCTGCTCGGCGGTGACCGAGGACAACAGCATGCCCTCGGCCGCCGGGTTGAAGAACGCCTGTCCGGTGCCGCCGAGGGCGGACAGCAGCATCATGTGCCACAGTCGCGCGTCGCCGGTCAGGACGAGGACCGCGAAGGCGCCCTGCGAGAGGCAGTTGAGGGTGTTGGCCGCGACCATCACGCGGTGCCGGGGGACCCGGTCCGCGACCGCGCCGCCGATCAGCAGGAACAGCACCAGCGGCAGCGTCCGCGCCGCCGCGACCAGGCCGACGTCGCCGCCGTCGCCGCCCGCCTCCAGGACCGCGAACGCGGAGGCGATCAGGGCGCCGTGACTGCCCAGGTTGGTGACGACCGCGGCGGCGGTCAGCAGGGTGTAGTTGCGGCCCGCCCCGGCGGGGCGGCGGCGTAAGGAGGCGGAGGTCACCGGCCGACTATCGCTGCCGCGGGGGCGACTTGCCAACGCGTTTTCGGCCCCGATCCGGCGCGTCGGGCGGACGTTCCGAATGACGCGTCGGGCGGACGTGCCGGACGACGCGTCAGATGACGTGCCGGACGACGCGTCCGTTCCCCGCTTCCCCGTCTCAGCCCGTCGGCTCGCTCTCGGTGAGGCGCACGGTGCCCAGGATCTTCTGGATGGTGGCCTCCGGGATCTCCTCGTCGACTCCCTTGACGCCGTACAGGTTCCAGGTCACGAAGTCGCCCGCGCCGTTTTTGAAGGCGAAGGTGATGGCCTTTCCGTCGGTGGCGCACTTCCCCTTCTGCGGCGAGTCGACCGAGTAGGCCGTGGCGACGCTCCCCTTCAGACCGGAATCCGTGACGTACGCCTTCGGCTTGGTGAACTCGACGCTCTTCTTGTCCGGCTGTGTGTAGCCGCCGAAGATCCACCAGGGCACCCGGGTCTCGGCCGCCTCGTCCGTGTCCTTGGCGCCGTTCTCGCCGCGCGTTCCGGCCACGGCCAGCGCCTTGCTCTCCTCGCGGCCGTCCTTGTCGCTGTCGCTCGTGCACCACTTCTGCTTGAGGTACGCCGGTGCGTTCACGGTGGTCGCCTCGGTCTTGCCGTCCTCCTCGTACTCGAAGCCGACGCTCGTGCCGGCGTTCTCGACCTCCCAGTCGGCGGGAACGTCGAACATCGTGCCGAACTTCGGGTTGACGACGACCTTCCAGCCCGCGATGGTCGGCTTCTCCTCGTCGGTGCCGCGCGAGGTGCCCTCGGACGCCGACGCGCTGGGGGACGTGGACGCGCTCGGGGACGTCTTCCCCTTGTCGCCCCCGGCCTGCTCGTCGTTGTCGCCACCGAGGACGAGGAAACCGGTCACGCCGGCCGCGACCACGACGGCCGTGGCCGCCACGATCGCGGTGATCTTCGTCTTGTTCCAGCCGCCGCCCCCACCGCCACCGCTCGGCGGCTGCGGAGCGCCCACCGGGCTCTGCGCGCCCCACTGCGGCTGCCCGTACGGGTTGGGCTGCTGGTACCCGGGCTGCTGGTAGGGATTGGGTTGCTGGTAACCCGGCTGCTGGTACGGGTTCTGGTCCTGCGGGTTCTGCTCGCCCCCGGGCGGCTGCTGCTGTCCTGGCCACATGCGCAGCAACCCTAGTCCCGCCTGCGACACGTTTCGGTCACTTCCTTTCGTCAGCCATGTACCGGTCATGGCCCGGTGGGAGGCGACAGGCGGAATCCCGGGCCGACGCGGTGCGGCGATCGTCCGGCAGCCCTGGCCAACGGTCCCTACTCGCGGGTAACATCCGGGCCATGAGCGCAGACCAGATGACGATCGGCGAGATGCTCGCCGCCACGGTGCCGATGGCCAGGACCCTGAACCTGGAGTTCCGGGAGACCACTCCGGACAAGGCCGTGGTGGCGCTGCCGGACCGGAGCGAGTACCACAACCACGTCGGCGGGCCGCATGCCGGAGCGATGTTCACGCTCGGTGAGACGGCCAGCGGCGCGATCGTGCTCGCCGCGTTCGGGGAGCAGCTCTCCCGTGCCGTACCGCTCGCGGTCAGCGCCGAGATCGCGTACAAGAAGCTCGCCATGGGGTCCGTCACGGCCACCGCGACGCTCGGCCGCCCCGCCGCCGAGGTCGTCGCCGAACTCGACGCCGGTCAGCGGCCCGAGTTCCCCGTCTCCGTCAGCATCCGGCGTGGCGACGGCGCGGTGACGGGCGAGATGACCGTCATCTGGACGCTCCGGCCCAACGGCTGAGCCGATCCGGCTGCGGCGTCGGAAGAACCGACGGCGCCGGCCGCCCGGAAGATCCCTTCCGGTACGGGGTGCTGACCGTGCGGCTGCCGGTGCGGCCCGATCCGGTATCCCGGAGGGACTGGCATCCGGTGCGGATCCGTTTCCGCCTGCCACCCCACGTGCCTGCCCACGCCGTACTGTGCACGCCCACCCTGCGCGTCCGAGCAGGACGGCTGCTGCTGGACGTGTCCTATGCCCTGGCCACGCCGAAGCCCAAGCGGGCCGGACACCACATCGCGGTGGCCTTCGACTGGGACCTGAACACCCTCCTCACCGGCGGCACCCTCCACCTCACCGGTGAGACCCAGCCCCGCGTGCTCACCGGCGGACAGCCGCTGTCCTTCCGCGCCGCCGGAGTGCTGGCCAAGGCCGACCGGCTGCGCCTGCACGCAGAGCGGATCGGCGCGCGCATCGACCGGCTGCGGATCCTGATCGCCTCCCGGCAGGAGCGCGGGATGCGCCCCAGCCCCTGGCTGGTGGCGAAGCTCGCGGTCCTGCAGGCGGAGTGGGAGCGGATCGCGCGGCGCCGGACCCGGCTGAACGCGGCTCTGGCCAGGGCCGCCGCCCGTTTCATGGTGGATCACGCGGTCGCTGCCGGGGCGAGCGTCATCTACCTCGAAGACCTCCGCGACATGGAAGCCCGCGGCAAGGGCCGCACCCTCAACACCCGCCTGTCGCAGACCGTGCGCGGCGCGATCGTCACCCACACCCGGCACACCGCCGCCGCCCTGGGCATCGCCGTGGTGATCGTGCCGCCACGCGGGACGTCGGCGTACTGCCCGCGCTGCCTGACCGCATTCCGCCACCACAAGGCGCCAGACGACCGGGCGGCGGGTTGGGCATGGGCCACCTGCCGGAACGGGGCGTGCGGGTACAGCACCGGCCGGGACCACGCCGCCTGGCAGAGGATCGGCACCCGCGGCCTGACCCACCAGCACACCACGCATCTCGACCGCTCCAGCAAAACCCTTGTGATCCGCAGCGTGGTTGAGGCCCTGGACCGGGCAAGCCAGGTCCAGCACCAGATTCGGGACCGCACCAAGAGCCGTCCCACAGCAAAACGCCCCGCGCCCGGGAAGCGGCGCAGGGTCCCCGCCCCACCCGGCCACCGCACCCCCACCAGGGCGCGGCCGGGTGAAAAGCGTCCGGCGGGGCGGACCCCCACGCACCCAACACACCGCAGCCAGCAGTGTGCACGGCAGCAGGGACCGGCCACAATCGGCACCCCCACCCGGCTACACCGGCCGGACGGGGCTAGACTCGGGGCAGGCTTCCGCCGCCACGCCCACACCACCCCCATCCCAGGATGGCCGCGGCCGAGTCACCCACAAGGACGGTCCCGAACACCCGGGACCACCCAGGAAACCCAAGCCGATTAGAGACGCTTCATGACCCGGGTGCTCGTGATCGACGACGAGCCACAGATCGTGCGCGCGCTTGTGATCAACCTCAGAGCGCGCAATTACGAGGTCGACGCGGCGCACGACGGCGCCACCGCGCTTCAGCTCGCCGCCGCCCGCCACCCCGACGTGGTGGTCCTCGACCTGGGTCTGCCCGATATGGACGGTGTCGAGGTGATCAAGGGCCTGCGCGGCTGGACCCGGGTTCCGATCATTGTGCTGTCAGCCCGGCACACCTCCGACGAGAAGGTCGAGGCGCTCGACGCGGGCGCCGACGACTACGTCACCAAACCCTTCGGCATGGACGAGCTGCTCGCCCGGCTGCGGGCAGCCGTCCGCCGCGCCGAGCCCACCGGCGGCGGCGAGGACGACGTCGTCGTGGAGACCGAGGAGTTCACGGTCGACCTGGCCGCCAAGAAGGTCAACCGCGGCGGCGCGGACGTACGGCTCACGCCGACCGAGTGGCACCTGCTGGAGGTGCTCGTGCGCAACACCGGCCGCCTGGTCAGCCAGAAGCAGCTGTTGCAAGAGGTCTGGGGGCCCTCGTACGGAAAGGAGACGAACTACCTCCGGGTCTACATGGCGCAGCTGCGCAGGAAGCTGGAGGCGGACCCGTCGCATCCCAAGCACTTCATCACGGAGCCGGGGATGGGGTATCGCTTCGAGAGGTGAGGCGCGAGGGAAACCAGTACAGGGAAACCGGTACAGGGAAACCGGTATGTGGCGTCAGTCGGTTGGCCAACAACCGGGCAACAGTCGTCCCGTTTTGCTGGAGTCGGAGCGGCGCGGGATGTGAGGGTGAGGCGCATGAAGTCTCGTACCGCCTTGCCGGTCTTCGCTGTCTGCGCCGCCTGCGTGGTGCTCGCTCCGCTCGCCGGATGCGGTGGTGGCGGAACGGGCGACGAAGCCCCGGTGTCCGGCGCGCCCGCCGAGAGCCGGGCGCCGACCGGCACGAAGACGTCGAACGGCCGCGTCCAGGAGACCTCCGTTCCGGTGCCCGGCGCCCCCGCGGAGAGCCGGGCGCCCGCTCCCGGGAAGGGGTCGAAGGACCCCGACGACATCAACGGCGACGGGTATCGCGACTTCGTGGTGCCCGTCCCCGGCGGTGAACGGGTCGCCGTGCTCTACGGCTCGGCGAAGGGACTCGACCCCTCGACGCGCACGGTCCACAGCCGCCGCGACCTGGGCCTGCCGGAACGGCCGGAGGAAGCGGCCGAGAGTAACCCGCTCGCCCCGGAAACGGTCGCCGACCTGGACAGCGACGGCTTCCCGGACTTCGTCACGACCGTCATGGGCGAGAGCGTCGAGGAGCAGGGGTACTCCACTGTACGTACCGTCCCCTACGTGACCTGGGGCGGACCCGACGGGCCCAGGGCGAGGGCCGGGGCACCCCAGGTACGGCTGCCGCAGAGCGCATCGAAGATGGGCCTGGAGTCCGTTGAGCGCGGCGACTTCGACGGGGACGGGCACCACGATCTCGCGGGCATCGCGAAGAACCGGTCGTCCCTGGTGGTGCTGTACGGCCCGTTCACCCGGTCCGGCGCTCCGGCTCGCACCAGTACCGACCTTCCGTTGACGGAGGGCAGGCTTGTCGTGGACGCCATCGACCCGTCCGGCGAGCCGCGCGCGACCTCCCTGCTGCTTCACGAGCCAAACGACGGTGAGCAGTCCGGCAACATCCTCTACCCGGCCCGCCGCGGCACCGGCCTGTCCACGAACGGCAAGCAGCTGCGCGAGGGCAACGCTCGCGCGTTCGGTGACTTCGACGGTGACGGGCTGCGCGATGTGGCAGTCGGGGATGACGGCGGCCGCAACGACGAGCCCGGTTACGAGACGGAGGAGCCCGAAGTCGCCGGATCGCTCGCTGTGTACCCCGGCAGCGGCGGCGAACCGGTCACGTACCGACTGCCCGAGGTGCCCGAGGGGGCGGGCACCGACTACGGGCCCGGCGGTTTCGTGGCCGCCGACCCGGACGGCGACGGCCGTGACGGCATCCTGGTCGCCACGTACGAAGGTGCCACCCTCATCGACGGCGACAGGCGCACCCCGGTCCAGCGCAACGTGCGGAAGGGACCTGCGAAATGGCGCCACACCCGGCCCGCAGGGGCCGCCGATTTCAACGGTGACGGCAAGGACGAGCTGATCCTCAACTGGGCGGCCGGCACCCTGTTCGGCCTGTACGGCCTGGACCCCACGCACTGGTGGATCACCGACGGCACGACCTCCCGGGACACGGCGTCCTTCGCTGCGGCGGGCCTCGCTCAGCGCTCCTAGGGCCCCCTTGTGAGCTTGATCGGTCTTGTCGGGGATGGTGCGACGGATGTCGTGTCCGGCAACGGCTCGCCGCAAGTTTTCCCTCGATGGCATGTGACGTGTGCAACAACGGCATGTCGCGGGCTCCCTCGAGCGGGTTGGCGTGATCATGGCAGCATGACCCATATGAGCCGCCGCACAGTGCTGGCCTCCGCCCTCGCGACCGCCGCCGCGGGAACGCCAATCGTCACCGGAGTCGGGGCGACCGCGGCGCATGCCGCCGGCGAGGACGACCTCTACATCTCGAACACCGACCTCTACACCCAACTGGCCGGGCGGGAGGGTACGGACTTCGGCCGTCGCTACAAGCGGCACCAGATGCTGGACAGCGATTTCTCCGGGAGATCACCGTTCCATCGCACGACCGTCATGGCCCTGCACGGCGGCGGTATCGAGATCGGCACCTCCGAACTCTGCCTGGGCATAGCCGGGTACGACCCGAAGGACCTGTCGGTCTGGACCCCGGACGGCGGACCTGTCCACGACTACTGGATGTTCGAGGGCCTCCTTTCCACGGGCAACAGCAAACTGCACGTCACCTCGAAGAACTGCGACGACCATGTCGCCCGCTCCATGGCCGCGAGCAGCCTCAACGTCCTGAGCCTGCACGGCTGCAAGGAAGAGCAGGCGGGCGCCCCCATGTCCGTGGTGGTCGGCGGACTCAACGCCGACTTCAAGACGTACCTGCACGACGAACTGCGGGCTGCCGGTTTCAACACCATCGACGGATCCACCAAGCCGGACCTCGCGGGCGTCAACACGACCAACCCCTGCAACCTGACCATGCTGGGCAAGGGCGGGCAGCTGGAGATCACCACCGACCTGCGCCAGAGCCTGTTCGGCGACTACAGCAGCCGTACCGCGCGCGCCGGGACCGCGACCTCCGACGCCGACTTCGTCCGCTTCACCGGCGCCTGCCGCAGAGCGATAGCCCTCCTCGAGGCACGCGCCGACCAGCAGATCCTCTGAGCTTGCCGTTCAACGTCCTGACCTGCGGCTCTGGGCCTGGCGGCGCGGTGTTCCACTGCGCCGACGGTCGGTCACTGAGGGGCCCCGGCGATACGGATGTCAGTTCTGGCAACCGCACCCCGATGCCCTCTTGGCCTCGGTGACGGTCAGAGCGGGGTCGACCGCGGTCTCGGCCGGAGCGCAGCAGGCGTTGACGCCACAGCAGGCGTCGGTCGACTCCGCTGTCGAGCGGAGCCGAGAGCTCGGGGGAGGGCCGGGGTGATCTCGACGTCGGTGAAGCCGGCGGTCTCCAGGCCCGCACGGTATTCGGCGAAGGACAGCGCGCCGGCGATGCAGCCGACGTGGTCGCCGCGCCCGGCCCGCTGCTCGGGGGTGAGGGTGTCGTCGGCGACGACGTCGGAGACGCCGATGCGGCCGCCGGGCTTCAGCACACGGAAGGTCTCGGCGAAGACAGCGGGCTTGTCGACGGACAGGTTGATCACGCAGTGTGCCCGGTCTTCCCCGGCAAGCGGTACCTGGACTGGCAGCTCGACGACCCCGCCGGTCAGGGCGTGGACGCCGTCCGGCCGATCCGGGACCGGATCGAGCAGCGGGTACGCGGTCTGCTCGCAGATCCGGGTGTCCCGGCCACGGCGTGATCGCGTTCCGCCCCGAGTGCCGGGATGGAGCCTGAATCGGCGGACGGACCGGAGAATCCAGTCCGTCCGCCGGTCGGGAAACGAACAGCGGCGTCAATCCGTCAGTTGAGCGTCCACTTCTGGTTGCTCCCGCCGTTGCACGTCCACAGGTCGATCCTGGTCCCGTTGGCGGTGCCGTTGCCGACGGCGTCGAGGCAGAGGCCGGACAGGTTGTTGGTGATGGTGCCGCCCGAGTTGACGGTCCACTTCTGGTTGGTGCCGCCGTTGCAGTCCCAGATGATGACCTTCGTCCCGTTGGCCGTGCCGTTGTTGTCGGCGTCGAGGCACTTGTTGCCGTAGACCACGAGTTCGCCGCGTGACGTGGCGGTGAAGGTCTGGTTGTGTCCGCCGTTGCAGTCCCAGAGGGCGAGCTGGGTGCCGTTGGTGATCGAATTCCTGGCGATGTCGAGGCAGCGGTTGGAGCCGGCCCCGATGATCTCGTTGCCGTTGGTGCCCGCGAGGTTCTGAACGAGTACGGCGTCGAGGTTGGGCGACCAGCCGCCGCTGTTGGAGAACTTCATGGTGTTGGCGCCCTTGGCCATGCCGACCAGCACGGAGACGGTGCCGGGAGTGGTCCAGGAGCCGGTCGGCGGGAACGAGACCACCGTCGGCTGCTGGCCGTTGACCTGGAGCGTCGCCGTACGGGCGGTGTTGTCGCCGTTGACGTAGGCGATGGTGGCGAGCTTCACGCCGGAGGTTGGGGCGTTGATGTTGTTCAACGTCAGCGTGTTGGCGGAGCCGTTGCCGATCCAGCCGACCAGCGAGCCGCCCGAGCAGTTGGCACAGGTGCCGGTGGCGGCGGTACCGGCAAGAGTGCTGGACGAGGACTCCGCCTCGTAGGTGGTGCCGGAGACCTCGGTGCCGGAGACGGTGAGCAGTACCGCTTCGCCGGCCGGGACGGAGGCGGTGTAGCTCGTGGCGGAGCTGCCCGCGTCGGTCGCCGTCCATACGTTGCGTACGGAGGCGGAGGCCGTGGTCAGGCCCAGGTCTGCCCAGCGTGCGGTGATGGACGCGGCGGAGGAGGTGCGGTTGAGCAGCAGCACGGCACGCTTGCCGGTGCCCGACAGGACCTTGCTGTAGACCTGCAGGCCCTTGGTGTCCTCGGCGACCTTGACGCCCTGGAGGCCGCGGGGGTCCTGGTCGATGGCGATGACCTCGGAGTTCTTGAGGATCGACGCGGTGGTGGAGCTCATGGTGGTGAGGTTGTTGCCGGCCAGCAGCGGGGCACCGGAGATCGCCCACAGGCTCATGTGCGTGCGGTTCTGGGCGGCGGTGAAGCCGTTCATGCCGACCATCAGCATGTCGGGGTCGTTGTAGTAGCCGGTGTGCTGGGACGACGGGTGCAGCGCCTTGTCGAAGTTGGCCAGCATGTTGGCCGTGGACGGGCTGTTGCCCCAGAAGATGATGTCGGTGCTTGTACGCCACATCGGCGCCGTTCCCGGGGCCCAGTTCCAGGGGTTGCCGGTGCCCCACTCGCAGAACGACAGGACCAGCTTGCGGCCGGTGATCGCGGCCGCGGCGTCGTTGGCGGCGCTGATCGCCTTGTACGTGGTCTCCTGGTCAAGGCCCTCGGCGTTGCCGCCGCACCAGTCGATCTTGACGAAGTCGAAGCCCCACTCCTGGAAGGTCTGCATGTCCTGCTGGTAGTGGCCCTCACTGCCCGTGTTGGGCGCCGCGGGCCTGGTGGTGGGGAAGTAGTAGCCGCAACCCTGCTTGCCCGCGTCGGTGTAGATGCCCGCCTTCAGGCCCTTGCTGTGGATGTAGTCGGCCATGGCCTTCATGCCGCCGGGGAACAGGCTCTCGTCGGTGACGATCTTGCCGTTGCTGTCACGGGCCCCCTGCCACCAGCCGTCGTCGATGTTGACGTACTTGTAGCCGGCTGCGGCCATTCCGGACGAGACGAGTGCGTCGGCCTGGGCCTTGATGGTGTTGTAGTCGATGCTGCTGGCGAAGCTGTTCCAGGAGGCCCAGCCCATCGGTGCCGGCGGAACCGCGACCTGGTTGGTGGTCACCGCGACCGGCTCGGTCCGGCCGAGGTCCGCCGACGGTGTCCGGCCACCGCCCATGGCCAGCAGCGCGGCGAGAGCCAGGCCGAGGACCAGCGCCTGGACGGCGACAGGTCTTGTCCAGTGGGTCAAGGCGGTTCTTCCTGATGACACGGAATCAACCCTTCCTTCATGAGAGTCAACGACATCAAAAGCGGACATGGGTGAGGAACCTGTTGCAGGCGTGGGCAAAGAACGCGGAATTCGTCGAGCCGGGTCGGCGGGCATCCGGCAGCCGTACGGCGGTGGGTGTCGCTGCCCTGTCCGGCCGCGGCGCACGCCGTCCGCGCCCGCATGGAATCGGCTCCCCGCGCTCAGGCCGGGTGGAACGGGGGGTACCGGTCAGTGAGCCCGGGACGCTCTCCGTGCGGGCTAATGTTACCGTTCACATTCTTGCTCCGTGGAACTCGGCGGCAGGCGGTATGGCAGTCGAAGGCGCGCAGGACGCGTACCAGGCGTGTTCCGAGGTGGATGCCTGCGGCTGCGGACTCCTGTGTGCCCCCGAGTCAGGTGTTAACACGCCGGTGAGGCAGGAGTAGTGTGAACGGTAACATTCGGCCCCGCAATACTCCGCGGGGAACTTTCTCCTGGCGTCCCGTCAGGCGAAGAAGATCATCGCCGACTGCGGGTACGGTATGGCCGTCGATCCCGACTCCGAATGGTGCCGTCATGGCCTACTGGGAGAAACAGGAAAGGTCCTCGACCCCCTCAACCAGCTCTGGATCGGCCGGCAGACCCTGAAGGAAGCCGCGGAGAAGGGGAGTTCCCGGTCCAACGCCGCCGTGACTGCCCAGCCAATACCGACGAGGAACCGTCCCACCATGCAGGAAGCGACCCCTGCCCCCCGCTCCGGCGGAGGACCGCAGGCTCCGAGGACCGTCAGTATCCGGGACGTCGCCGAGAAGGCGGGCGTGTCCCACCAGACCGTCTCCCGGGTCGTCAACGGCCACCCCCGGGTCAAGGAGTCGACCCGGGCTCGGGTCCTGGACGTCATCGCCGAGACGGGCTATACGCCCAACCGGATGGCCCGGGCACTGGCCGGCGGTGCGGTGCGCTCGGTGACCGTGCTGACCTCCGACACCTCCTTGTACGGCGCCTCGGCGACCCTGAAGGGCATCGAGGAGGCGGCGAGGGCGGCTGACTTCGCGGTCGGGATCAGCGTGCTCGACACCGGCTCGCCCCACCAGCCCGCGGATGTCGCGTCCCGGGTCAGCCGGCCGGGGGAGGCGGTGCTGGTGATCGCCTTCGACGCACCGGGTGTACGGGCATGGCAGGCACTGCCCGCCGGGTTCCCGGCAGCGGCGGCGGTGGAAAGGCCCGAGGACGGCCGCCCCGGTGACCGGCCCCAGCTCTGGCTGGACGACCGGGCCGCCGCCGCTCAGGCCACCCGTCATCTCCTGAACCTCGGCCACGAGACCGTGCACTACCTGGCGATCCCGTCTTCCACCTCCCGCAGCGGCCAGCGCACCGAGGGCTGGCGCGACGCCCTGCGGGTGGCCGGCAAGCCCCTCCCGGAACCGCTCGACGCAGGCTGGAGCCCCCGCTCCGGCTACCTCGCCGCCCGCTCGCTGCTGGTCGACCCCTCGGTCACGGCCGTGCTCTGTGGCAACGACGACCTGGCACTCGGCGTGCTCCGCGCGGCCAGGGAGGCGGGCCGTGACGTGCCGGACGACCTGAGCGTGGTGGGCTTCGACGACGCCCCCCATGCCGCCTACGCACACCCCGCCCTGACCACCGTCCGCCTCGACTTCGAGGGCCTCGGCCGGGGCTGCTTCGGCCTGCTTCACCGGCTCCTCGAGCCCGATACCGCCCCGGCCCTGCCGCTGTGGGCCGAGCCGGAGCTGATCGTGCGGGAGAGCAGCGGCCCGGCTCCGATACGGCGGGACCGGCGGGACCGGCCCAAGGACTGAACTCCTCGGCGCCATCGGTGACGCCCTTGGTGCCGTACCCGCAGGGGCGCTCCGGCCCGGGATCGTTGACCGCCAGGGCCGGGGCGTGCGGATGTCCGCTGATCTCCGCCGGGCGGAACCGCAGTGGGGCCTCGGGGGCTGCGCCGCCCGCCGGAGTGACGTAACCGGGTACGGCGTCGCCGTGGATGAGACGGAAGTCCTCTGGGCCGGCCACTGCCCCAGTTCCGGACGGGGTGCATCGATGTCTGGACGCGCCCTCCCGATGTCGTTGCGGCTGGTCGGTGAGGACGGGGAGCCGGTTTGCCGACGGGTGCGATCGCCGGCAGGAGGCGGCAACGACGACGCCTCGTCGTGGACCCGGCCCGGCCACCCCGGTTCGGAGCTCACGCGTTCATGACGCCAATGACGGCCGGTGTGCCGGTACGCCGGCTCTCCCGGTGACGCCCCGAAGGCTTCGCCGCGCGGCCGGCGTACCCATTGACCCGCCACCGACGCGGTCGCTCACCCCGCGATCGAGTCCAACTGCTCCGCCGCGGGCCTCAGCTCCCAGAGGTCACCGCCGGGCGGCGGCTCCAGTCGGGCCACCGCCGCCCGCGCCTCGGGATCCCCGGCGTCCGCCGCCGCGTGCACCACGTCGGTGGCCGCGTACCGGCGGAACTCCAGGTCCGGATGCGGCCACGGCGCGGCTCCGGAGGCGGCGGGCAGCAGGTAGTCGACTGCCTTGAACAGGCTTTGCCCGTCTGGCCCCTCGTACGACCACAGGTTCACTCCCACATGCCGTCCGACGGCGGCCAGGCGTGTGTGCGCGACCAGGGCGAACGTCGAGTAGTGCCAGCTCCGCGTCCGGGTGAGCTCCTGCGGCTGGCTGCCATCCGCGGCGATCTGCGGGTCGATGCGCCTGGCGCGGGCGTCGAGGACGATCCGGCGCGTCAGCGCCCGGTCGCCGGTCGCGTGGGCGAGAGCGGCGAGTTGCATGTCGTAGAAGGTGCCGTGGTTGTTCTTCGCGGCGCCTTCCTCCTTGCCGAAGGCGCTGTTCATCAGCCAGTCGCGGAAGTCGACGTTCCACGCGCGCATCGCGGAGCGGTCCTGACGGGTCCAGCCCGGGGCCCCCGTGTCGAGGATCGCGATCGCGTCGAGGACGCTGGTGAAGGACTGCGAGAAGTCGATGATGCCGATCGCCCGGCCGTCGTACTTGCAGGGGATGAACTGGGCGTGGTTCAGGTGGGGGTTCATCCGGGTGGCCGGGTCGAGGAACCAGGTGCGCAGCACCGATGCGGCCTTCTCCGCGTACTTCCGCTCGCCGGTGTAGTACCAGGCGAGGGAGAGGTCGTACGTGGAGTCGAAGACCTTCTCCACGTCCTGGCGGTCGGTTCCGGTGTCGACCTCCGGATTGCGCTCGCCGTCGCGCTGGACGTACGGGCAGCCCCAGGGGTTGTCGGTGGTCCCGGGCTGCGAGGGCCACCAGTACGGGGCCTGGCTGAGGTAGTCGTGGACGTCACCGCCGGGCGCGGGCCGCGGCTTGTCGACGACGGTCCAGGGCCCCTTGTCGAGCCAGGTGTCGGCGCGTGTCGTCAACTGCCCGAGGGTACGTCGCAGTCGCTGATCGCCGCGGTCGAGCCGGAGCTTCGTCTGCTGCAGCCGCACGCCGTCGAGGACCGTGGTCCTCGGGATCCCCGGCGCCTGGTGGGCCGAGGCGGTGGGGAGGACGACCGCCGTGAAGGTGGCGACCGCCACCAGCAGGGCGGCGAAGCGAGGTCTTGCACTCATCGAGCTCTCCAATCATCCATGTGAACGGAGTTCATGAGAAAGACCGCGTGAGCGTAGGGGCAGCTGGTCGACGGTGCAATGCATCACATGCAACACGTAGTGGTTCATGGATGCGTCGCTTGGCCACACAGGTGTTCAACCGGCGCACGGGTGCACATAGGAGCGAGCGGACAGCAAGCGACAGTGGGGCCGCGCCTGGGGCCGGCCGGGCGGGCAGGACGCCCGGTCCGAACCGCGTACGCCGCCGACGCGCGGTTGTCAGTGGCGGGTGTCACGCTGATGTGACAAGGACCTGCGAAAGGGAACTGCCGTGATCACCACTGACCTCACTCCCGGCTCCCCCTGCTGGCTCGACCTCGGTGCCCCCGACGTCCGGGCCGCCGCGGCCTTCTACAGCGCGGTGCTCGGCTGGGAGTACCAGCCCATGGGCGAGGGGGAGGACATGGAAGGCGGGATGTTCCAGAAGGACGGCAAGACCGTCGCCGGGCTCGGCAGACTCACCGAGGAGGGTGCGCGCTCGGCCTGGATGATCTACTACAGCGTCACCGACGCCGACGCCACGACCCAGGCCGTGCAGCGCGCGGGCGGCACGGTGCGGGTGGCGCCGAGGGACCTCGACGACTGGGGCCGGATGGCGCAGTACAGCGACCCGGCGGGAGGCCAGTTCGCCGTCTGGCAGGCGGGGAGGAACACGGGCTTCGAGCTGGCGGACGAGACGGGCTCGCTGTCCTGGACCGAGCTGTACACGAGCGACGCCGCGGCCTCCAAGGAGTTCTACGGCGATGTCTTCGGCTGGCAGTACGGCGACATGGAGCTGCCGGGCGGCGGAGGCACGTACACCCTCATCACCCCCGCCGGGCTTCCCGAGGAGCGCATGCAGGGCGGCCTCATGGAGGTCAGCAAGGACGACCTCGCCCTGACGCACGGGCGGCCGTACTGGCACCCGGTCTTCGCCGTCGCCGACTGCGACACCGCCGTCACCAGGGTCACCGAGAACGGCGGCAGCGTGCAGATGGGACCGGAGGACGCGGAGGGCGTCGGTCGGCTGGCCGTCTGCCTCGACCCGTCGGACGCGGACTTCGTGGTGCTCACCCCGTCGCGGAGCTGAGCCCCTTCCCACGCGTCCGCCAAGGTCAGAGGCCGTGTCGGCATGGTCCGACACGGCCTCTTGACCATTCCTGGTACCCCGACAGGACCGTCTAGTCCTGCGTGAGCAGATACGCCCGCTCCGGGTCGAGGCTGACGTCGACATTCGTGCCTTCCGCCAGCGCCTCCCGCGGGTCGACGCCCGGCTCGGTGACCGTGATGGTGCCGCCGGTCGTCTCCACCTCGTAGTCGATCGTCGGTCCGTGGAAGGTGGAGCGGAGCACCACACCCATGCCGGTGCCGGCGTCGGTGACCGCGGACAGCCGGACCGTTTCCGGGCGCACCATCAGGTACGCGCCGGTGGCCCCGGCCGTCACCTTGGGATGCGCGGCGACGGTGAGCTGCCGCCCGAGCACGGTGACGGTGACCCCGCTGCCGCCGACCCGCTCGGGCACCGCCTCCAGGAAGTTCGCCCGGCCGATGAAGTCGGCGACGAACACGCTGGCCGGCCGGGCGTAGATCTCGCCCGGTGCGGCGGCCTGCTCCACCCTGCCCTTGTTCATCACCACGATCCGGTCGGACATGCTCATCGCCTCGTCCTGGTCGTGGGTGACATAGATGCTGGTGATGCCGAACATCTTCTGGATGCGCCGGATCTCCGCCCGCATCGCGTCCCGCAGCTTCGCGTCCAGATTGGACAGCGGCTCGTCGAACAGCAGGACCTTCGGCTGCACCACCAGGGCGCGGGCCAGCGCCACCCGCTGCTGCTGGCCGCCGGACAGCTCGTGCGGGCTGCGGTCCTCGAGACCGACCAGGTTCATGCTGGTGACGGCCATCCTCATGCTGGTGGCGATGTCGTCGCGAGTACGCCGCTGCAGCCGCATCCCGTAGGCGATGTTCTCCGCCACGGTCATGTGCGGGAACAGCGCGTAACTCTGGAACACCATCGCCATGGGCCTGCGCTGCGGCGGTATGCCGTCGATGGCCCTGCCGTCGAGCAGGATGCTGCCGCTGGAGGAGTCCTCGAAACCCGCCACCATCCGCAGGGTGGTCGTCTTGCCGCAGCCAGACGGGCCGAGCAGGGTGATGAACTCCCCGGGCTCGACATCGAGCGAGACCCTGTCGACGGCGGTCACCGTGCCGGAGCGGCCGGTGAACCGCTTGGTCAGGGCGTCGAGCCGCAGATGTCCGCTGTCGGCCTCGCGCGGTGGCGCGGTGGTGAGTTCGGGCGCGGCGGCGGTCATGACTTCTGCCTTTCGGAGGTGGCGGTGCGCTGCAGGGCGGCGCCGGTGCCGACGAGGACGCGGATGAGCGCGAAGCCCGCCAGCACCAGTGCGGTCAGCACGGTGCAGTAGGCGAAGGCGACGCCGTACCGGCCCGTGCTGGCGGCGCTGAGGACCTGAGACGTGATGATCTTCGTCTGGGGTGTGACCAGCAGGACGATCGTCGAGACGGAGGTCATGCTGCGGGCGAAGCTGTAGCTCAGTCCGGTGAGCAGCGCGGGACGGATGAGCGGCAGGGTCACCCGTCGGAAGGTCTGCAGCGGACTGGCCCCCAGGTCCGTCGACGCCTGCTCGATATACGGGTGCAGCTGGGTGAGCGAGGCCACCGCGGTGCGCTGGCCCGCCGGGATGCTGCGGACGACGTACGCCAGGACGATGGCGACCGCGCCACCGGCGATGGCGCTACCTCCGACCAGGCTGGGGATCGCGTGGACCGGGCCGATCCACCGGTCCGGCCGGTAGGCCAGCACGAACCCGATGCCCAGTACGGTGCCGGGGACGGCGACGCCCAGGGTGCCGCCGAGGTCGAGCAGCCAGGCCGTGCGGTCCAGGTGCCGTACGACCAGCCAGGCGATGACCAGTCCGACGAGGCCGGCGACGGGCGTGGCGATGGCGGCGAACATGAGCGTGTCCAGCACCGCCTCGACCCCCACCCCGGCGACGACCTCTTCGAGGTAGTCGAGTGTGAACGTGTTGTCGATGCCGAAGACCCGCGTCATCGAGCCGACGATCACCGTGCCGTAGAGGCTGAGGATCACCGCGGCGGCCAGCAGAGCCAGCGCGTAGACCGGCCACCGTGCCCAGCCGGTGATCGGATGGACGCTGCCGGAGGGACGGCCGGTAATGGTCGTCCGCACCTTCCGGTTCATCCACCGGCGCTGCGCGAAGTACATCGCCAGCGACGGCACCAGCAGGATCACGCAGTAGACCGCGGCGCCGGTGACGTCGTACTCGCCGGTGACCGCCAGATAGGCGCGGCCGGCGAGGACGGTGTAGTCACCGCCCAGCACCAGCGGGTTGGCCAGGTCGGCGATCGCCTCGACGAACAGCAGCAGGAACGGGGCGACCAGACCGGGCGCCACCAGCGGCAGGATCAGCGTGCGCAGGACCTGCCACCGGGAGGCGCCCATGTTCATGGCGGCCTCCTCGAGCGCCGGGTCCAGGGCGCGCAGCATGCCGAGCAGCCCCAGGTACGCCACGGGGAAGAGCGACAGCGACAGCACGAACACGAGCCCGTCCAGGCCGTAGATGTCGTACTCCACACCGAACACGCCGTTGCTGATGACACCGCGCCGGCCGTACAGCACGACCGTGGCGGTGGCGATCGCGAAGGGCGGGCTCACGATCGGCATCAGCGCGATGACGTGCAGGATCTTCTTCCCCGGCACATCGAGCCGGGCCTGGACGAACGCGAACAGGAAGCCGAGCGCCGTACCGCAGAGGCCGACGAGAGTGCCGAGCACCAGAGTGTTGCGCAGGACGGCGAGGTCGACCCACGAGGTGAAGAACTCCGTGTAGCGGGGCAGCGCGTCGGGCGAGAACGCGGTGGCGAGCACCGCGACCAGCGGTACGACCGCGCCGATCGCCACGAGTACGGCGACGGCGGCGATCAGGCCCCGGACGCCCAGGTCGGACCGGCGGCGCCGCGGCGGAGCCGCCACCTCGGGGGAGGTGGACGGCCCGCTGTCGGTGAGCGTCGTGGTCATGACTTCGGGGCCTGCGCGACTTCTTCGTCGAACCGCTTGGTCAGCGCCGGCTTGGCCTCTCCGGCCTCGACCGCGTCGTAGTCCACGACCTTGATGCCGTCCAGGTCAACGACCTTGTCCGACACCTCGGCGTCCGGGTGGGTCGGGAACTGGTACGCCTTGACACCGGGGCCGATCTCCTGGGCCTCGGGGGTGAGCGCCCAGTCGACGAACTTCTTGGCGCTCCCGGGGTTCTTCGCGCCCCTGACCACCGCGATGCCGCCGGTCTCGTAGCCCGTGCCCTCGGACGGGAAGGTCACCTCGAGGCCGGGGAAGCCGGCCTCCTGGGTGGCTATGCAGTCGTGGGAGAAGAGGACGCCGACGGCGACCTCGCCACGTGCCGTCATCTGCGCCGGCGCCGAGCCGGACTTGGTGTACTGCAGCACGTTCGGGTGGAGCTCGCGCATGTACCTCAGCGCCTGGCTCTTGTCCCCGTCGGCCAGCTGCACCTGCGTCCACAGGGCCGTGTACGCGGTGCCCGAGGTGGACGGATGCGCGATGCCGATGTCCTTCTTCAGCTTCGGGTCGAGCAGGTCGGCCCAGGACTCCGGGGCCTTGAGCCCTTTCTCCTCCAGCAGTTCCTTGTTGCTGCAGAAGCCCAGCGCACCGACGTAGACACCGGTCCACAGACCTGAGGGGTCCTTGTACTTGTCGGGGATGGCTTTGGCGTTCGCCGACAGATAGGGCATCAGCAGGCTCTCCTCGCCCGCGGCGGCGTACCCGTCGGCGGGCCCGCCGTACCAGACGTCGAACTCGGCGTTGTCCTTTCCGGCCTGGATACGGGCCAGCGCCTCGCCGCTGGAGAGACGGACGAAGTCGGCCTTCACCCCGGTGGTCTTCGTGAACTGCTCCGTAGTGGCGGCGCACCACTCCTCGGTCGCCCCGCAGGCGACGTGCACCACCCCGCCGTCCTTGTCGGCGGAGACGTCACCGGCCTCGCGCGCACAGCCGCTCGCAGCCGCGACGACCACGGCCGCCAGCGCCGTCGTCAGTGTTGCGCCACGGCGCGCCCGTCTTCTCTTTGTCACGACTGTCACGACGTTGACCTCCGCATATTCGAGCCTGAACCGGCTCGGCCGAGCGATGTTGCGGCAACATTAGGAGCGTGTGAACGGGGCGCCGGTGACGGCGCAGTGAGCCCCGGTAACAGCGCTGTCACCCGGCGGGCGGCCCGTCCGGCTCGTCGGCCGGACCGCTCTCCGGGGTGTCGTCCGGCAGGTCTGGCATCAGATAGCCGACCCCGCGCAGCGTGCGGATGTACGCCGAGCCGCCCGGCACCGCCGCCAGCCGCGACCGCAGCCGGTACACCGTGGACTTCACCACGTCCCGTCCGCCCAGCAGGTCGGTGGTGCCCCAGACCTCCCGCAGCAGGTCCTGCCACGACTGTGGCACCCCTCGCCGGGTGGCCAGATGGGTCAGCAGTTTGAACTCCGTGAACGGCAGGTCCAGCCGGTGGCGCGCCAGGGTCGCCGACTGCGTCACCGGGTCGATCACCAGATGGCCGACGCGGATCACCGCACCGCCGCTCCTGCGGTGGCGGCGCACCAGCGCCTGGGCGCGGAGCGCCACCTCGCGCGGGTGGAACGGCTTGGTCACATAGTCGTCGGCGCCCTGCTCCAGGCCGGCGATGACATCGTCGTGCTGGGACAGCGCGGTGAGCAGCATGACCGGAACCTCCGACCGGGCCCGGATCCGCCCGCACAGCGTGAGCCCGTCCATCGTCGGCATCATCACGTCCAGCACGACCAGGTCGATGGCGCGGGTGCGCAGCAGGTTCAGCGCGGTCGCGCCGTCATGGGCGGTGAGCACCGTGAACCCCTGGGTCTGCAAGGCGAACTCGATGATGATCGTCATCTGCGGCTCGTCGTCGACCACCAACGCGGTCGGCCCTGCCGCCGCCGTCTCCGCCGGACCCGTCATGACGCGTCGGGCAGGGTCAGCAGGAACGTCGTCCCGCGCGTGGACGCGGTGTGCACCATGATCTCGCCTCCGTGCAGCTCCACGACGGTCTTCGTGATCACGAGACCGAGGCCCGTTCCGTCGGCCAGTGGCCGGCCGGTGGCGAAGCGGTGGAACAGCCGGTGCCGCTCGGCCCGCGTCATACCGGCACCGTCGTCGGTGACGTACACCGCGACACCGGAGTCTATGAGGGCCACCCGGACATCGATGCTGCCGCCCGTGGTGGTGAAGCGGCTCGCGTTGGACAGCAGGTTCGTCAGCGCCTGCGTCAGCAGCATCGGGTCCGCCGGGATGCGCGGCATCACCTGGGGCACGTCCAGGCTGATCCGCTGCTCGCGCTGAGCGCACAACGGCCGCATCGCGGTGACGACGTCCCGCGCCACGACCGACACGTCCACCTTCTCCATGCGCGGGGTGAACAGGCCCGCCTCGATCTTCGCCTGGATCAGCAGGCTCTCGCACAGGGAGGTGACCTGGGTGGACTGATGGGCCGCGACCTGAAGCAACCGCTCCTGGGCCGAGGTCAGCGGGCCCGGAGTCCCTTCCCGCAGCAGATCCACCGCGCCCTTGATCATGCTGAGCGGTGTACGCAGCTCATGACTGAGCGCGGTCACCTGTTCCGCCCGGCGTTCCACCAGGTGCTCCAGCTGAGCCAGCTCCGCCACCCGGGCCGCGGCGGTCCGGCGCATCCGCAGGAACGTCAGCAGGGCAGCGGCACCCGCACCACCGAGTGCTGCCACCGTCAACCACCAGACGGTGACCATGGCCCGATCCTCCTCAGGGACCGCCGGCGCACGCGGGGCGAGACGGTCCCGTGCATTGTGCATGGCCGCAATCGCCACGACAAACAGTTCGCCACCCGGCTCCGCAGGGGATCTTACGGGTGTTTTTATGCGATATGTACTTGATGTTGCTCCATGTGGTATTTAGCGTTCGCCGGGAGAGAGGTGTTACGAGGCGCGAGTCCCGTGCCACCGTCCCGGAAACGAGGTGTGGAGCGCGTGCACGTGAGGTGCGGCTGCCGGCCGATTTCGGGGAAGAAGGGACGTCCCGGGCGTCAGAGGGGGACACGACGGCTGCGGATGTTCGCCGTCCTGCCGTTGCTGGCGTCGCTGCTCGCCGCCTGCGGCGGTGACGAGGACTCCGGCCCGCCCACCCTGAACTGGTACAACTTCCCCGACGACTCCGGTGCGCTCCAGAAGGCGGCCGACCGGTGCAGCCAGGCCTCGGGCGGCCGCTACAGGATCAGCTACAACAAGCTCCCGCGCGCCGCCGACGGCCAGCGCCAGCAGATGGTCCGCCGGCTCGCCGCCGAGGACAGCTCGCTCGACATCCTGGGCCTGGACGTCACCTGGGCCGCGGAGTTCGCCGAGGCGCGCTGGATCCGCGAATGGACGGGGACGGCGAAGCAGCAGGCGATCGAGGGCACCCTGGCCGTACCGCTGCAGACCTCGACCTGGAAGGGAAAGCTCTACGCGGTCCCGTACAACACCAACACACAGCTCCTCTGGTACCGCTCGGACCTGGTGCCCACCCCGCCCACGACCTGGGCCCAGATGCTGGACATGGCCCGCGACCTCGACCGGCAGGGCAAACCGCACTACGTGGAGATCCAGGGCGCCCAGTACGAGGGCCTGACCGTCTGGTTCAACACACTGATCAACAGCGCGGGCGGCTCCATCCTCAATCCGAGCGCCACCGAGCCCTCCCTCGGGCCCCCGGCCGTGCAGGCCGCCACCCTGATGCGCGACGTGGCCACCTCCGTGGCCGCGGACCCCTCCCTGTCCAACCAGATGGAGGACCAGAACCGCCTCGCCATGGAGTCGGGGGTCGCGGCGTTCGAGCTCAACTACCCGTTCGTCTATCCCTCGATGAGGACGAACAACCCGGAGCTGTTCAGGAACTTCCGCTGGGCGCCGTACCCCCGGGTCGACGCCGACCGCCCCGCACGGCCCACCATCGGCGGCATCGACCTGGCCGTGAGCGCCTACTCGCGCCACCCCGATCTGGCCTTCGAAGCGGCCCTGTGCCTGCGCAACCGGGAGAACCAGCTCACCGCCGCGCTCGAAGGCGGCCTGCCGCCCACCCTGCGCGCGCTCTACGACGACGCGGCGTTCATCAAGGAGTACCCCTTCGCCAAGGAAGTGCTGGCAGCCCTGGAGTCGGCGAGCGTGCGCCCGCTCACTCCGGCCTACCAGAACATCTCGATCGCGATCTCCCACACGCTGTCCCCGCCGTCCGGGATCAACCCGGTGAGCTCGGTCGACACCATCAGGGAACAGATCGACGAGGCCCTGCGATCCGAGGGTGTGATCCCGTGAACCACCACGTCCCGCACCACTTCACCGGCCCGCGCCCCGGTGCTCGGGCCCTGTCCCCGGGCGGCCGACGATGAGCATGCAGGCGGAACCGGCCGGGGCCCCGCCGCCCCCCGAGGCGGAGCAGGTCCGGCAGGGCAAGGCGGCGATCTCGGCGGGCGCCCGGCAGGAGCGGCGGCTCGGCTGGCTGCTCTGCGCACCGGCCGTCCTGGTCATGCTCGCCGTGACCGCCTACCCCATCGGGTACGCCGTCTATCTGTCCCTCCAGCGCTACGACCTGCGCTTCCCGGGACAGGCGGACTTCGTGGGCCTGAGCAACTACGGGGCGGTCCTGTCCTCCTCGTTCTGGTGGGACGCCTTCTGGGTCACGCTGTTCATCACCGCCGTTTCCGTGGCCATCGAACTGGTCCTCGGCATGGGGCTCGCCCTGGTGATGCATCGCACGATCTTCACGCGCGGCGTCGTCCGTACGTCGGTCCTCGTCCCGTACGGGATCGTCACCGTCGTCGCCGCCTTCTCCTGGCAGTACGCCTGGACCCCGGATCTCGGCTACCTCGCCGAGCTGCTGCCCGAGGGCGAGGCCCCGCTGACCGAGCGGTGGTCCGCGCTGTGGATCATCATCCTCGCCGAGGTGTGGAAGACGACGCCGTTCATGGCCCTGCTGCTGCTCGCGGGACTCGCCCTGGTTCCCGAGGAGACCCTGAAAGCGGCCATGGTGGACGGTGCGACCGCCTGGCAGCGGTTCACCAGGATCATGGTGCCGCTGATGAAACCGGCCATCCTGGTGGCACTGCTCTTCCGCACGCTGGACGCGTTCCGGATCTTCGACAACATCTACGTCCTGACCCAGGGGGCCCAGGACACCGGCTCCCTGTCGATCCTCGGGTACGACAACCTGTTCACCGCGCTGAACCTGGGCATCGGGTCGGCGATCTCGGTCCTGATCTTCATCTGTGTCGCGATCATCGCCTTCACGTTCATCAAACTGTTCGGCGCGGCCGCACCCGGAGCGGAGGTGAAGCGCTGATGGCCGCCGTGGGAAGGACGCACCGCGTCCGCTGGGGTGTCGTCAACGTCGTGGTGGTGCTCTACGCCCTGTTCCCGGTGTGGTGGATCGCCGCGCTGTCGTTCAAGGACCCCGCCACCCTCACCGACGGCGACTACATCCCGAGGGACTGGACCTGGGAGAACTACAGCGGCATCTTCGACACCTCCGAGTTCACCCGCGCACTGGTCAACTCGATCGGCATCGCCCTGATCGCCACCGTGATCGCGGTCGCGCTGGGCACCATGGCCGCCTACGCGGTGGCCAGACTGCGCTTCCCCGGCAAGCGGGTCCTCATCGGCATGTCCCTGCTGATCGCGATGTTCCCCCCGATCTCGCTGGTGTCACCCCTGTTCAACATCGAGCGGATCATCGGGATCTTCGACACCTGGATCGGGCTGATCATCCCGTACATGACCTTCTCGCTGCCGCTGGCGATCTACACCCTGTCGGCGTTCTTCCGGGAGATCCCCTGGGACCTGGAGAAGGCCGCCAAGGTCGACGGGGCCACGCCCGCCCAGGCGTTCCGCATGGTCATCGTGCCGCTGGCCGCGCCCGGCGTGTTCACCACGGCCATCCTCGTGTTCATCTTCTGCTGGAACGACTTCCTGTTCGCGATCTCGCTGACCTCCACCGAGTCCGCGCGCACGGTGCCCGCGGCGATCGCGTTCTTCACCGGGAGTTCGCAGTTCCAGCAGCCCACCGGGTCGATCGCCGCCGCCGCCGCGGTGATCACCATCCCGATCATCATTTTCGTCCTGTTCTTCCAGCGGCGGATCGTCGCCGGTCTGACCTCCGGAGCGGTCAAGGGGTGACCGGGCGGCCGTGACAGACGGCCGCCGGCCCCCGGCACCGACCGCGACACCCGGACCCGGACCCGGAAGGCAAGAAGGCAAGGAGGCACCACCATGGCCGAGATCATCCTCGAGAAAGTCACCAAGCGTTTTCCCGACGGAGCCCTCGCCGTGAAGGACGTGGACCTCGCCATCGCCGACGGCGAGTTCGTGATCCTGGTCGGCCCGTCGGGATGCGGCAAGTCCACCACCCTGAACATGATCGCCGGGCTCGAGGACATCACCCACGGCAGCCTGCGTATCGGTGACCGGGTCGTCAACGACCTCGCGCCCAAGGAACGCGACGTCGCCATGGTGTTCCAGAGCTACGCCCTGTACCCGCACATGAGCGTCCGGGAGAACATGGGCTTCCCGCTGCGGCTGGCCAAGGTGGACAAGGGCACCATCAACGCCAAGGTCGAGGAGGCCGCCCGCATTCTCGACCTCACCGACCACCTGGACCGCAAGCCCGCCAACCTCTCGGGCGGGCAGCGCCAGCGGGTCGCCATGGGGCGGGCGATCGTCCGCGATCCCAAGGCGTTCCTGATGGACGAGCCGCTGTCCAATCTGGACGCCAAACTCCGGGTGCAGATGCGCACGCAGATCTCCCGGCTGCAGCGGCGCCTGGGCACGACCACCGTGTACGTCACCCACGACCAGACCGAGGCCATGACCCTCGGCGACCGGGTCGTGGTCATGAGGCAGGGACTGGTGCAGCAGGTCGGCACGCCCGCGGAGCTCTACGACCACCCGCGCAATCTCTTCGTCGCGGGTTTCATCGGCTCCCCGGCGATGAACTTCCTGAACGCCACGCTGGAAGACGGGGCCCTGCGCTCGCCCCTGGGCGACCTGTCTCTCGACGACCGTATGCGGCAGGTGCTGGAACGGCGGAACGCTCCCCGCGAGGTCATCGTCGGACTGCGGCCCGAGGCGTTCGAGGACGCGTCCCTGTCCCGCGACCGGGATCGGGGCGGGATGTTCCGGGGTGGCCCCGAGCGGCCCGTCTTCACCGCCACCGTGGACGTACTGGAGTCCCTCGGCTCCGATGTGTACATCTACTTCACGGCGGAGGGCGGGCCCGCGAAGACCGCCGAACTGGAGGAACTCGCCACGGACTCGGGTCTGCGGGACACCGGTGCCGAGGCCGGGCAGATCGTGGCCCGCCTGGACGCCGCCACACGCGCCCGTGAGGGCCACCCCGTGGAGTTGCAGATCGACATGAGCAAGGCCCATGTGTTCGACCCGGCCACCGGGGAGAACCTCACGCACCCGGACAGCACCGGGTGACGACGCGCCACTGAGCCGGCGTACTCCGGTCCGATCCGGTCCCGTTCGGTCCGGTCCGGTCCGTCCGCCGGCTCAGCGCGTGTACGGGGAGAGCCCGTACACGCGGCAGGCGTTCTCACGCCCCGTCCATCGGGCGATCCGGAGCGCGTCGGGCAGGCTCAGCTCGTCGGCGTCCACCCGGGACTGGAGCAGGTCCGCGAGGCCCTGCCGGAAGGACAGCGCGCCGAGCTGGTAGAACTCCGCCACTCCGTAGGCGTCGGAGCTGTGCAGCAGTTTGCGGAACGGGGTGATCTCCAGCGCCTCCTCCAGGACCGCCCGCGCCCGGGCGGGGCCGACGTGGTGCAGGGTCAGCCCGACGTCGAGGTACACCTGCTCGAACACCGCCGCCAGATAGGCGGCCTGCCGCTGGTAGGGCCAGCAGTGCAGCAGCAGGACCGGGACGGTGCCGGAGACCAGGTGCAGCCAGTCGGTGAGGTGGGTGGGATCCGAGCGGTGCATCCGGATGTCGCTGTCCCCGAAGCCGACGTGCAGCTGGAGCGGGAGCCCGAGATCCACGGCGGTCCACAGGAGATGGCGTACCAGGACCGGGTCGTCCAGGCGGGTCCCGGCCTGCCAGCGGGCGGCCGCCTCGGTGACGTCCGCGTCCGACGGGCGGCTCGGGTCCAGATCGAACCCCGTGCGGTAGGCGGCCACGGACTTCGCCGCCACCACGCCGGGCCGCTCCACGGCTTCCCGCGCGGCCGCGAGGAACGCGGCGGCGTACTCACCCGGCTCGACACCCCGGGCCACGACGGCCTCGGCGACACTCTCCAGTCGTACGACTTCGTATGCGACGGCCGGGGAGCCGGGGGCTGCCGATTGCCCGCGGGCGGGCGGTGCCCCCGGGACGGGCGGCCCTCCAGGAGCAGGCGGCGCCCCGGGGGCGGCGGGTCGTCCGGCGAAGGCCGGCGTTCCGGGGACCGGTGATCCTGCGCGGGCCGCTGCTGCGCCGGGGGCAGGCGGCTGTCCCTGTGCGGCCGGTGCCCCAGGGGCCGACGAAGCGTCGGGGGCGGCGGGTTGTCCGGCAGACGCCGGTGTTCTGGGGACTTGTGGCCCTCCGCGGGTCGGCGGTGCCTCAGGGGTGGGCGGTGCTCCAGGGGCTGGCGGTGCGTCGGGGGCGGCTGGTTCTCCGGCTGTCGGCGAGCCTTCAGGAGTGGGCGGTTCTCCGGGGGAGGCCGGTGTTCCGGGGACCCGCGGTCCTCCAGGGACGGGCGGTGCGCCGGCGGCGGGCGGTGCTCCGGGCACGGGCGGTCGGCCGGTGGTTGGCGGGCTCGCCGCAGCGGCAAGTTCCGCAGGTGTCGTGACGCGGTCCGGGGCGTATCCGGTGTCGACGCAGAACACGTCCGTGCCCGCGGCCGTGACGAAGCGTCGGTTCACCTCGCGCCAGCCCAGCTCGGCCCGCCGCGCCAGGTACTCGGCGGCCGGAGCGTGCCGAGGCAGGTCCAGCAGCGGAGCGCAGTGGCGGCGGATCGCCACGCCGACGGGGCTGTCGAAGGCGGAGACGCCGCTGCCCGGCCATGCGGCGCCCTCGGTGATGAGCGCCTCGAAGACGTCCGGGGCCAGGTCGGTCACGGCCACGCCGTGGCAGTGGTGGTCCACGAGCGCGAGCCGGGCGAGGGCCTCGTGGACGGGGCCGGGGCTGGGGG
>NZ_VJZE01000290.1 GCF_009377205.1 Streptomyces phyllanthi
GGGGCGGGTCTGTGCGGGCACGCGGCCACGGGCTCGGGTGACTCGGTGCGGGCACTGTCAGTGGTGTACGGCAGACTCGGGGTGTGCGAACGATTCATGTCATCGGCATCGGGGCGGGCGACCCCGACCAGCTGACCCTGCAGGCGGTCAAGGCGATGAGGGGCACCGACGTGTTCTTCGTCCTGGACAAGGGCGAGGTGAAGTCGGACCTCGTCCAGCTGCGCCATGACCTCCTGGAGGCGCACATACCGGAGGGGACGTACCGGCTGGTCGAGGCGCGCGACCCGGAGAGGGACCGGAGCGCCGGGGGTGCCGCGTACTCGCCGGCGGTCGGCGACTGGCGCAGTGCCCGCGCCGACATCTACGAGCGGCTCATCGGCGAGGAGCTGGGCGAGGACGAGACCGGCGCGTTCCTGGTGTGGGGCGACCCCGCGCTGTACGACAGCACGCTCGGGATTCTCCAGGAGGTCCTCGGCCGGGGCGCGGTGGCCTTCGAGTACGACGTGGTGCCGGGCGTCAGCAGCGTGTCGGCGCTCGTGGCCCGGCATCGTACGGGGCTGAACCGGGTGGCCCGGCCCGTCCAGATCACCACGGGGCGCCGCCTCGCCGAGGGGTTCCCGGAGGGCGTCGACGACGTGGTGGTCATGCTCGACGCCCACCAGACCTTCCGGCAGTACGTGGACCAGGACATCGACATCTACTGGGGCGCGTACATAGGCACCCCCGACGAGATCCTCGCCTCCGGTCCGATCGCCGAGGCGGCCCCCCGTATCGAGCGTCTGCGTGCCGAGGCGCGCGAGCGCAAGGGCTGGATCATGGACACCTACCTGCTGCGCAGGCATGCGCGGGGGGACGGCGGCTGAGGGCCGGGTACGGGGGTTCCCCGGGTTCCCCGGCCGCGGGCCCCTCGGTGGTCATGGCGGGGTGAGGCCCAGCCGGGCCAGCACGGCCGGTACGTCCGGCGCGGCGAGCACGCTCTCGGGGAGCGGTGGCCGGCGTACGACGACGACCGGCAGGCCGAGATCGCGGGCGGCCACGAGTTTCGCCGCTGTCGCCTCTCCCCCGCTGTCCTTGGTCACGAGGACGTCGATACGGTGCTCGCGCAGCAGCGCCCTCTCGCCGTCGGCCGTGAACGGGCCGCGTGCCAGCAGGACGTCGGTGTGCGGGGGCATCGGCGGGTCGGGGGCCTCCACGGACCGCACGAGGAAGTGCGGTTCGGTCAGGCCTGCGAAGGCCGCGAGGCCCAGGCGGCCCGTCGTGAGGAAGACACGGCGGCCCAGCTGCGGGAGCAGTGCGGCGGCCTCGGCGAGGGAGTCCACCGGGTGCCAGCGGTCGCCGGGGCCGGGGCGCCAGCCGGGGCGGCGCAGGACGACGGCGGGGACGCCGGTCGCGGCCGCGGCCCGGGCCGCGTTCGCCGTGATGGCCGAGGCGAAGGGGTGGGTGGCGTCGACGAGCGCGTCGGCCTCGTGTTCGCGCAGCCAGGCCGCGAGGCCCTCCGCGCCGCCGAAACCGCCGACACGTACCTCTCCGGCGACCGCGCCGGGCCGGGTCACCCGGCCCGCGAGGGACGTGGTGACCCGTACGCCGGGGCGGGCCGCGAGCGATGCGGCGAGTTCACGTGCCTCGGTGGTGCCGCCGAGGACGAGGACGTGGAACGGGCGGCGTGGCTGGGGCATGGCGTCGAGGGTACGGGCGGCCGGTCAGCGGACCAGGAGCTGTACGCCGCCCACCACGGTCGCCGCGATGACGAGTTGCTCGAAGAGGCGCTGGTTGATGCGGTGCACGGCCCACTTGCCGAGGAACGCCCCCGGCACCACGAACAGGGCGAGGGCCGCGTCGAGGAGCAGTGAGGGGCCGTCGATCAGGCCGAGGCCGGCGCTGAAGGGCACCTTGGACACGTTGACGATGAGGAAGAAGAAGGCGGAGGTGCCCAGGAAGCCGAGTTTCCGGAAGCCCGCCGAGAGCAGGTACATCGACATCACGGGGCCGCCGGCGTTGGCGACCATCGTGGTGAAGCCTCCGAGGATGCCGTACGAACGGGCCTTGACGCGGCCCGCCCGGGTGGTCACCTCGTCGGGGTCCTCCTGCCGTTCGGAGGTGCGGCGGCGCCACACCGTGACCGCGGCCATGAAGAGCAGGATCACGCCGATCGAGTTCCGTACGATCCCGTCGTCGGCCCACAGCAGGAAGACCGTGCCGAGGACGACGCCCGCGCCGACGGCGGGGAACAGCCGCCACAGGGTGGGCCAGTGGGCATGGCGCCGGTAGGTGACCACGGCGAGGACGTCGCCGACGATCAGGAGCGGCAGCAGCACGCCGGTCGACGCCCGGGCGGGCAGAACGGCCGCGAAGATCGCGAGGCTGACCGTGTTGGCCCCGCTGACCGCCGTCTTGGAGAAGCCGACGAGCAGGGCCGCGAAGGCGAGCGCGGCGAATTCGAGCGGGGTCATGTGCCAGAGCGTCATCGTGTCCATGCGACCACCGATGCTATGCGCACGTATCTCGGCACGGCAGGACCGTCTCGGCAGGTGGCCTCCGGCGGGCGGGGTGACCTCCCGGCCGGCAGCCCTTCCCCGGCGGCGGCCCGGCCGCCGGCGTCCCGGACCTGTGCCCAGGTCACGCGCCGTGGACCGGGGTCCGGAGCCCTGGGAAGATCGCCCGAGGACCTTCGCCGACGCAGCTGGAGGAGTCATGGCCGACGCGCGTGAGCGGTACGGGCACCGGGAGCACACCCTCGACGGCACCAGGGGAAGGGTCGTCGTACGTGAGTGGCCGTGCGAGCGGGCGCGGTATGTGGCGTTGCTGGTCCATGGGTACGGGGAGCACATCGGGCGGTACGAGTACGTCGCGGGTGTGCTCGGCGCCCATGGCGCGGCGGTGTTCGGGCCCGATCACATGGGGCACGGGAAGTCGGCGGGCGAGCGGGTGCTGATCGAGGACTTCGAGGACGTGGTCACCGACGTGCACGCGGTGGAGGAGCTGGCGCGGGCCGCGTACCCCGGGGTGCCGGTGGTGCTGATCGGGCACTCCATGGGCGGGCTCATCGCGGCGCGGTACGCGCAGCGGTACGGAACCGGGCTGGCCGCGCTCGTGCTGTCCGGTCCGGTACTCGGTACGTGGGAGCTGCCCCGCGCGCTGCTCGCGTACGACGAGCTGCCGGACGTGCCGATCGACACCGGGCTGCTGTCCCGCGACCCGGAGGTCGGTGCCGTGTACGCGGCCGATCCGCTGGTGTGGCACGGCCCGTTCAGGAGGCCGACGCTGGAGGCGTTCGTCCGCACCCTGGAGACGGTCTCCAAGAGCGGGGACGTGGGTGCGCTTCCCCTGCTGTGGGTGCACGGCGACGACGACCGGATCGTGCCGCTTCCCGCGAGTCGCACGGGAGTTGGCGAACTGCGCGGCCCCGACCAGGTCGAACGCGTCTATCCGGGCGCCCGGCACGAGGTGTTCAACGAGACGAACAAGGACGAGGTCCTGGCGGACGTGACGGCTTTCGTGGACCGCGTTCTGGCGAGCTGAATCCGGCGGGCCGGTCTCCCCGGGGGCCGTTTCCGGCCCCTCTCGTTCCCCTGGCGGGATGCCGAGTTTTCACCCATCCGTCCTGGGCACCCGCGCCCGCATGGAGTGGTTGCGGAAAGCGTCGTGCGTGGGAGAGGACCCCGATCTGTTCTTCCCCGTGGGCACGTCGGGGCCGGCGCTCAGGGACATCGCCGCCGCCAAGCGCGTCTGTGCGCGCTGTCCGGTGATCCGCCAGTGCCTGTCGTGGGCGCTCGGCAGCGGTCAGACGGCGGGCGTGTGGGGCGGACTGTGCGAGGAGGAACGCGCCGAGCTGCTCCGTACCTCCGGGGCCGCCGGCGCGCCCCGGCGCCGGACGACGCATGCGGACCATGCGGCTCAGACAGCCCATACAGCTCACACAGCACGTACATCCCATACGACACACACGACACACACGACGAGGAGTAGCGCGCGATGACAGCAGTGACGAGTACGCTCCCCGAGCCCGCCCTCCGGGCCACCGGGGAGGCCCTGCAGGACACCCTGGTGGATCTGCTGGGACTCTCGCTGATCGGGAAGCAGGCCCACTGGAACATCGTGGGGCCGAGGTTCCGCTCGATCCACTTCCAGCTCGACGAGGTGGTGGCCACGGCACGCTCGTACGCCGACACGGTGGCCGAGCGCGCGGCGGCACTGGGCATCGCCCCGGACGGCCGCCCGGAGACGGTCGCTACGCGGTTCGCCCTGCAGGGCCCGAAGGACGGGTGGCTGCGGGACACCGAGGTCGTACGGCTGTTCGTGGAGGCGCTGGAGACGGCGATCGGGCGGCTGCGCACCCGGATCGAGACGACCGAGCACTCCGACCGGGTCACCCAGGACCTGCTCATCTCCCTCACGGCCGAACTCGAGAAGCAGAGGTGGATGTTCCAGGCCGAGGACGGGCCGCGCGACGGCGGCTGACGTCACGTACGGAACACGTGCGACACGTACGGAACACGTACGAAAGGGGCACCCCATGACCGACGCCCTTGAACTCGACGCGCTGTGGGACGAGTTCCACCGCGTGGTGAACATGACCTCCCAGGAGCTCGCGGCCTGGCTGCGGGTCCGTGACGCGGGCGAGGAGACGGAACCGCTGCCCGAGGACGCGGGTTCGCCCACCGGACAGCATGTCCTCGCGATCCTGCAGAAACGGCGCACGGACCTCACCGACGACGACATCCGGGTGATGTACGAGGTGGTGGACACGGTCACCGCGCAGCAGGACGAGGAGAACGAGCCGGAGGCCGACGAGACGCACCTCCGCCATCGTCTGATGACGGTGGGCCACGACCCGCTCAAGCCCCCGCAGTAGCCGCTCGGTACCCGGCAGCGGGCGCCGACCGGGCCGCCGCGATGCGCGGGCCGGGTCGGCGCGGCCGGGCCCCAGAGCCCTCATGAGCCCTCATGAGCCTCCCTCCTCAGCCTCCTCAGCGCAGCAGCCAGCCCCCGTCGACGCTCAGATCGACCGCGTTGACCGAGCGGTTGCCGAGGAGGAAGTCCACGGCGTCGACCACGTCCCGCATCGTGGCCAGCCGGCCCGTGGGGGTGCGGGCGACCAGGGCGTCGAGGGGCTTGTCCGACCAGAAGGGGCTGTCGCCGACGACGCCCGGGTGGACGGCGTTGACACGGATCGGGGCGAGTTCGGTGGCGAGGGTGTGCACCAGGCCCGTCACACCGGCGTTGACCGTGGCCACCGTCGTCGCGCCCGGGTACGGGCGTTCCTTGGCCTGGCCCCCGAACAGCACGATGGCGCTGTCGTCGTGCAGCTTCGGCCGCAGTGCGTGCACGACCTCCGTGTAGCCGACGAGTTTGAGGGTGACCAGGCGGAGTGCCGCGTCGATGTCGTACTCGGTGACGGTGTTGTGGTCGCGGGAGACCCCGACGAGGACCAGTTGGTCGACGGGCCCCACGTCCCTGAGTGCTCCGGCGATCTCGTGCGGCCTGGACAGGTCGAGACCGAGACCGCGGGCCGCGCCGGTCTCCTTGGCGACGGTGGCGGCCCGGTGGGCGTCGCGCCCGGTGAGCACGACCTCGTCACCGCGCGCGGCGCGGTGACGGGCGAACTCCCGGCCGATCCCGGACGTACCGCCGATGACGACGACACTGCTTCTCATGGCCTCTCCCCGCTGCTCATGGCCCCTCCCCCAGTACCTGGCGCAGATGGTCCCAGTCCCTGGTGAACCGGTACGAGTGCCGGGACGGCGGCTGCGGCGCCTGGGTCTCCAGCCAGCGCACGGGCGTGTCACCGGCATTGGAGAAACCGTGCACGCAACCGGCGCCCGCCCAGGCCGTGTCGCCCGCCTCCAGCCGGTACGTCTCGCCGTCGAAGGTGGCGTTCACCGCTCCTTCGAGGATCAGGTACGTCTCCTCGAAGGGGTGGTCGTGCGTGCCCGCGACACCTTCGGGCGCGTACTGGACCATGAACATGGTCGAGGCGACCGCCCCCAGGTCGGGGTCCACCATCATCTTCACCGTGATCCCGCTGTACACGAGGAGCGCGGTGCGCATGCTCGCCGACACGGCGAGGAGGTCCTGCGACTGCTTGCCCGGGTCCATCTGCGCGGGCTCGAAGTGGCCGAACGAGCGGGTGCGCGGATCGCGGACGTCGATCCGTACGGGCTCCCGCTCCGGCAGCGCGGGCACCGGCTGCGTGTCGTACCCGTAGCGGGCCCGTGGCACCGGGGCGAGCATGTCGGCCCAGCGGGCGACCGTGTTCCCGGCGTTCCCGGCGTTCCCGGCGTTCCCGGCCCCGCGCCAGGCGTGCGGCACGCCCGTCGGGAGCAGCCCGTAGTCGCCCTCCTCGAGGAGGTACGAGCCGTCGGGCACGTCGAGGACCACCGTCCCGGAGAGGATGTGGAAGCTCTCCTCGTACGAGTGGACATGGGCGCCCACCGCGCCGTCGGGCCGCAGCTCGCACAGCCCGAAGCCGGTGTGGACGCTGCCGTCCTCCTCTCCGATGACGGACCGGCGCCGGAAACCCCGTTCGTCGTACGGGAGCCGAGGTGCCGTTGCCGCCCGCCGCACCACGTGGCTGGTCACGCTGCCTGCCGCTTCCTCGCCTCCGCGGCGGCCAGCAGCCGGTCGCGCGACTCCTCGACCAGGCGGCGCGCCCGGTCGACGTCGGCGAGCAGCCTGCCGTCGCGCTTGTGGATCACGCCGTCGACGATGACAGTGTCCACGTTGGAGACGTCCGCGCTGAGGGTGACCGCGGCCACCGCGTCGTGCACGGGTGCCACGTTGAGGGCGGTGGCGTCGATGGCGACGACATCGGCCCGCTTGCCGGGGGTGAGGGAGCCGGTACGGTCCTCCAGGCCGGCCACATGGGCACCGTTGAGCGTGGCGATCTCCAGCATCCGGCGGGCGGTCAGCATCGTGCTGGGCACGGGCAGGTTGGCCTGCCAGCAGTCGGCGTTGACACGGGCCCGTTCGGCGCCGAAGGCCGCGCGGATCTGGGTGAACATGTCGCCGGGCACGGTGGTGACGACATCGATGGACAGGGACGGCCGCAGCCCGTGCTCGATGGCCTGCATCACGGGCGGCCAGCCGTGCCCCATCTGGGTCTCCACCTGGGCGGCGATGGAGACCGTGCCGCCGCTGTCGGCGACCATCCGCCACTCCTCCTCGTGGAGGTAGCAGCAGTGGACGTAGGTGGTGTCGGGGCCGAGCAGGCCGAGGTCGTGGAGCTGTTTGACCATGCCGAAGCGGCCGGCCAGCCGGCCCATCGCGACATGCACCGTGATCGGGATGCCGAGTTCACGGGCGAGACCCCACTCGGAGGCGACGACCTCGTTGGTGCAGAAGCCGGGGCCGCGCGTGGCCAGGGCCATGGTGAGCAGGCCGCTGTCGGAGGCGAAGTACTCGGTCCGGATACGGCGCACGTCGTCGCCGGGAATCGCGATCTTGCTGTCGAACCAGTAGTCCGAGAGGGAGGTGTTGGCGCTTCCGTACGCGTACTGGGCGCGGATTCCGGTCTCGGCGAGGGCCTGGAGGGCGGCGTCGGGGTGCTCGGGCGTGTTGTTGATGTGGGACCAGTCGACGAGCGTGGTGATGCCCGCGTTGAGGCACTCCAGGGAGCCCGCGAGGTTGCCCGCGTACACGTCCTCGGGGGTGTAGACGGGTGCGAACGTGTCGAGGACGTCGACGAAGTAGTCGTCCAGCGTGGCGTCGGGGGCGCAGCCGCGGATGGGCGCCTCCCAGGTGTGGCGGTGGGTGTCGACGAAGCCGGGGACGATGATGCGGCCCCTCATGTCGAGGATCTCGGCGTCGGCGCCGATGTCGGGCCGCACCTCCACGATCGTGCCGTCCTCGATGAGGACGTCCGCCTCGGGCAGGTCCCCGATGCCGGGGTCCATCGAGATCACGTGTCCGGAGCGCAGAAGCAGTCGGTTGGTCATCGCCCTTCCTCCCGTTCGTCCCATGGGTGTTCAGTACGCGGCGAGGTCCCGTACGGTCGCCACGACCTTGCCGACGGTGGGGATGACCTGCTCCTCCAGCGCGTCGGCGAACGGCAGCGGGACGCACTCCCCCGCCACCCGTCTCAGCGGCGCGTCCAGGAGGCCGAAGCCCTCGTCGGCGACGACCGACACGAGCGTGGCGCCCCACCCGCCCTGGTACGGGTTCTCCTCGACGGTCACGAGCCGCGAGGTCCTGGCCAGCGAGGCGAGTACGGTGCTCATGTCCAGCGGCACCAGACAGCGCAGGTCGACGACCTCCGCGTCGATCCCCTCCCGGGCCAGCACGTCGGCGGCCTCGAGCGCCACCGGCACCATCGAGGCGAGGGCCACCAGGGTCACGTCCGCGCCCTCACGGACGACGGCCGCGCGGCCCAGCTCCACGACGTGGTCCGGGGGCGCGGGCGGTCCCTTGGTCGCGAGCAGGCCCTTGTGCTCGAAGAAGACCACGGGGTCGTCGCTGCGGATCGCGGCCGCCATCATGCCGATCACGTCGGCGGGGGTGGCAGGTGCGGCGATCTTCAGTCCGGGGACGGTGAGCGCCCAGTTCTCCGTCGCCTGCGAGTGCTGGGCACCGAAGCCGAGCCCGCCGCCGTTCGCGGTGCGCACGACGAGCGGGACGGTGACCTGGCCGCCCGTCATGTAACGCACCTTCGGTATCTCGTTGGCCAGGTAGTCCCAGCAGCAGGCGAGGAAGTCCGAGAACATGATCTCCGCGACCGGCCGCATCCCGGTCATCGCGGCACCCATCGCCGCGCCCACGATGGCCTGTTCGGAGATGGGCGTGTCCCACACCCGCTCGGGTCCGAACTCCTTCAGCAGGCCGGCGGTCGTCTTGAACACCCCGCCCGCCTCGCCGATGTCCTCGCCCAGGCACACCACGGCCGGATCGCGCCGCATCTCCCGCGCGATGCCCTCGGCGACGGCCTCCCGGTAGGTGATCACGTCCGCCACGCCGCACCTCCGTCGGCCCACACGTCGGTCAGCGCCTGGCCCGGATCGGGCGGCGGGGCGGTCCTCGCCGCCTCGACAGCCTTCTGTACGACAGCCGTCGCGCGGTCGTCCGCCTCGCCGACCACGGCCTCGGGCACCCCCATTCCGGCCAGCCGCTCCCGCGCCAGGTCCAACGGGTCGTGCCTCAGCCACCGTTCGACCTCCTCGGCCGGACGGTAGGTCGCGGGGTCGGCACGGCTGTGCCCGAAGTGCCGGTAGGTCTGCGCCTCCAGCAGTGCGGGCCCGTCTCCTGCCCGGGCCCGCCCCGCGAGCCGGGCCGTCACCTCCTGCACGGCGACCACGTCGTTGCCGTCCACCACCTCGCCGGGGACGCCGTACGCGGGCGCCCGGTCGGCGGCGGGCCGGGGCACGGCCGTGACGTCGGCGATCGGCGTGTACTCCATGTACAGGTTGTTCTCGCAGACGAACAGCACCGGCAGCTTCCACACGGCGGCCAGGTTGAGCGCCTCGTGGAAGGCGCCGATGTTGGTGGCGCCGTCACCGAAGAAGGCGACCGCGATCTGGTCGGTGCCGCGCAGCCGGGCGGACCAGGCGGACCCGGCCGCCATCGGGAGGTGGGCGCCGACGATGGCGTACGAGCCGAGCATGCCGGTGGAGGCCTTGGTCAGGTGCATGGAGCCGCCCTTGGCCCTGCACAACCCCGTCGCCCGGCTCATGAGTTCGGCCAGGCACTCCTCCGGAGTGGCACCGCGTGCCATCGCATGATGGTGGCCCCGGTACGTGGCGAAGACGTAGTCGTCGGGGCGCAGCGCGGCGCTCGCGCCGACGGCGATGGCCTCGTGTCCGGCGGCGAGGTGGGTGGTGCCCTTGACGAGGCCTTGCAGGAACAGGTCGTGGGCGGCCTTCTCGGTACGGCGGATGACGGCCATCTGCTCGTAGGCGGCGAGAAGTTCGGCCGGTTCCATCAGCGTGCCCCGTCGCCGTGCGAGGTGTTGAGGTGGGACTGGGCCTCGCGGCGGGTGTTGAGCTCGCCGCCGACCGTCCAGTACTTGCGGCCCGCGACCAGGAGTTCCTCGGCGGGGAACTTGGTGATCACCTCGCAGCCGTCGGCGGTGACCACCACCTCCTCCTCGATCCGGGCGGCCGACCAGCCGTCCGCGGCCGGCCAGTAGGTCTCCAGCGCGAACACCATGCCCTCTTCGAGGACTTCGGGGTGGTCGAGGGAGACGAGGCGGCTGAAGATGGGCTTCTCCCAGATCGACAGGCCGACCCCGTGGCCGTACTGGAGCGCGAAGGCAGCCGTCTCGTCGGGGAAGCCGAACTCCTCGGCACGCGGCCACACCCGGACGATGTCGGCGGTGGTCGCGCCCGGCCGTACGAGGGCGATGGCCGCGTCCATGTACTCGCGGCAGCGGACGTACGCGTCGCGCTGCGCGCCGGAGGCGCTGCCGACGGCGAACGTGCGGTAGTAGCAGGTGCGGTAGCCGAGGTGGCTGTGCAGGATGTCGAAGAAGGCGGGGTCGCCGGGGCGGATCAGACGGTCGCTGTAGACGTGCGGGTGCGGTGAACAGCGCTCCCCGGAGATGGCGTTGACGCCCTCGACGTACTCGCTGCCGAGGTCGTAGAGGACCTTGCTGACGAGCCCGACGCACTCGTTCTCCCGCACTCCGGGCCGCAGGAAGCCGTACAGCTCCTCGTACGCGGCGTCCACCATCGCGCAGGCCTGGGCGAGCAGGGAGATCTCGTCGCGGGTCTTGGTGCGGCGGGCCCGGAGGAAGACCTGCTGGCCGTCGACGACGTCGATGCCCTCGGCGCGCAGGGCCATGAGGATCGGCATCTCGACGAGGTCGACGCCCAGCGGCTCGTTCGCGAGGCCGTGTTCGCGCAGTTCTGCGGCGATCTTCGCGGCGACGTCCTCGGCGATCCCGGCGTCCGGGTGGAAGGCGCCCCGGAGCGTGGAGATGCCCGCGCGGGCTCCGGTCGGCGGGCCCTCCTTGCCGTCGCTGTAGTCCAGCCACGGGTTGTGGAGCTGGTGGTGGCGGGCGGCGGAGCCGAAGTCCCAGACGACCGGTTCGCCGCCGCGCACGAGCAGCGCGAAGCGGATGAGCTTGTCCATGGCCCAGGTGCCGATATGGGTCGCGGACATGTAGCGGATGTTGGCGAAGTCGAAGCTGAGCACCGCTCCGAGTGAGGAGTCGTTCAGCGCGCCGTGCAGCCGGGACAGGCGCTCCTTGCGCAGCCGGTCCAGGTCGACGCGCTCTTCCCAGTCGACGGCGTTGGGTCCGAAGGTGCGGATCGCCATGGTGACCACCCCCACTTCCGGAGTGAACGACTACGCCCCGGATGTGTCAAGTACCACTGAACACGAACCAGACGCCCACAGCCGGTTCCTCACCATCGTTGCGGTAGCGGTGCGGGGTTGTCGACTCGAAGCTCACCGCGTCGCCGGGACGCAGCGTGTACTCGTCGAAACCGAGGGTGAGAACGAGTTCGCCCGAGGTCAGATAGCCGTACTCGTACCCCGCGTGCCGCATCAGGCCGCCGGAACTGGAGGACGATCCTCCGGGGCGGTAGGTCACGAGCAGGAAGTCCACCTCCGTACCCGGAACACGGCCGAGACGCTCCCACACGACCCCCGAGTCGAGCTCCAGCGTCTCCCGCTCCCCCGCTCCGGCCAGCGGGCCGATACGGCGGCCGGGGTCGGCGGCGAAGGCGGCCAGGGCGTGGAGGACCGTGGCGGGGGCGGCGGCGTCCCCGGAGGAGACCGCCGGGG
>NZ_VJZE01000291.1 GCF_009377205.1 Streptomyces phyllanthi
CCCTCGATCACCACCTGGTCCGAGCCCCCGGCCACTGCCTCGCCCTCCGCTCCCCCGATCGTCCCCTCGGCCTCCGTACCCTCGACCACCGCCACGGCCCCACGTACGAGAGACGCCGCAAGCGCACCGGTCGCCGCCCCCCGCACCGGCACGCCGCACTCCTCCGCCAGTGCCACCACGGCCGCGCCCCCCGCGAGCGAGTGGAAGCCGCCCTCGCAGTCCGTGGCCGAGGGGAGCGTGCTCGTGCCGGGGGCCGGGAGGAAGCCGATCTCCCCCGCGCCGCCGGAGGCGCCGCGGCGAAGACGGCCGTCGAGGACGACGGCGGCGCCGGTGCCGAGGCCGAGCCACAGCAGGACGAAGGTGTCGCGGTCGTGGGCGGCACCGTCGCGCTGCTCGGCGAGCGCGGCCAGATTTGTCTCGTTCTCGACGATCACACGGGCCGGGAGGCGTTCGCCGAGCGCCGCGACCAGGAGGCGGTGCCACTCCGGGAGGCCGGAGGAGTCACGGAGTTCGCCGGTCGCGGGGTCGATCAGGCCCGGCGCACCGATGCCCACGGTGTGCAGCCGGTCGGCCCCCGCCTCCTTGGCCGCGTGCTCGACGAGGGCGACCGCCTGCTCCACCGCGGGTCCGGTACCTGTGTCGTCCGCGATCGGCAGGGAGGCCCGGTTCAGCTCCGCACCGAGCAGGTCGGAGACGACGACGGTCACGCCTTCGGTGCGGACGTCGAGGGCCCCGAGATGCACGAGGTCGGCGACGATCCCGTACAGGCGGGCGTTCGGGCCGCGCCGCTGCTCCCCCGACTCGCCCACGACGGCGATCAGACCGGCCGCCGTGAGGCGTTCCACCAGGTCGGCGACCGTGGGGCGGGACAGTCCGGTGAGCTGCTTCAACTGCCCTGCCGTCAGCGGGCCCTCCTGCTGCAGCAGCCGCAGGGCGAGCCGGTCGTTGATGGCCCGGGCGGTGCTCGGTGATGCGGGCATGCCGGGATCCTCCCAGATCAGCGGGGTGGGGCCGAGGCGCGCCCCCGGTGCGTGGCCGTCGGCGGGTTATCGACTATCTATCAGGAAGGGTCCCTGATAGTTTACGCCGGGTGCCCCGAAGAGAGTGCCGCGGCACCGCGAAGGGGCGGGCGCGGGCGGGTATCGGGGAGGATGGGCGGGAACATGAGCGAGATGGCCGGTGAGGTCCACGACGAGCGCACGGTACGGCGCGCCCGGTACGCCGTGGCCGCGGTGTTCGCGGTGCACGGCGCGGTCACCGGGTCGTTCGCGACGCGGGTGCCGTGGATCCAGGACCATGCGGGCCTCAGCGCGGGCCAGCTGGGACTCGCCCTCGCCTTCACGGCGTTCGGCGCGTCCTGCTCCATGCCGCTGGCCGGCCGGATCAGCCACCGTTTCGGCAGCCGTACCGCGCTGCGCGGTCTGATCGTGCTGTGGACCCTGTCGCTGGTCCTGCCCTCGCTCGCGCCGAACCTGCTCACGCTGTGCCTGGCGATGTTCGCTTACGGCGCCACCGCGGGCATGGCCGATGTCGCCATGAACGCCCTGGGTGTCGAGGTCGAGCACCGGCTCGGCAAGTCGATCATGTCCGGGCTGCACGGCATGTGGAGCGCCGGCGCCCTGATCGGCTCGGCGGCCGGCACGCTCGCCGCGCACCTCGGCTCGGACGCGCGCCTGCACTTCGCCCTGGCGGCCGCGTCCCTGACGGCCCTCGGTGTGCTCGCCTGCCACTGGGTGCTGGATCTCCAGCCCACCGAGGACGAGGAGCCGCCGCCCAGGTTCGCGCTGCCGCCCAGGTCGGCGCTGCTGATCGGGACGGTCGGGTTCTGCGCGGTGTTCGCGGAGGGGGCAAGCCTCGACTGGTCGGCGGTCTATCTGCGGGACCAGCTGGGCACGTCGGACGGGCTCGCGGCCGCGTCGACGACCGGGTTCATGCTGACCATGGCGCTCGCCCGGATCGTGGGCGACGCGGTGGTGAACCGTTTCGGCGCGGTGCGCACCGTCCGCGCCGGGGGCGTGTTCGCCGCCCTCGGCGGTCTGCTGATCGTGATCTCCGGCCACCCGTCCGTGGCCATGGCCGGGTTCGCGCTGCTCGGCCTCGGTATCGCGGTCGTCGTGCCGCTGTGCTTCGCGGCGGCGGGCCACAGCGGCCCCAACCCGAGCCAGGCCATCGCGGGCGTCGCCACCATCACGTACACCTCGGGACTGATCGCCCCCAGCATCCTCGGCGGGATCGCTCAGGCGACCAGCCTGGTCGTGTCGTTCGGGCTGGTGACCGTGCTGGCGTGCGGGGTCGCGGCCTTCGCCGGCGTGCTGCGCTCGGCCGACCGCGACCGGCCGAAGATCACCGCACCGAGCGGGGACTCGACGGCTCAGCGCGCCAGGTCGTAGGCGTACCCGGGGGAGAACGTCCCCGCCGCGCCCCTGCAGCCGTCCGACTCGCCCGGCAGCTTGACCCACAGGTAGGCGTCGATACGTGCCTCACCGGTGCTGAGCGTCGGCGGCTGTCCGAGCCTGCGCCCAGCCGGGTCGCACCACTCGCCGTCGGCGGGGGCGCCGTTGCCGTTCCGGCTGGTGTCGATGACGGCGCCCAGGCTCGCGGGACCGCCGAGGGCGTCCAGCACCTTCCGGGTGTAGGCGGCCTCGGCGCCCGTGCGGTGGAAGTTGGACACGTTGCTGAAGACGCCGTCGGAGGACACGGACGAGGCGGCGCCCGCCTGACGGAGGAGCGCGGCCTGCTTGTCCGCCGCGTTCCACTCGGAGTGGCCCGCGTCGTAGTACACGCGGGCCTTCGGGTTCGCCGCCTTCAGGACACGGCCGGCGCGGGCCAGCGAGGCGAACCGGTCGGCCCTCCGGCCCGCCGGGAGGCAGTCGGACTGGGCGATCGAGTCGGGCTCCAGGATCACGATGACCTCGCCGGAGCCCAGCCCCGCGGCGAACGCGTCGATCCACGCGTCGTACGCGTCCAGGTCGGGCGCCCCGCCCTCCGAGGCTCCGCCGCAGTCCCGGTCCGGGATGGCATACGCCACGACGACGGGCGTCCGGCCCTGCGCTGCCCCGCCCGAGGTGACCGCCCTGACCCGCGAGGTGGTGGCGGAGGGAGTGGGGTCGGTGAACCAGACGGCGGCGGGGCGGTCGGCGATCCGGGACTCGATGACCGCGCGCCGGGGGTCGGCGGGGTTGGCGGCGACCCAGTCGACGACCTGGGAATCGGGGTGCCGGTAGAGGCGGGCCGGTGTGGTCACGGCTTCCGCCGCCTTCTTCCCCGTGGGCTTCGGACTCGGCTTCCCCGGCGTCCTCGACGGGGACGGCAGAGCCGAGACCACGGACCTGGACGGTGCGGGAGACGGCGGGCCGGTCACGGTGGGCGGCGGCCGGAGGCTGGGCGAGCGGGTCACCAGGGGGCGCGCCTCGTCGGGCCCGCGGTCGTCGTCCAGCGCGGAGACCATTCCCGTGATCGTGCCGACAGCGGCCACGACCGAGGCTGCGGCGACCATGCCGCCGCGTCGGGCGGAACGCCTGCGCTCGGCCCGGCGTGCGGCCAGGCGCTGCGCACGCGAGCCTGACACGTCGTGCTCCCCCCATCTCCACCGAGGCCATCTCCACCGAGACCATCTCCACCGAGACCCTCTTCAGCGAGACCCTCTTCAGCGAGGGCGTTACCCCGTTCCGGGGAAGCAGCCGCCATGGTGATACTTGCGCCAGCCTAGGGCTGGGACCCTGCCCCTATGGCGCAGTTGGAACATTTCACCACTCCCGTCGACGGGATCGTCTCCCGTATGCGCGCCCTGGACGCGGGCCTGCCGGAGCGGGACGGGATCGCGGTCTTCAACCGCGTCTACCTCACCGTCACCGAGGCGATCGACCGGCGCATCGACACCGGGGAGTTCCCGGACGCGTGGGCCGCGATCACGCTGGACGTGCGGTTCGCCGAGCGCTATCTGCGGGTGGCCGAGGGAGGGACGGCGCCCGCCTGCTGGCGACCGCTGGTGCAGTTCCGGTGCCATCCCGGCGTGCGGCCGCTGCAGTTCGCGCTCGCGGGCATCAACGCGCACATCGGGCACGATCTCGCGCTGGCCGTCGTGGACGCCTGTCGTACGCTCGACTGCGAACCCGCCGGGCTGGAGGACGAGTTCGACCGCGTGGGCGACATCCTCGTCTCGCTGGAGGAGCGCATCCGCGAAGAGCTGATGCCGGGCCCCGACCTCCTCCAGCTCGCCGACCCGCTCACCCATCTGTTCGGCTCATGGAGTCTGGAGCGCGCCCGCGACGCCGCGTGGTCGGCGGCCCGCACCCGGTGGGCGCTGCGCGGACTCCCCGAACTGGCCGAGGAGTTCGAGCAGCGGCTGGACGCCGCGGTGGGGCTCACGGGACGCATGCTGCTCACGCCGCTGCGGGAGTGATCCGGCCACTCTCGCCCCATGCGCCCCACAACTAGTAGGTGAACGTTGTACGTTCGACAACGGCACACCTCTGCGAAGGAGCACAGGGCATGGCGACGCGACTCGGACTGAGCCTTCCTCAGCTGCGGCAGTACGACATCGGAAAGGACGTACCGGAGGTGGCACGGGCCGCCGAACAGATCGGCTACGAGGGCCTGTGGGTCTTCGAGCGGGCCCTGTTCCCGGAGCCCGCCACGCAGGGGCTGTACGGCATCGAGGGCCTGCCGTGGCCCGACCAGTACCGCCACGTGGCCGACCCGATGGTCACCCTCACCCTGGCGGCCGCCGCCACGGAGCGGGCCCTTCTCGGCTCCAGCGTGCTGGTGGCCCCGCTGCATGTGCCGTTCCAGCTCGCCAAGTCCCTGGCCACGCTGGACGCGGCGAGCGGTGGCCGGGTCGTCGCGGGCCTCGGCACGGGCTGGTCCCTCGACGAGTACGCGGCCTCGGCGGTCCGCCCCTTCGAGGAGCGCGGCCAGGTCCTGGACGAGGTGATCGAGGTCTGCCGCGCGGTGTGGGGCGCCGACCCGGTGTCGTACGACGGGCGGACCACGAAGATCGCACCCGCCGTCGTCGGCCCCAAGCCCGCCCGGCCGATACCCATCCTGCTGGCCGCGAACACGAAGAAGGCTCGGCGCCGGCTCGTGGACCACGCCGACGGCTGGCTACCGATCGGCATGGGGGCCGAACAACTCGCCGCCCAGTGGCGTGAGTTGCAGGACCTCGCCGCCGAACGCGGGCGCACCGAGCCGATCCGGACCGTGCTGCGGGTGAACGCCGTGTACACGGGCAAGACGTATGACGGCGCGGACCGCCAGCCCTTCCAGGGCGACGCCGGCCAGATCGCCGAGGACCTCGCGGCCCATGCCGAGGTCGGCATGGACGAGATCCTCATCGACCTGCAGAGCACCCCGCGGGACGCCCAGGAACTCAAGGACGCAGCCGCCGAGGTGTACGAGAAAGCGCGGGCGGCCGGGATCTAGCGCCGCCGAGTCAGGTCAGTCCTCCGGCAGCTCCACCGGTGCGATCTCGTCGTACACGTCGCCGGGCCCGGGGTTGGCCGGGTCGGTCGTCCCGCCGAAGTGGTGCATGACGCCCCAGACCGCGTTGAGCGCGGTCTGGACGGCGCCCTCGGCCCAGCCCGCCGTCCAGGAGATGTCGTCACCGGCGAGGAAGACGCCCCGCTTGTCCTTGGGGAGCCCGTCCTGCACGAAGTGTGTGAACAGGCGCCGCTGGTAGCGGTAGTGGCCGGGCAGGTTGGCCTTGAACGCGCCCATGAAATACGGCTCGTTCTCCCAGGACACGGTCACCGGGCTGCCGATGACGTGCTTCCTGATGTCGACGTTCGGGTAGATCTCGCCGAGCGACTTCAGCATGACCTCCATCCGCTCGTTCGCGGACAGCGGCAGCCACTTCAGGCTGTCGTCGCACCAGGTGTAGGAGAGGCAGATGACGGCGGGCCTGTCCGGACCGTTGTCGAGGAGGTAGGTCCCGCGCGTCATACGGTCGGTGAGCGTCATCGACATGACGTCACGGCCCGTCGGGTTTCCCCTGTCGTCGACGGCCTTGTCCAGCCAGAAGGGCCGGTCGACCGGGACGAACAGCTTGGAGCTCTCCATGTAGTGCGTGCGCTCGATCGCCGTCCAGTGGTCGATCGGGAAGAGCGAGTCGTCGCAGTCGATCTTCGACAGCAGCATCCAGGACTGGGCGGTGAAGATCGCCGCCCGGTACGTCCGTATGTCACCGTTCGCGTCCGTCACGGTGATCCGGTCGCCCGCGGTGCGGTGCAGCCGGGTCACAGCCGGGCGCGGCTCGCCGCCGGTGTGGAGGGACTTGAGCGAGGTGCCGTACGCCCAGTGGACGATCTTCTCCGGCTCACGCTCCCACAGCCGCAGCGGCAGCTGCTGGGAGCCGCCGACGATACCGCGGTGGTGGTCGTCGGCCTCGGTGTAGACGACGCGCAGGATCTCCAGGATCGAGTTGGGGAAGTCGGTGTCCCAGCCGCCGGTGCCGAAGCCGACCTGGCCGAAGATCTCGCGGTGTCGGAAGGACCTGAAGGCCTCGGAGTCACAGAGGAAGCCGTAGAAGGTCTGGTTGTCCAGCTTCTCCACGAGCCGGGACCAGATCTCCCGGATGCGCGGCACGTCGCGTTCGCGCAGGGCCCGGTTCATGCCGGAGAAGTCGGCGCCCTCCTCCAGGCAGGCGTTCCACGCCTCCGCCACGTCCCGGTAGACCTGCGGGAGGTCGTCGATCGTCTCGGCGTAGTGGCTCTCGCCCTTGAGGTCGACGACGGTCGAGGGAGTCGCCTCGGCGAGGGGGTTGGGGAAGGGACGGGTCTCGAGCCCGACCAGGTCGATGTAGTGCTGGAGCGCCGTGGAGGACGGCGGGAAGCGCATGGCGCCCATCTCGGCGGTGAGGCCGGGGTCGCAGCCGTCGAAGCCGACGGTCCGCAGCCGTCCGCCGATCCGGTCGGCCTCGTACACGACGGGCCTGAGGCCCATCTTCATCAGCTCGTACGCGGCCACGATCCCGGACAGGCCGCCTCCGATGACCGCGACCTCGGCGCCGTGCTCGGTCGCGGGGACCTGGCCGAGGCCCGCCGGGTGGGCGAGGAAGTCGTCGTAGGCGTAGGGGAAGTCCGGCCCGAACATGGTGATCGGCGGCAGCTGCACATCGGTGTGCTGGACGGCGTTGGGCACCGTGGACGTCATGGGGTACTGACTCCTTGCGGGGAATGACGCGGAGGGCGCGGCGCGCGTGGGCGCCGGAGACTCAGACGAGGACGAGGGAGCCGTAGAGGCCGGGGCGCCGGTCCCTCAGATACGGGTTCGCCTCGCGGGAGACGGCCAGGAAGGCGGGATCGGTGTCGGCGAGAAGCAGTTCCTCGCCCCGTCCTCCGCGGGCTCGGGCGACCCCGTCGGGGCCGGCCAGCGTGGAGAGCCCGACGAATTCGAACTCCCCTTCCCACCCGACCCGGTTGACGTACGCGACGTACATCTGGTTCTCGAAGGCGCGCACTGGTACGACGGACTCGGCGACGAACTGGAACGGGTGCATCTGCGCGGTCGGGACCAGCAGCAGGTCGGTGCCGGCGAGGGCGTGCGCGCGGACGTTCTCCGGGAACTCCACGTCGTAGCAGATCATCAGGCCGACGCGCAGACCGCCCAGTTCCGCCTGGACGACCGGCTGGTCCCCCGGAGTGAAGTGGTCGCGCTCGAAGCAGCCGAAGAGATGGGTCTTGCGGTAGTTCGCGAGGCGGGTGCCGTCGGCGGAGATGAGCTGGACGGAGTTGAAGACGTGCTCTCCGGCCCGCTCGGGGTAGCCGTACGCGACCGCGAGGCCGTACCGTCCGGCGGTCCTGGCGACCGCGTCGGCCGAGTCGCCCTCGGCGGGCTCGGCCAGCCGCGCGATGCCGTCGCCGATCGCGTATCCGGTGAGGAACAGCTCCGGCACCACCAGCAGCCCCGCTCCGGCGGCCGCCGCCCGCCCCGCGGCATCGTCGAGCACCTTGAGGTTCTCGGCGACCGAGCCGGGGCGGCCGGAGCTCTGGAGCAGGGCGGTGCGCATGCGTGTTCCTCACCGGTTGCGAAAGGGGAGTCGGGGCCGACTGCCGGGCCACTTAGACGGTACGGTCGGCCGCGCCGGCCGGACAAGCGGCAGCCGTTGCGCGCCGACGAGCGGATCGTTGCGTGCGACACGGGTCCGGCGACGATTCGTTGCAGGGGGCCCACCGGGGCACGAGGACCGTGCGGCAAGCCGTGGACCACCCGCGGCTCACAGCCGGTGCGCGGCCCCCGGACCTCCGGCAGAGCGCCCCAGCAACACCGCGGTCACCAGATACGGCACCGCGAACAGCGCGAACACCGCACCGTGCGAGGCTTCCGACCCGGCCACCGCGTACGCCCCGTACACAGTGATCGTGGTCAGGTCGGTCCCCACTCCGGCGACCGAGGTCAGCGTGGCCCGCCCGGTTCCGCGGATGCGCTCCTGCAGTCGGGCGTCGGCGAGGACGCTCGCCAGCTGGAAGCCGGCGAAGGCGAGGGCCACCAGCGCGACGGCGGCGGGCGTCCCCGCCACCGCCCCCACGGCCAGGACCGACGCGGAGCCCGCGAGCAGCGCGGCCAGCCCGGGGTTGCCCAGCCGCTCCCCCGCTCCGGCCAGCAGCCCTCCGGCCGTGGCCCCGGCCCAGATGAGCAGCAGCAGCCAGGGAACGGTGCCGTCGGCGACCCCGGTGTCACGCACCAGCAGCGGGGTGTACTCGTCCAGCGCGCCCCACACCGCGGTGACGGCCGGGACGAGCAGCAGGGCACCGCGTACGGAACGGTCGCCGCGGGCTTCGGCGAGCCCGGCGCGCAGCGTGGCGGCCCAGCCGGTGCCGCCGCCGGAGTCCGTGTCCCGCTCCCGGTGCTCCGGGAACCGTGCGGCGACCGTTGCGGTCAGCAGACAGGCCAGGACGCTGGCCAGCCCCACGGCCGGATATCCGCCGAACGCGAGCACCGGTCCGGCCAGCCCCATCGCCGCCACGACTCCGACGAGCCCGGCCGCCTGGGCCCGGCCCATGACGCGCGCGTAGTGGTCGGCCGCGCCGAGCCGGTCGAGCTCCTCGTACACCAGCGCCTCCAGGGCGCCCGAGCCGAGGGCTCCGCGGACGCCCCACAGCACGAAGCCGGCGGCGAACGCCTCGTACGAGGGCACGAGCACCCACAGGGCGAAGCCGACGGCGCCGAGCAGCGGCCCAAGCCACAGCAGCATCCGCCGGGAGACGGCGTCGGCCCAGGCACCGGACGGGATCTCGACGAGGACGCCCGTCAGCGACCACAGCACGAACAGGGACGAGATCTGCCAGACCGAGAGACCGGTGTCGGCGAACAGCAGCGCGTACACCGGGTAGAGCAGGACGAAGTCGTCGAGGAACGAGTAGCCGTACAGCGTGGCCGTCAGCCGGCGGACACCGGTGAGGGGCACACGCGCAGGTGAGAGTGTCATGAGGCCTTCCCGCAGGGACAGTTCGGACGCCGGATGTACGGCGCCCGAGGCGGCCCTCGGGAGGCACGGCTCTTGGATCAATGTCGCCAGGTCATGAGACCGATATTAGGCAGGGCATCGCGCTGCAGGCCACAACAAATCCGCAGCGCCCGACAACCGCAACGCCCCGCTCCCCCCTAGTGCTGTGGCCGGAAAGGTTTGCCGGAAAGCTCGCGGCGTCCGGTGCTGGGGGCACCTCCCACGCCGTTCAGGCAGTGGGGGAGCATCGCAAGGCGGAGCATCGCCCGCGTACCGGATGTACTCGGGTGATGCGAGACCGCGGCGAGGTGCCGTGCCGGGCGTCGCGAGCCGGTGAACCTTTCCGGTCACAGCACTAGGCAGGCGCCCCGGAGGAAAACCTCCGCAACAGGGGCGACAGCACCAGCACCGACTTCGTCCGCTCCACGAACGGCTCCCCCGCGATCCGCTCCAGCACCCGCTCGAAATGCCGCATGTCCGAGGCGAAGACCTGCACCACCGCATCGGCCTCACCGGTGACCGTGGAGGCGGCCACGACCTCCTGATACCGCTCGAGCCCTCGCTGGATCGTCTCCGGCGAGGTGTTCCGGCGGCAGTAGATCTCGACGAACCCCTCGGTCTCCCACCCGAGCGCGGCGGGATCGACCCGCACGGTGAAACCGGTGATGGCCCCGGTCGCACGCAGCCGGTCCACGCGCCGTTTGACGGCGGGCGCGGACAGGCCGACCAGGTGGCCGATGTCGGCGTAGGAGCGGCGGGCGTCCTCGGCGAGGGCGTGCACTATGCGTTCGTCGAGATCGTTCAGCACTGCGGGTGGATCACTTCTCTGGAGTGGCAAGACGGGAACGGCGGTAGCCGTACAGGAAGTAGAACACGAGCCCGACGGCCATCCAGACCCCGAACACCCCCCAGGTGACGGCGTCGAGACTGCCCATCATCCACACGCAGAAGGCGAAGCCCAGCGCGGGCAGCACCGGCGACAGCGGCACCCGGAAGGTGCGGGGCATCTCCGGGCGGGTCCGGCGCAGCACCACGACGGCCACGTTGACCAGCGCGAAGGCGAACAGCGTCCCGATGCTGGTGGCGTCGGCGAGCCGGCCGAGCGGGACGGCGGCGGCGAGCACACCGCAGAAGAGGGACACGATGAGGGTGTTGGCGCGGGGTGTGCCGGTCCTCGGGTGGACGCGGGAGAACACCTTGGGCACGAGCCCGTCGCGGGACATGGCGAACAGGATGCGGGTCTGGCCGTACAGCACGGTCAGGACGACGCTGGCGATGGCGATGACCGCGCCCGCCGCGAGCACCGTGCCCCAGAAGGAGCCACCGGTGACGTCCTTCATGATCCCGGCCAGCGCGGCCTCCGAACCGTCGAACTTCTGCCAGGGGCGCGCCCCGACGGCGACGGCGGCGACGAGGACGTACAGCGCGGTGACGATGACCAGCGAGAGCATGATCGCGCGCGGCAGGTCGCGCTGCGCGTCCCTCGCCTCCTCGCCGGCCGTGGAGGCGGCGTCGAAGCCGATGTACGAGAAAAAAAGCGTGGCCCCGGCCGCGCTGACACCCGCCATGCCGAGCGGCATGAAGTTCTCGTAGTTGCCGGAGCGGAAGCCCTGGACGCCGATCGTGCAGAACAGCAGCAGCGCGGCGATCTTCACGATCACCATGATCGTGTTGGCGCGGGCTGACTCGCGGGCACCGCCGAGCAGGAACACCATGGCGAGCAGGACGACGATCAGCGCGGGCAGGTTGAAGACGCCGCCGTCGCCGGGCGGCGCGGACAGCGCGTCGGGGATGGTGACGCCGAGGGCGCCGTCGAGCAGCTCGTTGAGGTACTCGCCCCAGCCGACCGCGACCGCGGCCACCGACACGCCGTACTCCAGGACCAGACACCATCCGCAGACCCAGGCGATCAGTTCGCCCATCGTTGCGTACGCGTACGAGTACGAGGACCCGGAGACCGGGATGGTGCCCGCCAGTTCGGCGTACGAGAGGGCCGAGAACAGGGCGGTGAGGCCGGCGATCACGAAGGCGAGGGTGACGGCTGGGCCGGCGTCGGGGACGGCCTCACCGAGGACCACGAAGATACCGGTGCCGAGCGTGGCGCCGATGCTGATCATGGTGAGCTGCCACAGCCCGAGGGAGCGCCGGAGCTTGCCTCCTTCACCCTGGCCACCCTCCGCGACCAGCCGTTCCACGGGCTTGCGGCGCATCAGCCGGGCGCCGGTGCCGGAGGTGGGCGAAGGGGGAGGGG
>NZ_VJZE01000292.1 GCF_009377205.1 Streptomyces phyllanthi
GGGTGGGAGTGGGGTCTGATGCGACTGGTCACGGCCGCTCAGATTACTGACCGGTAAGGGATTCGGTAAGACAGGCGACGCGAAGTGCGGGCGAACCGCGAAGAGTTCGCCCGCGCTTCCGCCGTTCGTCATCCGACTCGCCCGACGTGCGGGCTACTTGGTGACGCCCGCGTCCTTGAGTGCCGTCTCCCACTGGGCGACGGTGGACGGGTTCTCGATCTTCTTGTCGTTGATCTTGATGGTCGGGGTCGAGTTGACGTCCTCGGTGTCGTCGAAGGTCTTGCTCATCCTCATCGCCCAGGCGTCGTAGGTCCCCTTCTCGACGGCGTCCTGGAACTTCTTGTTGTTCTTCAGCGCGTCGACCGTGTCGGCCACCTTGATCAGATAGCTGTCCTCGGCGAACTCGTCGGTCGACTCCTCCGGGTGGTACTTCGCCGAGTACAGCGCGGCCTTGTACTCCAGGAACGCGTCGGTGCTGACGTTCAGCGCGGCGCCCAGCGCGCTCAGCGCGTTCTTGGAGCCCTCGCCGGTGAGCCTGTCGTCGAGGAAGGTGCCGAGGGTGAAGGAGAGCTTGTAGTCACCGTCCTCCATGCCCTTGTTGACGGTCTCGCCGATGGTCTGCTCGAAGGAGGCGCAGGCCGGGCAGCGCGGGTCCTCGTAGAGGTGGACCGTGTTCGTGGACTTGGAGTCGCCGATCACCACGGTCGTGCCGTTCTTGCCCGACGTGTTGGCGGGGGCGACCACCTTCGCGCTCGCGGCCTGCTCCCACCCCGTGGGCTTGCTGTTCTGCACGACCGCGTAGCCGATGCCGCCCGCTATCGCGAGGACCGCGACGATCGAGCCGGCGACGACGGCCTGCCGCCTGACCTTGGTGCGCCTGGCCTGGCGCTCGCGCTCCTCGCGCAGCCGCTCACGGGCCGCCCTCTTCGCCTCCTGGCTGTTCCGCTTGCTCATAGTGGTGATCTCCATGTGGGACGCGCACACGTCGTGCGCGGGATACGTGTGGGTGACTGCTTGTGCTCAGGCGCTGTCGGCGCGGCGAGGCGCCGACGGGCTGCCGCTCAGGCGACAGCGACCGAGCACGGCGGTCCACGCCGTCCCAGGGAGTACGCGAGGAGCAGGGTGCGCACGGTGGTCGTACGGCGCACGGAGCGCGGCATCCGGGGCCTCGCCGCCACGGGCCGTACGGTGACCGCGGCGACCGCGAGCAGCAGCGGCCGGAAGCCGGCCGCGACGACCGCGCCCAGCATCTGGGCCAGCGCCCGCTCACCGCGCCGCAGCCAGGCGGCCGCGAGGAGCCCCACGCCGACATGCGCGGCGAGCAGCAGCCAGGCTGCGGCCGGATCGGCGTGGGCGAGGAGCGCGGCCGCCCGGCCGGGGTCACCGGTGACCGGGGTCAGGGAGGTGCCCACGCCGCTGCCGCACAGCACGTCGAGGCCGACCTGGCGCAGGGGGCCCGCGACCGGGCCGCCCGTCCTGCCGTAACAGGCGTGCTGACCGGCCGTGAACACCGTGTCGGCGGCGAGCTCCAGCGGGACCAGCAGCGCGGCGATCCGTCCGAAGCCGCGCTCACGCCCGGCCAGCGCGTACGCGGCGAGGAAGACGGCGGCGGCGATCGCGGCGACGGTGCTCAGCGGCAGCGGGACCCGGGACAGCAGCACGTGCGACGCGGTGCTGAGTGTCACGGCGAGTGCCGTGAACAGCGCCGCGCGTACGGCTCTGAACTGGGTCCCGGATATGTCCATCGCGTTGGAGAGTGTCCCACGGACTCCCTTAAGCAACGCCTAAAGGGTGCCTATGAGATCGCCTATGAGATCAGGGAGCCCCGTGACGTCGCCTTTCGTGTCTACAGGCCGGGGATCCGGCCGTTGCGGAACAGGTCCACGAAGATCTGGTGGTCCGCACGCGCGCGTGCACCGTACGCGTGGGCGAAGTCCACCAGGAGGGGCGCGAAGCCGTCCTCGTCGGCCGCGATCGCCGCGTCGATGGCCCGCTCGGTGGAGAACGGCACCAGGGACTGGCCGGACAGGTCGTCCGCCGCCGCGTGCATCGTGGCCGTCGCCCGGCCCAGGTCGGCGACCACGGCGGCGATCTCCTCCGGGTCGTCGATGTCGCCCCAGTCCAGGTCGACCGCGTACGGCGACACCTCGGCGACCAGCTGGCCCGCGCCGTCCAGCTCCGTCCAGCCCAGCCACGGGTCGGCGTGCGCCTGGAGGGCGCGCTGCGAGATCACCGTGCGGTGGCCCTCGTGCTGGAAGTAGGCACGGATCGCCTCGTCCGTGATGTGGCGGGAGACGGCCGGGGTCTGGGCCTGCTTGATGTAGATCACCACATCGTTCTCCAGGGCGTCGCTGTTGCCCTCGAGCAGGATGTTGTACGACGGCAGGCCCGCCGAGCCGATGCCGATGCCGCGGCGGCCGACGACGTCCTTCACCCGGTACGAGTCCGGGCGGGTCAGCGACGACTCCGGAAGCGTCTCCAGATAGCCGTCGAAGGCCGCCAGCACCTTGTACCGGGTGGCCGCGTCCAGCTCGATGGAGCCGCCGCCGGACGCGAAGCGGCGCTCGAAGTCACGGATCTCCGTCATCGACTCGAGCAGCCCGAACCGGGTCAGCGAGCGGGCGTCGCGCAGCGCGTCCAGCAGCGGGCCCTGGGCGGTGTCCAGCGTGAACGGCGGCACCTCGTCGCTCTTGGCGCCGGTCGCGACGGCGTGGATCCGCTCGCGGTACGCGCCCGCGTAGATCGTCACCAGCTCCGTGATCTGCTCGTCGCTGAGCGCCTTCGCGTACCCGATCAGCGCCACGGAGGCCGCGAAGCGCTTCAGGTCCCAGGTGAAGGGGCCGACGTACGCCTCGTCGAAGTCGTTCACGTTGAAGATCAGGCGGCCCGTCGCGTCCATGTACGTGCCGAAGTTCTCCGCGTGCAGGTCGCCGTGGATCCACACGCGCGAGGTGCGGTCGTCCAGGTACCGCCCGTGGAGTATGTCCCCGTCTCCCCGTCCCGCGTGCTCCGCGTCGAGGTCGTGGTAGAAGAGGCACGCCGTGCCCCGGTAGAAGGCGAAGGCGGACGCGGCCATCTTCCGGAACTTCACGCGGAACGCGGCCGGGTCGGCGGCCAGGAGCTCGCCGAATGCGGTGTCGAAGACGGCGAGGATCTGCTCGCCGCGTTGCTCGGCGCTGAGCTGCGGAACCGGCATCGCTGGGTGCCTCCTGGTGCGGGTGGTGGTGCGTGACATGGTTGACGGACGGGCCGTCCGACAGGGACCGGATCCCCGGCCCCCCGTCCAACGCCCGACGGTACGCGGGAGTGCCCGCGCCCCCGGATGAAGGTACGGGGGACAGGCCTGTGAGTGTCAGTCGCGAGGCATAGACTTCGACGCTGTCCGCCGGACTGCCCCCAGCCCGTCGGACTGCCGTCGACCGCTCTTCTCCCTGGAGGCCGAAGCCGTGTCAAAGCCGCCGTTCACGCACCTGCACGTCCACACCCAGTACTCGCTGCTGGACGGTGCCGCGCGGCTCAAGGACATGTTCAAGGCGTGCAACGAGATGGGCATGACCCACATCGCCATGTCCGACCACGGCAACCTGCACGGGGCGTACGACTTCTTCCACACCGCCAAGGGCGCGGGCGTGACGCCGATCATCGGGATCGAGGCGTACGTCGCCCCCGAGTCCCGGCGCAACAAGCGCAAGATCCAGTGGGGCCAGCCGCACCAGAAGCGGGACGACGTGTCCGGTTCCGGTGGTTACACGCACAAGACGATCTGGGCGGCGAACAGGACGGGACTGCACAACCTCTTCAAGCTCTCCTCGGACGCGTACGCCGAGGGCTGGCTGCAGAAGTGGCCCCGTATGGACAAGGAGACCATCTCCCAGTGGTCCGAGGGGCTCATCGCCTCCACCGGCTGTCCCTCCGGCGAGCTCCAGACCCGGCTGCGGCTCGGTCAGTACGACGAGGCGCTGAAGTCGGCCGCCGAGTACCAGGACATCTTCGGCAAGGACCGCTACTTCCTGGAGCTGATGGACCACGGCATCGACATCGAGCGCCGGGTCCGCGACGGTCTGCTGGACATCGGCAGGAAGCTCGGCATCCCGCCGCTGGTGACGAACGACTCGCACTACACGTACGCGCACGAGGCGACCGCCCACGACGCCCTGCTGTGCATCCAGACCGGCAAGAACCTCTCCGACCCCGACCGCTTCAAGTTCGACGGCACCGGCTACTACCTGAAGTCCACGGACGAGATGTACGCCATCGACTCCTCGGACGCCTGGCAGGAGGGCTGCGCCAACACGCTCCTGGTCGCCGAGCAGATCGACACCACGGGCATGTTCGAGAAGCGCGACCTGATGCCCAAGTTCGACATCCCCGAGGGCTACACCGAGGTCACCTGGTTCAAGGAGGAGGTCCGCCGCGGCATGGAGCGCCGCTTCCCGGGCGGCGTCCCCGAGGACCGTCAGAAGCAGGTCGAGTACGAGATGGACGTCATCATCCAGATGGGGTTCCCGGGCTACTTCCTCGTGGTCGCCGACTTCATCATGTGGGCCAAGAACAACGGCATCGCGGTCGGCCCCGGCCGAGGCTCCGCGGCCGGCTCGATCGTCGCGTACGCCATGGGCATCACCGACCTCGACCCCATCCCGCACGGCCTGATCTTCGAGCGGTTCCTCAACCCCGAGCGCGTCTCCATGCCCGATGTCGACATCGACTTCGACGAGCGCCGGCGCGTCGAGGTGATCCGGTACGTGACCGAGAAGTACGGCGCCGACAAGGTCGCCATGATCGGCACGTACGGCAAGATCAAGGCCAAGAACGCGATCAAGGACTCCGCGCGCGTCCTGGGCTACCCGTACGCGATGGGCGACCGCATCACCAAGGCCATGCCCGCCGACGTCCTCGGCAAGGGCATCGACCTCAACGGCATCACCGACCCCTCGCACCCCCGCTACTCGGAGGCGGGCGAGGTCCGGTCGATGTACGAGAACGAACCGGACGTGAAGAAGGTCATCGACACCGCCAAGGGCGTCGAGGGCCTCGTCCGGCAGATGGGTGTGCACGCGGCCGGCGTGATCATGTCCAGCGAACCCATCGTCGACCACGCCCCCATCTGGGTGCGGCACACCGACGGCGTGACCATCACCCAGTGGGACTACCCCCAGTGCGAGTCGCTGGGCCTGCTGAAGATGGACTTCCTGGGCCTGCGCAACCTCACGATCATGGACGACGCCATCAAGATGGTGAAGGCCAACAAGGGCGTCGACCTGGAGATGCTCTCCCTCCCGCTGGACGACCCCAAGACCTTCGAACTGCTCTGCCGCGGTGACACCCTCGGCGTCTTCCAGTTCGACGGCGGCCCGATGCGCTCGCTGCTCCGCCAGATGCAGCCCGACAACTTCGAGGACATCTCCGCCGTGTCGGCCCTCTACCGGCCGGGCCCGATGGGCATGAACTCGCACATCAACTACGCGGAGCGCAAGAACGGCCGCCAGGAGATCACACCGATCCACAAGGAGCTGGAGGAGCCTCTCGAAGAGGTCCTGGCCGTCACCTACGGCCTGATCGTCTACCAGGAGCAGGTGCAGAAGGCCGCCCAGATCATCGCCGGGTACTCGCTCGGCGAGGCCGACATCCTCCGCCGCGTGATGGGCAAGAAGAAGCCCGAGGAGCTGGCGAAGAACTTCGTCCTCTTCCAGGACGGCGCCCGCAAGAAGGGCTACAGCGACGAGGCGATCCAGGCCCTGTGGGACGTGCTGGTCCCGTTCGCCGGCTACGCCTTCAACAAGGCCCACTCGGCCGCGTACGGACTGGTCTCGTACTGGACCGCGTATCTGAAGGCGAACTACCCCGCCGAGTACATGGCCGCGCTGCTCACCTCGGTCAAGGACGACAAGGACAAGTCGGCGGTCTACCTCAACGAGTGCCGGCGCATGCGCATCAAGGTGCTGCCGCCCAATGTGAACGAGTCCGAGCAGAACTTCGCCGCACAGGGCGACGACGTGATCCTCTTCGGCCTCTCGGCCGTCCGTAACGTGGGGACGAACGTCGTCGAGTCGATCATCCGCAGCCGCAAGGCCAAGGGGAAGTACGCCTCCTTCCCCGACTACCTCGACAAGGTCGAGGCCGTCGCCTGCAACAAGCGCACCACGGAGTCGCTGATCAAGGCGGGCGCGTTCGACACGATGGGGCACACCCGCAAGGGCCTCACCGCGCAGTTCGAGCCCATGATCGACAACGTGGTCGCGGTCAAGCGCAAGGAGGCCGAGGGCCAGTTCGACCTCTTCGGCGGCATGGGCGAGGAGGAGTCCAGCGAGCCCGGCTTCGGACTCGACGTGCAGTTCACCGACGACGAGTGGGACAAGACCTATCTGCTCGCCCAGGAGCGGGAGATGCTCGGTCTGTACGTCTCCGACCACCCGCTCTTCGGGCTGGAGCACGTACTGTCCGACAAGGCCGACGCGGGTATCGCCCAGCTCACCGGAGGGGAGCACGCGGACGGCGCGGTCGTCACCATCGGCGGCATCATCTCGGGCCTCCAGCGCAAGATGACCAAGCAGGGCAACGCCTGGGCGATCGCCACGGTGGAGGACCTCGCGGGCTCCATCGAGTGCATGTTCTTCCCGGCGACCTACCAGCTGGTGTCGACCCAGCTCGTCGAGGACGCGGTCGTCTTCGTCAAGGGACGACTCGACAAGCGCGAGGACGTGCCGCGGCTGGTCGCGATGGAGCTGCAGGTCCCCGACCTGTCCAACGCGGGCACCAACGCCCCCGTGATCCTCACCATCCCGGCCACGAGGATCACCCCGCCGATGGTCAGCCGCCTCGGCGAGATCCTCAGTCACCACAAGGGCGAGAGCGAGGTGCGGATCAAGCTCCAGGGGCCGCGCAAGACGACGGTGCTGAGGCTCGACCGGCACCGGGTGAAGCCGGACCCCGCCCTGTTCGGTGATCTCAAGGTGCTGCTGGGCCCGTCCTGCCTGGCGGGCTGAGGACCCGGCACCGGGGCAGGCCGGACACCGCGTCCGGACACCGCGTAGTGACGTGCGCGAGGGGCGCTTCCGCCATGGGAAGCGCCCCTCGCTGTTGTCCCCGGGGGTCGGCCGCCGGTGCCCCGCGTCAGTTGTGGCCGAAGCTCTTCTGCTTCTTGCGGGCGACGTCGGCCGGATTGCCCTGGGGCTGCGCTATGGACGTCTGCTGCGTCTCCATGGGACTTCGCCCGTCCTGCTCCTCCATGTGCTCGGGTCGCGAGGTGCGGCTCTGGCGGTCGGCCTGCTTGCGGTTCTTGTTCTTGGCCATGGTGTTCCGCCTCCTGTGGGGCTGGGGGTCAGGATCGCGACCAGATTCACATGGGCGGACAAGTCGTGCATGTCGGAGAATCACGGTGCGTGACACGGTCCGGCGGAGGGCGGTCGCACGTTGCGCCACGCCGGTGATCGAGTTCCGGCCGTTAACCTCCGTGAGGTCGGGCAGACTCGAAGGAAGCCCGAAGCAAACCTCCCGGAGAGAGGGTGGATCGAGTGGACCGCTGCATCGTCCTGGTGGACGCCGGGTATCTGCTCGGGGCTGCCGCCAGCCTTCTCGCCGGGGAACCCTCACGCTCCCGGATCACCGTGGACCACGCCGCCCTCATCCAGGGCCTGCGGGAGCGCGCCGAGTCGGACACGCAGCAGCCGCTGCTGCGCATCTACTGGTTCGACGGCGCCCCTGACCGTGTACCGCAGCCGGAGCACCGCAGGCTCCGGGTGATGCCGCGGGTGACCGTACGGCTCGGCGCGCTGACCCGCAGCGACGGGCGGTGGGCCCAGAAGGGCGTGGACGCGGCCATGCACGCCGAGCTCACCGAACTGGCGCGCAACCGGGCCTGCTCCGACGTGGTGCTCGTGACCGGTGACGGGGATCTGCTGCCGGGCATGATGGCCGCCAAGGAGCACGGGGTCGCCGTCCACCTGTGGGCCGTACAGGCCGCGGACGGTGACTACAACCAGTCCGAGGACCTGGTCGCCGAGGCCGACGAGCGGCGTGTGCTGGACCGGGCGTGGATCATCCAGGCCGTACGGGCCAAGGAGCTCGGCGGGGTGTGCGCGCCGCCGCCGGTGCCGCTGCCCGAGATCGCCGCGATCCTGTCGGCGCCGCTGCCGGACTCGGCGCTCGCCGCGTCCGAGCGGGGGGCCGAGGAGGCGGAGCACGTGCCGGCGGCCGCCGTCGCGCGCAACGGGACGGAGGAGCGGGGGCCGGCGTCCAAGGGGGTGCCGACACCGAAGGACCTCGCGGCCATGCGGACGGCCGGCGCGCAGACGGTGCAGCATCCCGCGAACGCCACGCTGCGGTGGTCGTCCGACAAGGGCTGGGTGGAGCGGCCCGGGGCGGTCGCCGAGCCGTCCGAGGCCGCGTCCATGCCGACGCTGGCCCAGCTCACCACGGCCGAGCAGCGGTGGGCCGACCGCGAGGAGGACATCACCACGGTCGGTGGCGACCCGTTCGAGGTGGGACAGGTGTTCGCACGGAGGTGGATGTCGCGGCTGACCGACCAGACACTTCTGCAGAAGCTGTCCGGCATGTATCCGCGGATCCCCCACCGGGTGGACGGGGAGCTGCTGCGCTACGCCGCCCGGTTCGGACTGCTCGCCCACAAGGACGACCAGATCGACGAGCACGACCGGTATGCCATCCGGGCCGGGTTCTGGCGTGAGATCGACGCCCGGACGGGGGCCGAGCATGCCCCTGCCGGGGAGTGAGCGGGGTTCTGCCGGAGGGGTGAGCGGGGTTCTGCCGGAGCGGTGAGCCGGGTTCTGCCGGAGGGCTGAGTGGGGGATGACGGCGGGAGGCGAGCGGGGCGACGGCGCCCCCACAGCGCCCAGGAGCCCGGTGTGTGGCTGACCGCCGTCGTGGTGGATCGTGAGGGTGGGTGAGCCCTGGGGGCCCGCCGATCATCCGGTGGCATCGGATGTGTGTGCATCGGGCGCCCCGGGCGATGGTCCGGTCGTGGGACCCCGTAGGCTCGTGCCTCGTGAGTACGCGCACGGAACACGGCAGTCGACATGGCCGGGATGTCGTGTGCGCGGTGCGGGGGCTGACGAAGACGTATCCGGCGGTGCGGGCCAGGCGCGGAGTGCCGGCGACACCCGAGGTGCGGGCCAACGACCAGGTCGGACTCCAGGTGCGGCGCGGCGAGATCTTCGGTCTGCTCGGGCCGAACGGGGCCGGGAAGTCCACGCTGGTTCGGCAGCTCACCGGGCTGATGCGGCCGGACGACGGCACGGTCGAGATCCTCGGCCACGACATCGTGCGGCACCCGGAGCGGGCCGCGCGGATCCTCGCCTACCTCGGGCAGGAATCGACCGCGCTGGACGACCTGACCGTGTCGCTGGCCGCGGAGACCACCGGGCGACTGCGCGGGCTCGACGTGCGGCAGGCCAGGGACGAGCGGGACGCCGTACTGGAGGAGCTGGGGCTCACGGACCTGGCCCCGCGGCCGATCAGGAAGCTGTCCGGCGGACAGCGGCGGCTGGCCTGTTTCGCCGCCGCCCTCGTCGGTGAGCGGCCCCTGCTGGTCCTCGACGAGCCGACCACCGGCATGGACCCCGTCGCCCGCCGGGCCGTGTGGGCCGCCGTCGACCGGCGCCGGGCCGAACGCGGCACCACCGTCCTGCTCGTCACCCACAACGTCATCGAGGCGGAGACCGTGCTCGACCGGGTCGCCGTCCTCGACAAGGGGCGGGTCATCGCCTGCGACACCCCCGCCGGGCTCAAGGAGAAGGTCGCGGGCGAGGTGCGCGTCGACCTGGTGTGGCGCGAGCGGGCCCCGCTGGACGTCCCGGAGGTCGCCGCGCTGCGCTCCCGGGCCGTCGAGTCCGGGCGCCGCTGGACGCTGCGGCTCGCCCCCGAGGAGGCCCGCGCGGTCGTGGCCACCGTCACCGGGGGCGCGGCCTTCGTGGCTCTGGACGACTTCACGCTCGCCACGCCGAGCCTGGAGGACGTGTACCTGGCCCTGGGCGGCAACGGGCAGGGGCTGGTGAAGGCGTGAACGCAACCGCGGCCGCAGCCGTACGAGACTGGGCGGCAGCCGGAGCGAAGAGGAGCAGCTCGACGTGAGTGTCGTACCCGCGGAGGTTCTGCCGGGCGGAGCCCTGGCCGTGGAGGAGCGTGCCGAGGAGGCCCCGGCCGCGCTCGGACCGCGGGCGCGGCTGTGGCCGTCGCTCGCCGCCGTGTACCGGGCGCAGCTCTCGCGGGCGCGCGTCGCACGGATCCCGCTGCTGTTCGTGGCGACCTTCCAGTCGATCGGGATCATGATCCTGATGCGGGGCGTCGTGGACGGCGGGGCCGCGGCCCGGGCCGTGGTCGCCGGGTCGTCCGTGCTCGTGGTCGCCTTCGTGGCGCTGAACCTGCTCGCCCAGTACTTCGGGCAGCTACGGGCCAGTGGGGGACTGGATCACTACGCGACGCTGCCGGTGCCGCCCGCGGCGGTCGTCCTGGGCGCGGCGGGGGCGTACGCGTCCTTCACCGTGCCGGGGACGGTGGTGGTCGCCGTCTTCGGGTGCGTGCTCTTCGGGCTGCCGCTGGCGCACCTGTGGGTGCTCGTCGCGGTGATCCCGCTCGCGGGGGCCGCTCTCGCCGGGCTGGGGGCGGCGCTGGGGCTGCTGGCCCCGCGGCCGGAACTGGCCACGCTGCTGGGGCAGTTGGGCATGTCGGCCGCACTGCTGCTCGGGGTGCTGCCCGAGGACCGGATGCCGGGTGTGGTGCAGTTCGCCCGTGATCTGCTGCCGTCGACATACGGGGTGGAGGCGTTCGCGCGGACCTTCGGGGGCGACCCGGACTGGGCGGTCGTGCTCGGTGACCTGGCCGTGTGCGCGGGAGTCGGGGTGGCCTCGCTGGCGGTCGCGACATGGGCGTACCGGCGGGCCGCGGTCCGATGACACGTCGGCCAGGTGCGCCTGGCACCATGTCAGGGTGACCGCACCGCTGACTCCCCCGCCGCCGCACGGACAGTCTCCGCAGAATCCTCCCTCGCACGGCTCGTCTCCGTACGGCCCTTCCTCGAACGGCCAGTCCCCGCACGGCCCGTCCCTGCACAAGGACTGGCAGGCTCCGCCCGCTCCCGGATTAGTGGCTCCCGCCGCTCATGACGTCACGTATGAAGAGGACGGTCCCGGGATGAAGACCGAAGTGCGGGAGGCCGCGATCATCACGGTGGGGGTGGCGCTCACCGGAGTGCTGCTCGGGGTGTTGTGGTGGTGGCTGGCGCCGCAGGTGCCGTTGGTCTCCGATGGTGACGCGGTGTACCTGCGGGACACCGAGGGGGAGCAGGCCATCGGGGTGGACGGGACGTTCGTGCTGCTCGCATTGGCCTTCGGGGCCGTGAGCGCGCTGGTCGTGTTCCTGGTGCGGCGGCGTGGGGGCGTGCCGTTGGTGGTGGCGCTGGCGGTCGGGGGGCTGCTGGGGTCGTTGCTGGCGTGGCGGCTCGGGGTCTGGCTGGGGCCCGCGGAGGATGTCGCGGCGCGGGCCAGGGAAGTGGGCGAGGGGGTGACCTTTTCCGCACCTCTGGAGCTTGGCGCGAAGGGGGCGCTGCTTGCCTGGCCGCTGGCCACGTTGGTGATGCATCTGGGGGTCACGGGGTTGTTCGGGCCTCGTGATCCCGATCCGTACGAGCAGCAGCATCAGCTGCAGAACCCGTACGGGGCGCCTCCGGTGTAGGGG
>NZ_VJZE01000293.1 GCF_009377205.1 Streptomyces phyllanthi
CCCCGGCCCTCCGCCTCGATCGTGCCCGCCGCCCGCCCCAAGGCGCAGGCGCTCAACTTCGTCGTGGTCCTCGCTGACGACCTCGGCTGGGGCGAGCTCGGCTCGTACGGGCAGAAGCTGATCCGCACGCCCCGTCTCGACGCCCTGGCCGCCGAAGGGCTCCGGTTCACCGACGCCTACGCCGCCGCACCCGTCTGCGCCCCCTCGCGCTGCTCCCTGCTCACCGGACTGCACAGCGGCCACGCGACCGTACGGGAGAACCCGCGGGCCGGCGGGCGGAGCGCCCTCACCGAGCGGGACTTCACCTTCGCGGAGGCGCTGCGGGCCCGCGGCTACCGCACCGGACTCATGGGCAAGTGGGGCTTCGGCCCCGAGGAGCCGGACCAGCCGAGCCACCCCAACTCACGGGGGTTCGAGCAGTTCTACGGCTATCTGACCCACCGCCACGCCCACCAGTACTACCCGGACCACCTGTGGGAGAACGGCACCCGCCAGGAGATCCCCGAGAACCGGGACGGTGCCCGCGAGGTGTACGCGCCCGACCTCATCCAGCAGCGCTCGCTCGACTTCATCGACGCGCACAAGGACGAGCCGTTCCTGCTCTACCTCGCCCCGACCGTCCCGCACGCCCCCAGCCGTGCCCCGGACCTCGGCCCGTACGCGGACGAGCCCTGGACCCACGCCGACAAGGCGCACGCCGCCCAGGTGTCCTCGCTGGACACCCTCGTCGGCAGGGTCGTCGACCGGCTCACCGACCACGGTCTCGCCGGACGCACCCTCGTCCTGGTCACCAGCGACAACGGCCCGCACGAGGAGGGAGGTACCGACCCCGACCTCTTCGACGGCAACGGCCCGCTGCGCGGCTACAAGCGCAACCTGTACGAGGGCGGCATCCGCGTCCCGCTCATCGCCTGGTCGCGAGGGCGCGTCCCGTCCGGCACCACCGACCGGCCGACCCCGCTCATCGACCTGCTGCCGACACTGGCCGAACTCGCGGGCGCGCCCGTCCCGTCGGACATCGACGGCCTCTCGGCCGCCCCGCTGCTGCGCGGCCGCGCGGACACCGCGCCCGCCCCTCGCCACGACCACCTGTACTTCCACCGCAACCACAGCGGGGTCACCCCGCGCGCCGACGCCGTCGACGGCGGCCGGGCGCGGCAGCTCGCCGAGGCCGTGCGCCGCGGCGACTGGAAGGCGGTGCGCTTCGCGCCCGGCCAGGACAGACGGGTGCCCGACGACCGCTGGCAGGTCGAGCTGTACGACCTGGCCAGGGACCCCGGGGAGCAGGACGACCTCGCGGCGGCGCGGCCCAAGGAGGCCGACGCGCTGGTCCGCCTGATGCGCGAGTCCTGGGCCGAGACGTACGACCGCAGGCCCTTCGGCGTCACGCTCCACGTGAGCCGCGAGGACGGGCGGTTCCTGGTGACCGCCACCCTCGCCAACGGCTCCTCCCGGCCCTGGACCGCCGCCCGGCTCGACCTCCGGGCACCGGACCGCTGGCAGGTACGCGCGCTCGACCCGTTGATCGCGGACCGGGTCCCCGCGGGCGGCCGGCTCGCCGTCCGCTGGACGGTCACCCCCGCCGCGGAGGCCGGGCGCGGCTGGCTCACCTGCCGGGGGACGGCCACCCACGCGGGGGCGGCGGTGACGTACGCGGCCCAGGCGGTCGCGGAATAGAGCCGCTGCACTGGCGGAGGCAGATGAGTTTGGCATCGCCGAACGGTCTGACTTCGGTGTAGGCCAGGCAAATTCCCGGAGAGAGGTGCTCGTTCCATGAGTGTGGTCCTCAACGCCACCATGTCACTTGACGGTTTCATGGCCGGTCCGGACATCAGCGTCGAACATCCCATGGGCCGGGGTGGTCTGCGGCTGCATGAATGGATCTTCAACGCGTCGACCAGTGACGTCGACGCCGCAGTGGCACAGGAAGTCTCGGCTTCAACGGGTGCCGTCGTACTGGGCAGAAGAACATTCGATGTCGGTGTCGAGGTGTGGCAGGACACGCCCTTCCCGGTGCCGTGCTTCGTGCTGACCCACGACCCTCGAGACCGACTGGTCATGAAGAACGGGTCCTTCACCTTCCTCACCTGTGATGTGCAAAGTGCGCTTCGGCAGGCAGAAGCGGCGGCGGACGGGAAGGACGTCACGCTGATGGGTGCGGACATCGCTCAGCAGGCGCTCAGAGCCGAGCTCCTTGATGAGATCAACCTGCAGATCGCGCCGGTGCTGATGGGCGAAGGCCGTCGGCTGTTCGATCATCTGGGGACGGAACACATCGAGCTGGAGCGGACCAGAATCCTCGCCTCGCCGCACGTCACGCATCTGCGCTACCACGTCACGTATGCCCGTAACGCGCCCAGTGGCGGAGCACCCACCCAGGTCCCCGAACAGCACACCTAGCCCGCCGTCTCCGGCTGCCACCCCAGAGCCCGTGAGATACCCCGCGCCGCCAGCCGTACCGCGGGCACCAGCACCGGGACCTGGGCTCCCAGCTGAGGCACGACGACCGAGGCGGCGGCGACGACCGTGCCGTCCTGGCCGCGGACCGGGGCGGCCACCGACAGGGCGTCGTCCGTGACCTGGCGGCTGCTCACGGCGACGCCCGAGCGCCGGACCTCGGCGAGCATGCGCCGGAGGCGGGCTCCGTCGGTGATCGTGTACGGCGTGAAGGCGGCCAGCGGTCCCGCGCAGTACTGCTCCTGGAACTCGGGGTCGCTGTGGGCGAGCAGGGCGAGGCCGACGCCCGTGGCGTGCAGCGGCCAGCGGGCGCCCACGCGGATGTGGACCCCGACCGCCGAGCGGCCCGAGAGCCACTCGATGTAGACGACCTCGCTGCCGTCCCGCACCGCCAGCTGCACGTTCTCGTGCGTCGCCTCGTACAGGTCCTCCAGATACGGCAGCGCTATCTGCCGCAGCGCCAGCCCGCGTGGGGCGAGGGCCGCGATCTCCCAGAGCCGCAGCCCCACGTGGTAGACGCCGTCCTCGTCCCGCTCCAGGGCGCCCCACTGGGTGAGCGCGCCCACCAGCCGGTGGGTCGTGGTGAGCGTGAGTCCGGCCCGGCGGCTTATGTCGGTGAGACAGAGCGCCGGGTGGTCGTGGTCGAAGGCGGCGAGCACGGCGAGCAGCCGGTCGGGCGCGGACCGGGCGGACGGGGGCGACGTGGACGGAGACGTCGACGGCGAGGGTGACGGCCTGGGCGAGGACGACGGCGTCGACGAGTACCGGAGAGAGGGGGACCGCGGTGACGACGACGGTGGGGGCGTCGGGGACGGGACGGCGTCGGCGGTCATCGGCATGGCATCGGCTCTGTCTCTGCTCGGGCTCTGCCCGACCGGTTGCTCGGACTCTGCTCGGCCGCCTCGCCCGGGCTCTGCTCGGCCGCTTCGCGGCCCGCAGCCCGCGGTGCCCGGACCGCGGTGCCCGGACCGTGGCGCGCGCCGGGCTCAGCTCAGCTCGGTCTCGGCGACTTTCTGCAACAGCGTGTGGAGGGTGTCCCGCTCGGCCGGATCGAGGGCCTCGAGCAGCGTGTTCGTGGCCCGCAGCCCGGCCTCGTCGGTGTCGCGCAGGAACGCCCGGCCGTCGGCCGTCAGGACGACGATACGGCTGCGGCGGTCGTCGGGCGACGGGCGCCGCTCGGCGAACCCGAGCTTCTCCAGGTCGTCGACCAGTCCCACGATCGCGCTCGGGTCGTAGCCCAGCCGAGAGCTCAGCTCACGCTGGAGCGCGCCTTCGGACGTGGCCAGGAACCGCAGCAGCGCGTAGTGGCGCAGCCGCAGCCCCGACTCCTGGAGGAACGCGTTGAACAACTGCCCCGACCGCAGGCCCAGCCGGTACAGCAGATAGCCCGTGTCCGCGTGCAGTGCGCGCATCCACGGCTCCTGCGCGTCGATGAGGGCAGGGCCCACGGCTTGGTCTGCGGCGTGCTGCTGGCCTGCGATGGCTGGCTCCCTGGGCAGGGCCCCGGTGGGGCGGTTCGTACGTCTGACTCCAGCATGCCGCACTGTCGACACCGCAACAACTATTGACGACAACAATGATTGTCCTTAGCTTCGATCTAGTGGCCGAGGCCTTGGCCCGGTCGGCAGCAGCACTCCTCGTTCGAAGGGACCCCCTCGTGCCCAGCATCGATCTCACCGGCAAGGTCGCCGTCGTGACCGGCAGCGGCCGTGGCCTCGGCCTGGCCTACGCGCAGGCCCTGGCCTCCCACGGAGCCGCCGTGGTCGTCAACGACATCGACGAGGCCGTGGCCGAGCAGGCCGTGAAGACCATCACCGAGGCCGGCGGCAAGGCAGTGGCCGAGGTGGTCCCGGTCGGTACGTCCGAGGCGGCGGACCGGCTGGTCAACCGCGCGGTGGAGGAGTTCGGGCGGCTGGACGTCCTGGTCACCAACGCGGGAATCCTGCGTGACAAGGTGCTGTGGAAGATGTCCGACGACGACTTCGACGCGGTGATCACCACGCACCTCAAGGGCACCTTCACCTGCGCCCGCGCCGCCGCCGTACGCATGCGCGAGCAGGGCGAGGGCGGCACCCTGATCCTGGTGGGCTCCCCGGCCGGCCAGCGCGGCAACTTCGGCCAGACGAACTACTCGGCCGCGAAGGCGGGCATCGCCGCCATGGCCCGCACCTGGGCGATGGAGCTGGGCCGCGCGAACATCACCGTCAACGCGATCGTCCCGATCGCCGCCACCGCCATGACCGAGACCATCCCGGTCTTCGCGCCGTACGTCGAGGCCCTGCGCGAGGGCAAGCCGTTCCCCGACTTCCTCCGCAAGGGCGAGGGCTTCGGCACCCCCGAGGACTGCGCCGGCCTGATCCCCTTCCTCGCCTCCGAGGCCGCCCGTGGCGTCACCGGCCAGGCCATCGGCATCGGCGGCGACAAGGTGGCACTCTGGTCGCATCCGCAGGAGATCAAGGCGGCGTACGCGGACGGCGGCTGGACCCCGGAGGCGCTCGCCGACGTCTGGCCCACCTCGCTGGGCGCCGAGCCGCAGACCGTGGGTGTCCCCGCCCCGAAGTTCCCGGAGGCGTGATGGCAGGCGCGATGAACGTCGACGAACTGGTGGCCATCGACGTGCACACGCACGCCGAGGTCTCCTCCAGGAAGGGCACGTCGTCCCTGTCCGACGACCTGCACGACGCGTCGTCCGCGTACTTCAAGGTCGAGGGCAAGCGCAAGCCCACCCTGGAGGAGACGGCCGCCTACTACCGGGAGCGGAAGATGGCCGCCGTGATCTTCACGGTGGACGCCGAGTCCGCGACCGGCACCGAGCCCGTCCCGAACGAGGAGGTCGCCGAGGCCGCGGCCGCCAACGCGGACGTGCTGATCCCCTTCGCCTCCATCGACCCCTTCCGCGGCAGGGCCGGGGTCAAGCAGGCCCGGCGCCTGGTCGAGGAGTACGGGGTCAAGGGCTTCAAGTTCCACCCCAGCGTCCAGGGCTTCTTCCCCAACGACCGCGCGGTGGCCTACGACCTGTACGAGGTCATCGAGGAGACCGGCACCATCGCCCTCTTCCACACGGGACAGACGGGGATCGGCGCCGGAGTGCCCGGCGGGGGCGGGATCCGGCTCAAGTACTCGAACCCCCTGCACGTGGACGACGTCGCCGCCGACTTCCCGCATCTGAAGATCATCCTGGCGCACCCGTCCTTCCCCTGGCAGGACGAGGCGCTCGCCGTGGCCACCCACAAGCCGGGCGTCCACATCGACCTCTCCGGCTGGTCGCCGAAGTACTTCCCGCCGCAGCTCGTCCAGTACGCGAACACGCTGCTCAAGGACAAGGTGCTGTTCGGCTCCGACTACCCCGTCCTCACCCCCGACCGCTGGCTCGCGGACTTCGAGAAGCTGACGATCAAGGACGAGGTCAAGCCGAAGATCCTCAAGGAGAACGCCGCCCGCCTGCTCGGGCTGACCACACCGTAAGGGGCACCCATGTGCTCTCCCATGTGCAATGACGGACAGGGGCAGACCGATGCGCAATGAGGGACTGGGGTCCTGGCCCGCCCGCCGGGCCCGCAAGACCCCGCACCGCACCGCCCTGATCCACGGCGACACCACGCTCACGTACGCCGACCTGTACGAGCGCACCACCCGCCTCGCCCACGCGCTGCGCGGCGCGGGGATCCGGCGCGGTGACCGGATCGCCTATCTGGGCCCCAACCACCCCTCCTACCTGGAGACGCTGTTCGCGTCCGGCACGCTCGGCGCGGTGTTCGTACCGCTCAACACCCGCCTCGCCGGTCCCGAGATCGCCTACCAGCTCGCCGACTCCGGAGCCAAGGCGCTCGTGTACGGGCCCTCGCACGCCGGGCTCGTCGCCGGACTGCCGGGCAACACGGACGTCCGGACGTACGTCGAGGTCGGCGCCGAGTACGAGGCGCTGCTCGCCGGGGCCGAGGACGAGCCGATCGACCAGCCCGTCACACCCGACGACACCTGCATCATCATGTACACCTCCGGCACGACGGGCCGCCCCAAGGGTGCGATGCTCACCCACGGCAACCTGATCTGGAACGCGTTCAACGTCCTGGTCGACCACGATCTGATCGCCGACGAGCGCGCCCTGGTCTCCGCCCCGCTGTTCCACACGGCAGGGCTGAACATGCTCACGCTGCCCGTGCTGCTCAAGGGCGGCACCTGTGTCCTGGTCGAGGCCTTCGACCCGTCGGCCACCTTCGACCTGATCGAACAGCACGGGATCACGTTCATGTTCGGGGTGCCGACCATGTTCGACCAGGTGGCCCGGCACGAGCGCTGGGCCGGCGCCGACCTGTCCTCGCTGCGCATCCTCACGTGCGGCGGCTCCCCGGTCCCGACTCCGCTCATCGCCAGGTTCCAGGAGCGGGGGCTGACCTTCCTCCAGGGGTACGGCATGACGGAGGCGGCCCCCGGCACGCTCTTCCTGGACGCCGAACACGCGGTCAGCAAGGCGGGCTCCGCGGGCGTGCCGCACTTCTTCAGCGATGTGAAGGTCGTACGGCCCGACATGTCGCCGGTCGACGTCGGGGAGACCGGCGAGGTCGTCGTCCGCGGCCCGCACGTCATGCCCGGCTACTGGGGACTGCCCGAGGAGACGGCCGCCTCCTTCACGGACGGATGGTTCCGCACCGGGGACGCGGCCCGGATCGACGAGGACGGCTACGCCTTCATCGTCGACCGCATCAAGGACATGATCATCTCCGGGGGCGAGAACATCTACCCCGCGGAGATCGAGGACCAGCTCCTCGCCCACCCCGACATCGTCGAGTGCGCGGTCATCGGCGTACCCGACGAGAAGTGGGGCGAGGTGCCGCGCGCGGTCGTCGTCCCGCGCGAGGGCACGTCGCCGGACCCCGACGAGGTGCTGGCCTCGCTGGCCGGGCGCCTTGCCAAGTACAAGATCCCGAAGTCGGTGGTGCTGGCGGACGAACTGCCCCGCACCGCCTCCGGAAAGCTCCTCAAGACCCGGGTGCGCAAGCGCTACGGCACCGACTCCTAAGTAAGGAACGCCATATGAGCATCACCGTGAACGGCATCGACGAGCTCAGGAAGCTCGCCGGCAGCGACCTCGGCGCCAGCGAGTGGATCGAGGTCACCCAGGAGCGGATCAACACGTTCGCCGATGCGACGGGTGACCACCAGTGGATCCACGTCGACCCGGAGAAGGCTGCCGAGGGCCCGTTCGGGGCGCCCATCGCCCACGGGTACCTGACCCTGTCGCTGTTCATCCCGCTGTTCACCGAGCTGCTGGATGTCGAGGGAGTCTCGACGAAGGTCAACTACGGGCTGAACAAGGTGCGTTTCCCGTCGCCGGTGAAGGCCGGGTCGAAGATCCGGCTGGTGGGGAAGCTCGCCTCTGTCGAGGATGTGCCGGGTGGGGTGCAGATCACCGTGGACGGCACCATCGAGATCGAGGGTGGGGCCAAGCCGGCTGCGGTGTTGCAGAGCCTGTCGCGCTTCTACGCGTGAATGGTTCCTTCGGGGCGCTGTAGGAGTGGAGGGCTGTGGGGGCGCGTCCGTTGTGGCTGGTCGCGCCCCGCGGCGGAGCCGCACAATGTCACAGCCCCGCTCCCCTTTCAGGGGCGCCCTCACCTCACGACGTCGACGAACACCGGGTTCGAGTAGAACCACGTGTCCGCCCACGGGTCCCCGTCGCCCGGCTCGTGCGGGATCGGGCCGTGGGGGTCGATCGCCGCGCCCAGGTAGCCCGGGCCGTTGCGCTCGCCGTCGCTGCCGCGCAGGCGTACGTAGAAGGACTCGTCGCCGGCCGTCAGCGGGATGCGCAGGGTGTACGTGCCCTTCCTGCCGCTCACGTCCAGCGCGCGGACGACCTTGGTGTCGGGCGCCCGCCACACGTCCCGGTCGGTCACCGGACCGCGCACCGCGCCCCGGATCACGTCCACATGGGCCAACTCGGGCAGGACTCCCTGTGAGTTGGGGCGCGAGGCGGTCGTCACCGTCACGGACAGCGTGAGCTTCTCGCCCCTGCGGACCCGCAGCCGACCGCCCAGGGTCACTCCGCGGCCCTGGTCGCAGTCCCGCTTCACCCGTACGTCCAGGCCGTCGAGCAGATGCCCGTGGTCGAGCCACACCCGGCCCGCGCGCAGGCCCGCCATCACCGCGCGGTAGCCGTAGCGGGTGACGCCCACATGGGTGCGGCTGAACTGGCCGGGCCAGAAGTCGCCGCCCGGCTGCGGGGTGTCGGTGTTCACCGGGTCGGGCAGCCGGCCGGTGTTGTCGAAGGTCTGTCCGGGCAGCCAGTCGCCGTTCTTCCAGGTGTCGAAGACCACGCGGTGCACGTCGGAGTTGGTGGTGATGGAGAACAGCCTGCCCTCGGCGAGCATGGAGTCCCACAGACCGCCAACGGTCGCGGTCGCCCAGTCGAAGCCGCCGTACGTGACGTACGCCTCCACCGGGTAGCCGGGCCAGGACTGGGCGGACGGCTTGTTCTCGTACTCACCGCGGATCGAGGCCGGCCCGCGCCAGCCGGGAATGGCGCCACCCTGTGCGCCCGGCGCGCCCTCCATACCGATCATGACCTCGGGTGCGGCGTCCCGCCAGTTGCGCATCTCGTGCGGGGAGTCGATGCCCAGGCGCAGCGGATGGTTGGCGATCACGAGCACGTCGTCGATGTAACCGGTGCGGCGCTGCTCGGCCAGCCACTGGATGGCCTTCACCGCGTGCGCCTCGTTGCGGGCGGTGTCCGGACTGCCCGGGGAGCCTTCGGCGTAGCCGAGGAGCTTCCCGTCGTAGGCGAGTTCGAACCGCGTGAGCAGGTCGACCTCGTTCGGCCCGGGCGCCGCGAACACCGTGCAGTGCTCGGCGGCCGGGATGTACCACTCCAGGCCCTGGAAGATCAGCTGGCGCGGGTTCTCGGCGCGGGCCCTGAGGATCTCCTCGTGCTCCATCTTCGCGCCGTAGTGGGCGTGCCCGAAGTTGGAGTGCTCGTTGAAGACCATCCAGTCGAGGCCGTACTCGGCGCCCGCGGTGGCCAGTTGGGAGAACGTGTACTTCGCGTCGTGGCTGTAGACGGTGTGGATGTGGTGGTCGCCGACGAGATAGGCCAGGCGGGGGTCGTTCCCGCCGTAGCGCTGCTGCGAGGCCGCCGCGGGCACGGCGGCGGAGCCGACGGCGAACGCGGCCCCGAACAGGCCGGCGGTGCTCAGGAGCCGGCGTCTGGAGACGCCCTGCGGGTCCAGGGAGGCGGGGGAGACGGACGGGTCTGCCCAGGCGGGCAGTTGCTGCTCGGACATGGCAGGTCCTTCGCGGTTTCTCAGTGGTTCATGAACGAGGTGACGGGCAGCGCCCGTTCGACGATCCGGACGTCGCCGAGCCGTCCGTGCAGGATCTGGTCGATCTGCCCGGCGTACTCGTAGCCGCCCAGCAGCCAGGGCAGCCCCACCGAGGTCAGCCCGACGGTGGCGGCCTTCGGGTTGCGGACGACCGGGCAGCCCTCGACGTACAGGGTGGTGTGCTCGCCGTCGTTGACGACCGCGAGGTGCCACCAGGTCTCCAGCGGGGTCTGATGACCCCAGTTGGTGGCGATGCCCTCCTGGTTGAGGGGGCGTACGGCCCACTGCGGCTCGCGGTCGTTGGACAGCGAGAGCGTGGCGAGCGGCTCGTCCGGGTCGTCGGCGGTCTTGCCCGCGGCGCCGCCCGTGCCGGTGCGGCCGACGAGACCGGACCAGGCGTGGTGGGCCGGGTCCCAGTCGGCGGGGAGGCGGTAGAACGCCTCGATGGTGTAACCGTCCTCGAACGTCGCCGAGTTGAGGGGCGCCCCGTCGACCGTCCGCAGGTACGCGCCCTTCAGCGGGGACTTGTGGCCCTGGAACTCCAGGCTGCCGTGCCCGGGCTGGTCGGGGTGGTGGTCGGACGACCAGCTCAGCCCGCCGCTTCCCACGGTGACGAGGGAGAGGTCGTTGCCGCGCCCCGACACGTCACGGACCGTGCCCGTCACGGCTGCCCCGGCCCCCTCGCCTTCGTGGCCGTCGAATCGCCAGTACGCGACCGTTCCGGGGACCAGCATCTTCGACACGGGCCGCGACGGGCGCGCGGGCACGGGCGCGAAGCCCGAGAAGCGGTCCTCGAAGTCGATCTCCACCGAGAACCGGTCGGCGTCGCCGGAGAGTTCCATCTCCTGCCGCTCCAGCTCGCCCAGTCCCTTCGCGGCCCGGCCCAGGATCCACGGGGAGATCGTCTCCACGTCGATGACGTTCCGGTCGAGGTCGAAGCGGTAGAGGCGGATCATCGCCGCACCGCCGAAGTACCGGTTCTGGTAGTTCGTGAGGTGGAGGTGGACCTCGTTCCCGGCCGCGTTCTTCCGTGTCGCGCGAGCGGCCGGCCAGTAGTGGCCGTTCAGGGTGAGGAAGATCTGGTCGTGGTCCTCGATCAGCTGGTCCCACAGCTTCTGCCCGTACGAGGAGAGCGAGTCGTCCTCGTCGACGAGTTCGTGCGTGGTGAGGACGACCGGGGTCCTCGGGTGCTCGGCCATGATCTTCCTGGCCCAGTCGAAGCCCTTGGCCGAGAGCCGCCAGTCGAGGGCCAGCACCATCCACTCGCGCCCGGCGGCCCGGAACAGGTGGAAGGAGTTGTAGCCGTCCGGGGACGCGCCCCCGAAGGCCGGCCCGCCCTGGAAGCGGTCCGGGCCGAACACGTCCAGATACGGCGTCGGACCGCGCTGGTCGTCGGTGGACGAGCGCACGTCGTGGTTGCCCGCCAGGACGCTGTAGCCGACGCCCCGCCGGTCGAGCAGCCGGAACGCCTCGCCGATCGCGGCGCACTCCTCCCTGGCGCCGTTCTGTGTGAGGTCGCCCAGGTGGGAGAGGAAGACGATGTTCTCCTCCCGCCCGTGCTCCAGCAGATAGCGCAGGGAGGCCTCCACGGGAGCCCTGTCGATGCTCGGCCCGTCGAAGAGGTACTGGGTGTCGGGCATCACGGCGAGCGTGAAGCGGCGGCTGCGGGGGTCGGGCCGCCATCCGGCGGCGGGGGCGGCGGCCGGTGCGGCCCGGGCGGTCGCGGCCGGCAGCGCGACCGCGGCGGCCGCCCCGATCAGCGCGGTCGCCCGCAGGAAGTTGCGTCTGCCGGCGCCCGCTTGGGGCGCCTCCTGGGCATGCTCATGCCCGGGTTCGTCGGAGGTGCACACATTTGACTCCGTGAG
>NZ_VJZE01000294.1 GCF_009377205.1 Streptomyces phyllanthi
ACCCCCTCCGCTCCCGCAGACCTTCGTACCCCAAGGAGTCGATCCACCATGGCGAGCGATGCGCCCACCGGCCAGGTATCCGATCTCGACTGGCTGATGAGCGGCCTCGTGCAGCGCGTACCGCACACCATGAGCGCGGTGCTGCTCTCCTGCGACGGGCTCGTGAAGTCGGTCCACGGCCTCGACCCGGACAGCGCCGACCACATGGCCGCGCTGGCCTCCGGCCTCTACTCCCTCGGCCGCAGCGCGGGCGTCCGCTTCGGCGACGGCGGCGACGTACGCCAGGTCGTCGTCGAACTCGACTCCACCCTGCTGTTCGTCTCCACCGCCGGGTCCGGCACCTGTCTCGCCGTCCTCGCCGGACGCGCCGCCGACGCCGCGGTGCTCGGCTACGAGATGGCGATGCTCGTCAAGAGCGTCCGCCCGTACCTGGTGACGGCGCCCCGGCAGCCCACCGGCGAACGCTCGGCGCTGAGGCCTTGAGCGTGGCCGCGGCCGGCGACGGGCCCTGGCTCGACGACGCGGCCGGGCGGCTCGTGCGCCCCTACACGGTCAGCAACGGCCGGACCCGGCCCACCACGGCGCTCGACCTCCTGTCGCAGGTGAGGGCCACGGGAACCACCCCCCTGGGCTATCTGGGGCCCGAGCACACCCAGGCACTGGAGCTGTGCCGGGCCCCGGTGTCGGTCGCCGAGGTCGCCGCGCACCTCAGGCTGCCGGCCGCGGTCACCAAGGTGCTCCTGTCCGACCTCGTCGACTGCGGGGCCCTCACCACGAGGCCCCCGGCCTTCCACCACCCCACAGACCGGTCTCTTCTGGAGGCAGTGCTCGATGGACTACGACGACAGCTCTGATCCCTTCCCCAACGCGCTCAAGATCCTGGTGGCGGGCGGTTTCGGAGTCGGCAAGACGACCTTCGTCGGTGCGGTGAGCGAGATCGCGCCGCTCAGCACGGAGGAACTGCTCACCACGGTCGGCGCCGCGACCGACAGCCTCGACGGGATCGAGAACAAGGTCGAGACGACCGTGGCCATGGACTTCGGCCGCATCACCCTCGACGCCGACCATGTGCTCTACCTGTTCGGCACCCCCGGCCAGCAGCGGTTCTGGTTCATGTGGGACGAGCTCTGCGAAGGAGCACTCGGCGCGGTGATCATCGCCGACACGCGCCGCCTGGAGGACTGTTTCGCCGCCGTCGACTTCTTCGAACAGCGCGGCCTCCCCTTCATCGTCGCGGTCAACGAGTTCGACGGCTCCTTCCGCTACGACACGGACGAGGTGCGTGCTGCCATCGACCTCGATCCCGAGGTCCCGGTGGTGTGCTGCGACGCCCGAATCTCCAGCTCCGGAGTGCAGACCCTGCTCACCCTGGTCCGCCACCTCCTCGCCCACACCCCCGCGCACACTCCGAGCCACGGAGCCCACACATGACGGGCCACACGAGCCGTGGAGCGGGGTCATGAGCTACGACCCGCCGCGTCCGGCAGGCCGACCGCTGCTCACCCCGGAGGACCGGGACGCCCCCGCGCGCGTACGACGGCTGCGCCTGCTGGGCCTCGGCGCCCACGGGGAACCCGGCTTCGACGACTTCGCGCGCCGGCTCGCGGAGATCGCCTCGACGCCGTACGCGATGGTCACCTTCGTCGACGAGCACCGGCAGTTCTTCGCCGGGCTGCGCACGCCCGACGGCATCCTCGTGCCGACGGAGGGCGGAGCGACCGCGGTGGCCCGCCACATGCCCCGCGAGTACGGCTTCTGCCCCCATGTGGTGGTCCGACGCAGGGCGTTGGTCCTCGAGGACGTGCGCGACTACCCGCGGTTCGCCGGAAACCCGGTCGTGGACGAGATCGGCATCCGCTCCTACCTGGGCGCCCCCCTCATCGACCGCACGGGCATCGCGCTGGGCACGGTCTGCGTCGCCGATGTCACGCCGCGCCCGTGGGGAAGGGCCGGGCTGGAGACCATCAAGGCGCTGGCGGCCGAACTCGCCGAGCAGATCGAACGGCGGGAGGCCCTCCCGTAGCCCCCGCCGTCACGCCCTGTTGACATCCTGGCCGCCGTGCGACGTGGTCACGCCGCGAGGAGGCGTACGAGGACCGTGTCCCCTTCGGGGAACGTGATCCGCACCTCGTCGTCCTCCACCGCGCACCGCACCGACTCGCGCAGGGCCTGCGGATGCACGGTGTCCCGGGTGAGCGCGAGCAGCGTGACGAAGACCCCGCTCCCGCTCGGCAATCCGGCCGCGCATCGCAGATACGGGGTCGCCGAGTGCGGGCCGAACGCGTTGGCCTCCACCTCGCGCGCGATGCCCGTGTCCGCGTCCCAGCCGTGGAGTGCGACGACCGCGCTGGTCAGCCCGTGCGCGGTGCGTACCATCGCCCAGCCCGTCCCCCGCTCTGCCGAGGGCCGGTTGCGGGCCGCGACCGCGTACCCGCCCTCACGGACCGACGCGCCGGCCGGGGCGCCGACCCGGTGCACCCGGATCTCCCACGGCCCCCGCAGCACGCTCGTCGTCTCGACCGGGAACTCCTGGTCACTGCCCGGCAGCCGGGCGTCGTACCGGGACGCCGCCATCCGTCCGGAGCACCGCAGGGGGCGTATCCGGCGCCGGCGGGACGGGGTGCCGTCCGGAGCGAGGAGCGCCAGATGGCCGTCCACGTTGCGCTCCCGGGCGTGCGTCCCCGTCTCGGGCGCGGTCGCCGTCGAATAGCCGAGCCGCGAGGAGAGCGGGTCGTCGTCGGCCGGGTCCCGCGGCGAACTGCCGTGATTGACCAGCCGTACGATCCCGTCGTGCCGGGTGCCGTGCAGCAGCCAGCCCGGTGCCGGGAGCGCCGTGTACTGGTCGGACTCCTCGACGGGCAGCCGCTGTTCGCGCGCCGTCCACACCGGGTGGTCCGGCGGCAGCAGCAGCCCGAGAAAGGCGGTGGCCGCCCAGTACGGCGAACCCGGGCCCGAGGACGCGGCGGTCGCGGGCAGGAACGTGCCGTACCAGCCGAGCGGCAGCAGCCCGCGTTCGTCGGGCACACCCCGCTCCACGAAATGCCGTACGGCGCCCGAGGCGAGACGCCGGGTCAGTCCCGGAGTCAGCGGGGTGCAGCCCGCCAGCGCGCCCAGCCACACGGGGGCGGTCGCGGCGAAGCGGTACGTCAGGGAGCGGCCGTGGTGGACGGGGGCGCCGTCCGCGCCGAAGAACCGCGGGTAGGAGGCGAGGAACTGGGCCAGGCGCTCACGGTAGACCGGGCCGCGCCCACCGTCGTCGCCGCCCGTCATACGGGACCACAGCAGGCAGTACAGGTGCAGGGACCAGGCGTTGTGGTAGTCGAACGTACGGCCGTCGCCGTCGCTGTACCAGCCGTCGCCGGCGTACCAGTCCTCGACGCGGTCGAGACCCGCCTCGATGTCCTCCTGCCGGTACGGTGCCCCGACCGAGGCCAGGAACTGCTCGGCGACCACCTGGCAGAGACGTGCGTGGTCGTCCGTCGTACGGCGGCCCACGAAGCCCCATAACCAGTCCACGATCTGCTCCTGCACCTCGGGGGCCAGCCGCTCCCAGATCCACGGGCGGGTCTCGTGCAGCCCGAGCGCGATCGCGGCGGCCTCCGCCATCTGCGGCGAGCAGTCGGTGAGTTCGGGCCAGGGCTCGCCGCTGTGACGGTCCGTGCCCGTTGTCAGACCCCGCACGTAACGTTCTGTGAGGTGGGTGTCGACGGCCCCGCCGGCTCCCGCGATCCGGAAGGAGGCCAGCAGGAACGAGCGCGCGAAGCCCTCGAGCCCGTCCGCGACCACGCCCGACGCCGAACCGCGCCCGGGCAGGCGGTACTGGGCGAAGCCGGGTGTCGCGTAGGGGAACAGCGCTTCGAGTTGTCGGTCCGCCAGCACCTCCCAGTGCTCGCGAGTCCATCCGGTGAACGGGGAGAGGACACGGTCGGTGGGCGGCAGGGGAAGGTGCGGTGCGGGCAGCATGAACGGGTTTCGGCTCCTTGTCAGCGGGAGTGCCTGGTCAGGTGGGTGCTTCCCCGGAGGAATACGGCAAGTGGCGGCCAGTGGATCAATACGGTCGGCACAAGATCGACGCGGGCGGGCCGTGTGAAGGAAAGCTGCGGCCGCGCTTAAGAAAACCTCGATGGACCGGGGACGCGGTCGTGCGGCAGATTTCCTACTCGATTCCACCCCCTCCCCGGTACGGGCTTCCTTTCGCATGCCCTGCTCCGGGACCTCACACACAGGAGCCGTAGCGTGAAGGCGCTGGTCAAGGAGCAGGCGAAGCCCGGGCTGTGGCTCGTGGACGTCCCGGAGCCGGAGATCGGCCCCGGTGACGTACTGATCAAGGTCCTGAGAACCGGGATCTGCGGTACCGATCTGCATATCCGCAGCTGGGACGGCTGGGCGCGGCGATGCGTCCGTACGCCGCTGGTGCTCGGCCACGAGTTCGTCGGCGAGGTCGTCGAGGCCGGACGCGACGTCGTGGACATCAAGGCCGGCGACCGGGTCGGCGGCGAGGGCCATCTGGTCTGCGGCAAGTGCCGCAACTGCCTGGCCGGACGCCGCCATCTGTGCCGTGCCACGGTCGGGCTGGGGGTGGGCCGCGACGGCGCCTTCGCCGAGTACGTGGCCCTGCCCGCGTCCAACGTGTGGGTCCACCGGCTGCCGGTGGACCTCGATGTGGCGGCGATCTTCGACCCGTTCGGCAACGCCGTGCACACCGCCCTCTCCTTCCCGCTCGTCGGCGAGGACGTGCTGATCACGGGCGCCGGCCCGATCGGGCTGATGGCCGCCGCCGTGGCCCGGCACGCGGGTGCCCGCAACGTCGTCGTCACGGACGTGAGCGACGAGCGGCTCGAGCTCGCCCGCAAGGTCGGCGCCGACCTCGCGCTGAACGTCTCGGACGGCGAGATAGCCGACGGGCAGCGCGAGTTGGGGCTGCGTGAGGGCTTCGACATCGGGCTGGAGATGTCCGGCCGCCCCGAGGCGCTGCGCGACATGATCGCCAACATGACCCACGGCGGCCGCATCGCGATGCTCGGCCTGCCCGCCGAGGAGTTCCCGGTCGACTGGGCCCGGATCGTCACCTCCATGATCACGATCAAGGGCATCTACGGCCGCGAGATGTTCGAGACCTGGTACGCGATGTCGGTCCTGCTCGAAGGCGGCCTCGACCTCGCTCCCGTGATCACCGGCCGATACGGCTACCGCGACTTCGAGGAGGCGTTCGCGGACGCGGCGAGCGGGCGGGGAGGGAAGGTGATCCTCGACTGGACGCGATGAGCGGCGCGGCGGTCCTCGCCTCGGCCTGATGAGCCGCGCGGCGGCGGCCCGCGGCCGTTCTCGACCGGGCCTGATGAGCGGAGCTCGGCGGCGAGCCAGAGGCCGTCCCCGACCGGACCTGATGAGCGGAGCAAGGCCGTCCCGGCCGGCTCCGACGACACGACAAGGACTGATGATGTTCGACTCCGTACGCGACGACCTGCGCGTCACCCTCGACGAGATCCGCGCCGCGGGACTGCACAAGCCCGAGCGCGTCATCGGCACCCCGCAGTCGGCGACCGTGAACGTCACCGCGGGCGGTCGCCCCGGCGAGGTGCTCAACTTCTGCGCGAACAACTACCTCGGCCTCGCCGACCACCCGGAGGTCGTCGCCGCGGCCCACCAGGCCCTCGACCGCTGGGGCTACGGCATGGCCTCCGTCCGCTTCATCTGCGGTACGCAGGAGGTGCACAAGGAACTGGAGGCACGGCTGTCGGCGTTCCTCGGCCAGGAGGACACGATCCTGTACTCCTCCTGCTTCGACGCCAACGGCGGTGTCTTCGAGACCCTGCTCGGCCCCGAGGACGCGGTGATCTCCGACGCCCTCAACCATGCCTCGATCATCGACGGCATCCGGCTCTCCAAGGCCCGCCGCTTCCGCTACGCCAACCGCGACCTGGCCGATCTGGAACGGCAGTTGAAAGAGGCGACGGAGACCGGCGCCCGACGCAAGCTGATCGTCACCGACGGCGTGTTCTCCATGGACGGCCATGTGGCACCCCTGCGCGAGATCTGCGACCTCGCCGACCGTCACGACGCCATGGTCATGGTCGACGACTCGCACGCCGTCGGCTTCGTGGGCCCCGGCGGCCGCGGCACCCCCGAGCTGCACGGTGTCATGGACCGCGTCGACATCATCACGGGCACCCTCGGCAAGGCGCTCGGCGGAGCCTCCGGCGGTTACGTCGCCGCCCGCGCCGAGATCGTCGCCCTGCTGCGCCAGCGCTCCCGGCCGTACCTCTTCTCGAACACTCTTGCCCCGGTGATCGCCGCCGCCTCACTGACCGTGCTCGACCTGCTGGAGTCGGCGGACGACCTGCGCGTCCGCCTCGCCGAGAACACCGCCCTGTTCCGGCACCGGATGGCCGAGGAGGGCTTCGAGATCCTCCCCGGGGACCACCCGATCGCGCCCGTGATGATCGGCGACGCGGCGGTGGCCGGTCGCCTTGCCGAGCTGCTCCTGGAGCGCGGTGTCTATGTGATCGGCTTCTCGTACCCGGTGGTCCCGCAGGGCCAGGCCCGCATCCGGGTTCAGCTCTCCGCCGCGCACTCGACGGAGGACGTGCACCACGCGGTGGACGCCTTCGTGGCGGCACGGGCGGAGCTGTAGGGCTGAGCCGACGCTGGAGGGCCGAGAAGGGTGAAACCAGGCATTTGAGAGAATCGCTCGCGTGATCGAAGCGCGGCGGCTCCATATCCTCCGTGCGGTGGCCGACCACCGCACCGTGACGGCGGCTGCCGCCGCGCTGTACCTCACCCCGTCCGCCGTCTCCCAGCAGCTGACCGCCCTGGAACAGGAGACCGGTCACCGGCTGGTCGAGCGCGGTGCCAAGGGCGTACGGCTGACGCCCGCCGGCGAGATCCTGCTCGGCCACACCCACGCGGTACTCGCCCAGCTCGAGCGCGCCGAGGCCGAGTTGGCGGCGTACGGCTCCGGCTCGGCCGGTACGGTCACCGTCGCCTCCTTCGCGACCGGCATCGTCCTCGTCGTCGCCCCGGCGGTGACCCGGCTGGCCGCCACGGCCCCCGGTATCCGCGTCCGGGTCCAGGACGCCGAGGGCGACGCCAGCCTGCCGATGGTGCTGGACCGGCAGACCGACATCGCGGTCGCCGTCGAGTACCGGGGCGCGCCGGACGCGGACGACCCGCGCCTCACCCATGTCCCGCTGTACGCCGAGCCCTTCGACGCCGTCGTGCCGGTCACGCACCGCCTGGCCGAGGCCGCGGAGGTCCCGCTCGCGGACCTGGCCAAGGACCCGTGGATCGGTCCCTACCCCGGCAATCCCTGTCATGACGTGGTGGTCCTGGCCTGTGAGAACGCCGGGTTCCAGCCCCGGCTCGAACACTCCTCGGACGACTTCCGCGCGGTCGTCGCCCTGGCCTCCGCCGACGCGGGCGTCGCCCTCGTGCCGCGCTCGGCCCTGCGCGGTATGGACCTCACGGGAGTCGTCGTACGCCCTGTCGACGGCGCCGCCCCCACGCGCCGCGTCTTCGCCGCCGTACGCCGGGGCGCGGAGGCGCATCCGCTGATCCGCCCGGTCCTGGAGGCGCTGGCGGAGGCCTCGGCCATGGAATGAGCGGGTCATGGGCTCGCCCCTGGAGGGCCATCCCGAATCAGGGATAGCATCCCGAATATGGGAAGTGAACGTGATGTGCTGCGAGCCGTCGACGCCCGGCTCGCCCGCCGGCTGGGTGAGCTGAGAGCCGAACACGGCTGGTCCTTGGGGGAGCTGGCGGAGCGCAGCGACGTGAGCCGTTCGGCGCTGTCCCGGGCCGAGCGTGGCGAGACCAGCCCCACGGCCGCCCAGCTGAACCGTCTCTGCAACGTCTACGGGCGGACCATGTCCCAGCTCCTGAGCGAAGTCGAGTCCGAGCCCGTCACGGTCGTACGGGCGAATGAGCAGTCTGTCTGGGAGGACGGTGCCTCCGGGTTCGTACGGCGGTCCGTGTCGCCGCCATGCCCGGGGTTGCGTGGTGAACTGGTCGAGGGACGGCTCGTTGCGGGCGCCGACATCGCGTACGACCGGCCGCCGGTGCCCGGCCTGGAACAGCACATCTGGGTCCTGGACGGCACACTCCACTTCACGGCCCAGGACGTCGAGCACCACTTGGCGGCCGGGGACTGTCTGCGGCTGCGCGTGTGGGGGCCGACGCGGTTCCGGTGCCCCGGGCCGGGCGATGTGCGGTACGCGTTGGCGGTGGTGCTGCCGTGACGGCCGTCTCCCGGCTCGACGGAGCCGAAGTGGCGGCCAGTGCGGGGGAGTTGGCCGACCTGCTGGCCGACACCGTGCACGGCGGAGCCTCGATCGGCTTCCTCGCGCCGCTCGACCGCGCGGCGGCCCGCGCCTGGTGGCAGGGGCGCGTGACGGCTGTGTCCGCCGGTGAACTCGCCGTGTGGGCCGCACGGGACGGGAACCGGGTGGTCGGGACCGTCAGCCTCGCCTTCCCGGACAAGCCCAACAGCCGCCACCGTGCCGAACTGGTCAAACTGATGGTGCACCGTGACGCTCGCGGGCGCGGGCTCGGCCGCGAGCTGCTGGCGACCGCCGAACGCGCGGCGGCGCGGGCCGGCATCACCCTGCTGCACCTGGACACCGAGACCGACAGCCCGGCCGAGCGCTTGTACCTCGCAGCCGGCTGGACCCGGCTCGGTGCGATCCCCGACTACGCGGCGAGCCCTTCCGGCGTGCTGCGTCCGACGACGATCTACTACAAGAGCGTCGGGGTGTCGGCTCACGCCGCGTGAGCGCCACCGGTGACGGGCCGTGGCGAGGTGATTGCCTGTGCCGGGGCGAGGGCCGGTGCCCGGTGATTGTCAGTGGCGCCCGCTACGGTGCGTCTCATGCCGGATGCCGAAGACGTAAGACGTATCGCCCTCTCCCTGCCGGACACGACGGAGAAGATCGCCTGGAGCATGCCCACGTTCCGGGTCGCGGGCAAGATGTTCGCCACGCTGCCCGAGGACGAGACCTCCATCGCCGTGCGCTGTCCCAAGGAGGAGCGCGACGAACTGGTCCTGGCCGAGCCGGACAAGTTCTGGATCGCCGACCACGAGGCGGGCTTCGCCTGGGTGCGGGTCCGGCTGGCGGCCCTGGAGAACGAGACCGAGCTGCGCGACATCCTCGCCGACTCCTGGCGGCAGGCCGCCCCGTCCCGGCTGCTGGAGTCCCATCCACGGCTGGGGTTGCCGGCGACCGGCTGAGGGCGGGCGACGGCATCCGGTATCGAGCCGGGGCGCTGGACGCGGCACGTCGGCCGCGGGATAAACGAGTGCGCGACCACCGGCCCGAGTGCGGTATGGTTTCACTGCACGTCGCGCCCGGGGAAACCCCAGGTCAGACGAGCAACGGGACGTGGCGCAGCTTGGTAGCGCACTTGACTGGGGGTCAAGGGGTCGCAGGTTCAAATCCTGTCGTCCCGACTTGCGATGTAGCAGGTCAGAGGCTGTATCGGCGGATGCCGATACGGCCTCTTGATCATTTCTGGGATCCGTCGGGGACCAAGCCGTCAAGGCCGCTCACTGTGGGCCGGTGACCTGGAGGGGCAGGGCGTGCGGCGCCCGCGGTTCTCCTTCCGGGAGTGTCTCCCCACCCGCACCGCCCCGGCCAGCACGAACTCCGCGGCGCGCTCCCCGATGAGCGCCGCCGGCGCATTGGTGTTACCCGTCGTCACCAGCGGCATCACCGACACGTCCGCGACGGTCAGCCCGGCCACCCCGTGCACCCGCAGCCCCGGGTCCACCACCGCGTCCTCGTGGCGGCCCATCGCGCAGGTGCCGACCTGATGGTGGTACGTGACGACGGTCTCCCGTACGTAGTCGCGCGAGAGCTGCACCGTGGCGGCCATCGACGCCGGGTACAGCTCCCGGGCGCCCCAGCCGTCGCGCAGCGGCGGCTGCGCGCCGATGCCCCGGCACAGCTCGACAGCAGCGACGAGCGCGTCCACGTCCTCGGGGGCGCTGAGCACCCGTGGGTCGATGAGCGGAGCACGGTCCGGGTCGGCGTCGGCGATGCGCACCGTGCCGCGGCTGGCAGCAGCACCGACAGGCCGGCGTCCAGCAGGCGCCGGGCCACGACGCAGCCTGCCGTGCCGGCGCCGACCACGATGGCGTCGAACACCGCGGGGAACTCGTCAGACATCGCCACTCACCTCAGACGGGCTGCTCGTCGGGGTAGGTCGCCTTGCCGCGGGGCGATGATGACGGCGCCGCCCATCAAGTCGCGGCTGGGCGCCGGCTCGACGCCGCCGGGCGACGATCCGGTCAGCACACCAGGCGTGACAACCTGCCCCACACGCTGTCGTCCGGGTGCGGGCGCGACGACGGCGCGCAGCCGGCGGGCCGCGTCGGTGACCGTCGGACAGTGCACGCCGTGGCGCGCCCCGACCGCCTCGTACCGGTCGGTGCCCTGCCGGCCGTCCCCGTCCCGCCAGAACAGCTCCTGCCCGGTGCGGAAGTCGAGGTGCGGCGCCCCGCCATCGGCCTGGGCGATCGAGAGCGATGTGCCGGCCGGCGCCTCGGTACGGGGCAGCCGGTTGCCGTCGACGCCGGCCGCGAAGTCGTCCCCCGCCTGCCACCCGGACGGCACTGCGGTCATATCGGCCTGTCGGTCACGCGCGCTCGCTCCTCACTCCGCGAAGGCCAGCGTGGGCAGGTCCACACACGTGGCACCGCAGTCGGCCACGACCACGGCACCCGTCATCACCGACGCCTCGGGCGAGGCGAGGAACGCCACCAGGCCGGCGATCTCCTCGGGCTCGGCCGGGCGGCGCAGCGGCACATCCTTCGTCACCAGTCGGTAGGCGTCCTCGCGGTCGATGCCGTACCGGGCCCCCAGATGCTCCATCTGCTCGTCAGCCATGGGCGTGCGCACCCAGCCGGGGCACACCGCGTTCACCCGTACTCCCCGGTGGCCGTAGTCGCGGGCGACCGAGCGCACCAGCCCGATCAGGGCGTGCTTCGTCGTCACGTACCCGACCACGCCGGGGCCGGCGAACAGGCCGGCGATCGAGGACACCACCACCGCGTTGCCCCCGCCGGCCATCAGGTGCGGCAGCGCCTCCCGCAGGGTGACGAACGCACTGTCCAGGTTGGCGTTCATGCTGTAGCGCCAGGCGTCGTCGTCGGTGTCGGCGGCGGCTCCCGGACGGTGGCCGCCCGCGCCGGCCACGACCACGTCGAGCCGGCCGTACGCTTCCACGGCGGAGTCGATCACCCGGCGCATGTCCTGCTTGACGGCTGCGTCGCCCGCCACCACCAGGGCCCTGTCCCCGAGCGGCTCCGCGACCTTCCGCAACGGCCCCTCCCGCCGTCCGCTGAGCACGACGCGGGCGCCCTCGGCGACCAGGCGCCGGCAGACGGCCGCGCCGATCCCGGTACCGGCGCCGGTCACCAGCGCGACGGCGTCGGTGAAACGGGCGGCATTGCCCGGGTGGGGGGTGGCTCCGGACATCGGTCCTCCTGGTCGGCGAGCGGCCCGGCGG
>NZ_VJZE01000295.1 GCF_009377205.1 Streptomyces phyllanthi
GGTAGGGGCGGCGGGGGCGATAACCCTCCCCCTCACTCCCCCCGCTGAGACCGCGCCTTGAACGCCGCCTTACGGGCCTCCTTGGCGACCTTCTTGTCGGGGTGGAGGCGCCCCATCGCCTCCAGGACCTCGGGCGTGGCGGGATGGTCCACACGCCAGGCCGCCGCGAAAAAGCCCCCGTGCTGCTGCGCCAACCCCTCGACCAGGGCCTGGAGCTCCACCGAGTTGCCCTCGGCGGCCAGCTGCGCGGCCACCGTGTCGATGGTCAGCCAGAAGACCATCGACTCGGACGGCACGGGCACATCCGCCGCACCCCGCTCCGTGAGCCACACCCGCGCGAGCCCACCCAGTTCCGCGTCGTCGAGGACCTCCCGAAGCGCCGGCTCGGCAACGGGCCCCACCAGGGACAGCGCCTGCTGGCAGCGGAGCCGGCGAAGGGGCGCCCCGGCGTCGGAACCCCGCGCCGCCGCCAGCAACTCCCGCGCCCCCGCGAGAGGTTCCCGACGGGCGAGCCACTGCTCCGTCTCCGCCTGCGCCGCGGCCTGCGGGAAGGTGGCCGTCCCGTCCAGCAGGGCGTCCGCCCCCTTGTCCCCCAGCTCACCCACCGCGGGCGCCGGCACACCGGCCTCCAGCAACCGGGTCCGCACCCCGTACAGCCCGAGCGGGGTGAGCCGCACCATCCCGTAGCGCGCGACATCGGTCTCGTCGAGCGGTGTGGAGGCCCCCTCGCCGGCGCCATCCGCCTCGTCCGCCTCGTCCGCGCCGTCCGCGCCGTCCGCGTCCGTCATCAGCGCCTCGTCCACCGGCTGGTACGCGACAAGACCGACCGGCTCCAGCAGCCGGAACTGGTCGTCGAGCCGCATCATCGCGTCCGACACCTGCTCCAGCACGTCGTTGGTGGGCTCCCGCATGCCGTCGGGCATGATCACCGACGCGGCCAGCGCGGGAAGCGGCACCAAGCCGTCCTCGGGCCCGCCCTCGCCCACGGTCAGCAGGTAGAGGTTGCCGAGCACCCCGTCCAGGAACCGCGCCTCCGCCTCAGGATCCCAGTCCAGCCGGGAGAGATCGACCTGCCCGCCCTCGTCCATGGCACCGGCCAGGTCGTCGAGGTCGGGTACGGCCGCGTCGGCCAGCACCGCCTCCAGCGCCGCGCACCAGACGCCCAGCACATCCCGCGGCCCTCCGGAGGTGAGCGTCCGCAGGTCCGCGCCCGCGCCGACAGTGCCCTCCTCCTCGTCCACGATCTCGACGAGCCCGGTGTCGACGGCCACCCGCCATGCCTCGCTCGCGAAGGCCGCCGCGTCATCGCCCGTGAGCCCCAGCTCCTGGGCGGCCCGCGGGAGTTGCTCCTCGACCAGTTCGCCCCCCGCTCCCACCCGCGTGTCCGGCCCCGCCCAGCGGGCGAGTCTCACGGCACGCGAGAGCAACGGTGTGGCGAGCGCGTCCCGCGCCAGCTCCGCTTCGGAGTGCAGCCGCACCGGCGGCAGGGGGGAGCTGTCTGACATCGGTTGGTTTCTCCTCCGGACGAACACGACGGGTACCACAGCACCACAGCGCCCAACCACGATGAACAGGGCGATCCGCAGGTGCACGAGGGCCGGGAGCCGCCTCCGGGAACACGAGACCCGTGGCCGCCCCGTCACACCCCGCAGCGGCTCAGCCTAGACGGATTTCCACCCATGCCGCCCAGTTCACGGTTCCGTCAACAGCCGTACATGGCTGAAACCTTGACAAGTGGCCTGAGCAGGCAGGAGATTGACGCGCGTAGAAACTCGGGAGTAGCTCTCGCGCCACCGAAGCCGCGACCGCCGACCGGGCTCTACGCGCGTCGCCACCGCCCCACCGGTCGCGTTCACCCCTGGCTTCACCCATCGCTTCACTCTCGTTCCGGCGCTCACGCTCGTCCCGGCGCTCACGTACGTCCCCGGAGGGATCCCTTGCCGAGCAGGAGAACCGCGCGCATCGCCGCGCTCACCGTCGCCGCCGCGTGTTCCGCGGCGTCCGCCGTGGTGGTCACCAGCCCCGCCCACGCCGACACCGTCCGCGTCCACGACATCCAGGGCACCACCCGCATATCCCCGCTGGCCGGCCAGCAGGTCACGGACGTGGCGGGCATCGTCACGGGCGTACGGACCTACGGTTCGTCACGGGGCTTCTGGATCCAGGACACCCAGGCGGACGCCGACCCGGCCACGAGTGAGGGCGTCTTCGTCTTCACCGGCTCCACCCCGAAGGTCGCCGTCGGCGACTCGGTCACCGTCTCCGGCACGGTGACCGAGTTCGTACCGGGCGGAACCTCGTCCGGAAACCAGTCCCTCACGGAGATCACGCGCGCCACGGTCACGGTGGTCTCCAGCGGCAACGCCGTCCCGGCCGCGACGGTCGTGAACGCGAGGTCGGTGCCGGACGACTACGCCCCGGCCGGCGACACGGCCGCGAACGGCTCGGTCAACGGGCTCACCCTGAAGCCCGCGGCCTACGCCCTGGACTACTACGAGTCCCTGGAGGGCATGAACGTCCAGGTCTCCGACACCCGTGTGGTCACCGCCACCGACCCGTTCACCGAGCTGTGGGTCACGGTCAAGCCGCGTGAGAACGCCAATCGCCGCGGCGGCACCGTCTACGGCTCGTACACCTCGCAGAACACGGGCCGGCTGCAGATCCAGTCGCTGGGAGCGGCCGCCGACTTCCCGAAGGCGAACGTGGGCGACGTCCTGAAGGGCACCACCGCGGGCCCGCTGGACTACACCCAGTTCGGCGGCTACACCCTCGTCGCAAGTCAGCTCGGCACCCTGGAGCAGGGCGGCCTGGAGCGCGAGACGACCCGCAAGCAGTCGCGCGGCGAGCTGGCGGTCGCGACGTACAACGTCGAGAACCTGGACCCGTCCGACGGCACCTTCGCGGACCACGCGGCCGCGATCGTGAACAACCTCCAGTCGCCCGACATCGTGGCCCTGGAGGAGATCCAGGACAACAACGGCGCGACCAACGACGGCACGGTCGCCGCCGACCAGACGGTGCAGAAGCTGGTCGACGCGATCAAGGCCGCCGGCGGCCCCGCGTACGAGTGGCGGTCCATCGACCCGGTGAACCTCGCGGACGGCGGCCAGCCCGGCGGCAACATCCGCCAGGTGTTCCTGTTCAACCCCGAGCGGGTCTCCTTCACCGACCGCGCGGGCGGCGACGCCACCACGGCGGCCGGCGTGACGAAGGTGCGCGGCAAGGCGCAGCTGACCGTCTCCCCGGGCCGTATCGACCCGGCGAACGACGCCTGGAAGGACAGCCGCAAGCCGCTCGTGGGCGAGTTCAGCTTCCGCGGCAAGCCGGTCTTCGTGATCGCGAACCACTTCGCGTCGAAGGGCGGCGACCAGGCGCTGCACTCGCAGTACCAGCCGCCGACGCGCGGCTCGGAGACCCAGCGGCACCTCCAGGCGACCGTGGTGAACACGTTCGTCAAGGAGATCCTGAAGAACCAGAAGAGCGCGGCCGTCGTCACCCTCGGCGACATCAACGACTTCGAGTTCTCGGACACCACCAAGCTGCTGGAGGACGGCGGCGCCCTGTGGTCGGCGTTCAAGTCCCTGCCGAGGAGCGAGCGTTACTCGTACGTCTTCCAGGGCAACGCCCAGGTCCTCGACCAGATCCTGATCAGCCCGTCGATCCGGTGGAGCTGCGACTTCACGTACGACAGCGTGCACATCAACTCGGAGTTCAACGACCAGATCAGCGACCACGACCCGCAGGTGCTGCGCTTCCGCCCGTAGCACCGGCCGTCGTCACTCGGGTACGTCACTGAGCCCGGCCCCCGTTCGCCGGGGGCCGGGCTCAGCCACGCCAAGGCGTGTTTCAGGCGCCGAACACGCCGTTCAGCCAGCCCGTCCAGGCGACCTCGTTGTGCTTGGCGTCGGCGTCCGGCGCGAAGTCGTGGACGCTGACGCCGACCGGGGCACCCCAGTGGTTGCGGCCGAAGAAGCGGATGAGGGCGGTGTCGGTGCGCAGCCCGATGAAGTACGGGTTGCGGTAGTCGAGTACGGCGTCGAGGGCCTGCCCCTCGGGCCCCTGGGCCTGGATCCGCGCTCCCTCGTCCGTCTCGTCGGGGAGGCCGAGTGCCCGGCCGACCGCGGCGAACGCGTCGGACGCCGTGGACGCCTCGGGCCCGTCGAAGGTGGCGAAGGCGACGGCGCGGCCGTCGAAGCGCGTCAGGTACTGGCGCAGGGTGTGCAGGTAGAAGTCGGTGTGCTTGTTCGCGCCGTCGTACTGGTTGTCCCAGTCGTCGACGAGGATGCCGCTGTGCACGTAACGCACCCAGGCGCGTCTGCCCTCGTCACGCGGTTCGATCGTGTAGTCGAGCTGGTTGAGGGTCTGCTCGGAGATGCCGTCGACGTTCTCGACCCGGTTGGTGTACCGGTGCGGCGGGTCCCAGGCGGTCACGGTGGAGCCGAAGGGGCCCTTGCCGCCCTCGCGCGGCTCGGGGGCCTCCATCGGCCACAGCCAGCCGCCGGTGCCGCTGGTGACGGCGGCCCACACCTGCTGGGGCGTGGCGTCGACCTCGAACTCACGGGCGATCTCGAATTCCTTGGACATGGTGGGCTCCTGCGCGTCAAGTCAGCGTGTCATTGGGTCAGTTCGGGTGTCTCGGGCTCGCCCGCCCGGGTCTCGTCGGCCCGGGTCTCGTCGGCCCGGTCCTCGTCGGCCTGGGGCTTGACCGTCGGATGGACGGCGACGACGATCCGGTGGCCTCGGCCGCCCTCGGCACCGGGGGCGTCGTACCGGCGGATCAGCGCGCTCACGCCCGCCGTCAGCTCCTCGATGAACGCGGCCCGGTCGGCGGCCGAGGCGAAGGTCACCTCGCCGTCGAGCGCGTACGTCGCGAGCCGCTTGCGGGCCTTCGCCGCGCCCCTGATCAGCGTGCCGACGTCACGGACGAGCCGGGCGCCGAGCGCGAGCAGCCAGCGCGCGGAGAGCTGGTCGCGGAAGCGGTCCGGGTCGGGTTGCAGGGCGGCCAGCGCGAGGGGCGAGATGACGTACGACGCGGCGGTCGCCCGCATCAGCCGCTCGGTGACGTTGCCCTTGCGGCGCTCGCCCGCCAGCTCGACCAGGCCGTGCCGCTCCAGCGCCTTGAGGTGGTAGTTCACCTTCTGCCGGGGCAGCCCGACCTTCCCGGCCAGCATGGCGGCCGAGGCGGGTCCGGCCGCCAGCTCGGCGAGCAGCCGGGCCCTTATGGGGTCCAGCGAGACGGCGGCCGCCTCCGGGTCCTCGATCACGGTCACGTCCAACATGGCTCCACCCTCCCACCGAAAACTTTTTTTGTCCAGGCAGACAGAGTTTTCGGTGAGAGGGTGCGGCGTACGGGGGACGCGGGTCAGTGTGATGCGGGTCAGTCGGGGAGCAGACCGAGGGCGTACGAGTAGCCGCTCGGGGCGGAGCCCTTCAGGCCGGGGACGTCCGGACGCGCTCCCACTCCGGTGTGGACGGCCGGAGGGTGAGGGCCTCGTCGTAGGACTTCACGCTCTTCCACTCGGCGTAGTTGAGGACGTGGGTGCCGTCGGCGCCCAGGTGGAAGTGCGAGGAGGCGGCCGAGCGGCGGCGCGACCGTCACTCGGCACCCGGGGGTACTCAGCGCCCGGTGGATACACCGACCACCCTTCGACCTCGACCAAACTCGAGGTCAACCACTCACCGTGCCCGCGGCATCGAGGCCGCGCCCGGACCCCTCACCCGATCCGGCGCCGGGCCCGTTGGACGTACCGTGACAGGTCGTCGCGGAGCCGTGAGGCGCCGTGCCGTGCCCGGAGCATCGGCGGGGGCGGCGGTACCTCGTGCCTGCGCCAGGCCACGACTCCCGTGGCCGCCATCGCGACGCCCACACCCACACCGCCGATCACCGCGGCGCGGGGCATATGGGTGGCCCGTTCCCGTACGGAGTGCGCGGCGTGCGAGGCCGAGCCCTTCAGCTCCGCCACCTGGGCCCTGGCCCGCGCCTTCACATCGGTCTTGGCGACCAGTTCCTCGACGGTGTCACCGAGCTGATGACGCGTCGCCTCGATCTGCCGCCGGAGCTCGTCGGGCCCCTTGGCCCCGGACGAACCCCTCGAACCGGCCGAACCGCCGGAGGTGGTTGTCATCGGTGCGCCCTTCCCTTGATCTCCTCGACATCGGCCCTGACGCTGTCGATGGCCCGCCCGGGTGTGGGTGGCGTGGCCCTGCGCAGCTGGGCGCGGCCGGTCGCCGCCAGCACGCCCGCGATGACGAAGAGGACCCCCGCGACGATGAGCGCGGCGGCCCACACGGACAGTTCCAGCGCGAGCGCGGCGACCGCCGCACCCGACAGGGCCATCAGCCCGATGTACCCGATGGCGCCGGCCGCGCCGAGCAGTCCGCCGCCGCGGCCCACGCGCCGGCCCTTCTCCGCCAGTTCCTCCTTGGCCAGGGCCATTTCCTGCCGTACCAGCAGGGAGAGCTGTTCGGTGGCCTGCCCGACCAGTTCGCCGACGGAGTGGTGCTCGGCGGCCTCGGGTCGCGCGGGCCTGGTGTCCAGGGTCCCGGTCACTGTGTCCCGCCTCCTCTCGTCCGGGGGCACTCCGGGTACCCCGGCCGGAGCCGCGCTACCCCTGAGGGGGCGATCCCCCTGGTGGCGCCCCGGGACCGCGTTCGCCGAGCTGCGCCAGCCGGCTCTGGAACCAGTCGAGTCGAGCCTGGAGCAGTGCCGCCTCCGCGACGAGTTCCGGCACGCCCGTATCGGCGGGAAGTCCTCCCGGGCCGTTCACCGCCGCGCCGCGGGTGCCGGGGGCGGGCCGGACCCGCAGCCCCTCCCCCGCCAGCCGTGCGAAGGAGGCGAGCGACACCGACATACGACCGCGGACGCAGCCCGCGCACGAACCGGACAGCCCCCACCAGCCCGGCCGGCCCCAGCCCGCGTCGGCCAGGGCCACGGCCGTCGCGCCGCACGCGCACGCTCCGACGGTGGCGGTGCGCACCCGCTGGCGCGCGTACCGGTAGCCGTGCTCGAAGCGGATGTACGCGCCGAGGACGGAGACCTCCAGCAGTACGGCCGCACGGTGTTCGGCGGTGCACAGCAGGGCCTCGGCCGCCGTCCGGTCGTGCACGCAGTGGAAGCCGCAGTCGCAGCGGCGCGCGGGGGCGCGGTGCCGCAGTCCGTAGACGCACCGGGCCTCGTCGAGGACGCCGTACGGCAGCGTGCCGCCCAGCGACACCCCGGTGAACCCGGCCCGGGTGCCGTCCTGGGACAGCACCGGGTGGGCGATCTTGTATCCGGTCGGCGGCTCCGCCGGACGTTCCTCGGGGAGCCGCAGTCTCATCGCGCGACCGGTGCCTCTTCGGCCGCGGCGACCGCCGGCTCCTCGGCCTCCTCGGGGACCCGCAGCTCCTCCTCGTACGGCTGCTCCTGCTCCTCCGCGACCCCGGTGGCGAGTGCTTTGCCGAGCCTCATGACGCCTCCCATGACCGTGAACCGACGTTGCTGACCGTCTCCGCCATGGTGACCCATGAGCCGCGGCTTGGCACCAGGGCCTCTGGTCGGGAGCCGGGACTCACGACACTTCTCCGTAGAAGAACTTACCTGTACCGCTTAGAAGAATTAAGTAGAACTTCACGGTTGTGCTGCCGACACTACCGTCATGACGACCTCACACCCCGCCCCCTTCGGCCGCGCCCTCTGCGCGATGGTCACGCCCTTCACCGCGGAGGGCGCGCTCGACCTCGACGGCGCGCAGCGGCTCGCCGAGCGGCTGGTGGACGGGGGCTGCGACGGCCTGGTCCTGTCCGGTACGACGGGTGAGTCGCCCACGACCACGGACACGGAGAAGGCGGAGCTGGTGCGCGCGGTCCGCGAGGCGGTCGGGGACCGGGTCCATGTCGTCGCGGGCGTCGGCACGGCCGACACCCGGCACACCGTGGAGCTGGCGCTGGCGGCGGAGAAGGCAGGCGCGGACGGCCTGCTGGCGGTCACGCCCTACTACAGCAGGCCTCCCCAGGACGCCGTCGAGGCCCACTTCCGCGAGCTCGCCGACGCCTCGGGGCTGCCGCTCGTCCTGTACGACATCCCCGGCCGCACCGGCACGCGCATCGAACCGCGGACCATGATCCGGCTCGCGGAGCACCCGAGGATCGTCGCGGTGAAGGACTGTGCGTACGACCTGCTGGGCACCCAGAGGGTGCTGGCCGAGACGGAGTTGGCGTACTACACGGGCTGTGACGAGTACGTGCTGGCGCTGTACGCGATCGGGGGCGCCGGATACATCAGCACGGTGGCGAACGCGACGCCACGTCACTTCCGGGCGGTCATCGACGCGTTCGACGCGGGGGACACGGACGGGGCCGCCCGTCTTCAGAGACTCACCATCCCGCTCACCGAGTTGATGATGGGCTCCGGCCTGCCCGGCACGGTGACGGTGAAGGCGCTGCTCGGGCGGCTGGGGCTGCCCGCGGGACCGGTCCGCGCGCCGCTGCGGCCCGCCGGCCGTGAGGCGACCGACGGGCTGGTGGCGGCGTACGAGGAACTGGTCAGCGCTGTCAGCGCTCGCTGAACATCGGGACCCAGCGGCCGGGGTAGTCGGCCGACGCCTTGCGGAAGTCGCTGAGCGGGACGACATTGTCGCTGCCGATGGTGACCAGCAGGAGCCGGTTGCGGTACTCGTTCCTGCCGTTGCACGGATCGCATCCCCAGACGACGAGCCGCTCGTCGTCGGCCCAGCCGAGCGGCTCCTGTGCTCCCTCCACCTTGGTGACCACCTTGCCGGTGTTGGCGTCGAGGACCATGCCGTTGTCCGCGACGAGCTTGCCGTTCGGGGACAGTCCCGCGTCGTTGATCCAGTGCCTGTACTTCTCGTTCGCGGGCTTGTCGACCTCGTTGCCGTCGAGGTCGTAGTACTGCATGTGAGGATCGGTGGTGAGCCCACCGTAGACCAGCTTGCCGTCGTGGCTGAAGCCGAAGTCCTGGCGGACGTTGAGGTCATCGACGTTGGACGTGACCCCGCTCCAGGAGCCTTCGCCGGAGTCCACGTCGATGACGTAGAAACCGGTCCGGTCCGACTGGCCCCACTGCGGCATCCAGTCGTTCTTCTTGCCGTCGCCGTCGCTGTCGTAGTCCGCCTTGTACACCAGGTCCGGGTTCTCGCTGTACGTCGTCGCGACGAGCTTGCTGCCGTCGGGCGAGAACTCGACGCCCGCGACACCGCGGTCGACCGGGATCCAGCGCACGTCCCCGGTGAACAGGTCCAGTAGGCCGATCCGCTTGGCCGGGAGGTCCTTCTCCAGGACGGCGGCGGTGCGCAGGCCGGGGGCGATGTCCATGAAGGACCACTTGGTGGTCTTCTCGTACTTGCCCGTCTTCTGGTTCAGGAGCCAGTAGGTCCGTGCGCGGACGCCGCGGTCCTTCGTCTGCTTGTCGATGCTGTAGGTGTAGTAGGCGGCCAGTGCCGTGTCCCCGGCCGCGATCAGGTCGCGCGGCGGCGACTGGTCCGGGTGGGCGATGATGTCGCTCTTGTTCTTCTCGCTGGCGAGCCGTACGTCGTCCTTGCCGGAGCCCAGCAGCGGCACCGCGACGGCGATGGCGACCACCGCGGCGGTGGCCGCGGCGACGGACGCCAGGGTACGGGTCCGGCGGCGGCGCCGGGCGGTCAGGACCCGGTCGGCGAATCCCGGTGGGACGGGCACGGTCTCGGCGGCCTGCTCGCGCAGGGAGTCACGGACGAGTTCGTCGACGTTCACGGACGCACCTCCACGGGCGAGTAGTCACGGGACGGCGCCCGTTCGGCGTCGGCCTGCCCGAGCGCGGCCAGTTCGGGCGCGAGCGCGCGCAGACGCGCCAGCGACCGGTGCGTCGTGGACCGCACGGTCCCGACGGAGCAGCCGAGGATGCGGGCCACCTCCGCCTCCGGCAGGTCCTCGAAGTAGCGCAGTACGAGCACGGTCCGCTGCCGCGCGGTGAGGCGGGCCAGCGCACCGCGCATCAGCAGGCGCAGCTCCGCGGCGGCCACCCCGTCCCCGGGTGTTCCCCCCTCCGGCAGCTCCGCGACACTGAGCTCGCGCCGCCGCCACTTGAGCCGCCAGCGGCTGACCTGCTGCCGGTACAGGATCTGGCGGACGTACGCCTCCGGTTCGTCGATGCGCGTCCACTTACCGGCGGCCTTGATCAGGGCGTTCTGCAGCAGGTCCTCCGCCGCGTGCCGGTCCCCGCCGCTCAGCAGTACGGCCGTCTTCAGCAGCGCCGGCGACCGTCCGGCCACGAACTCCCGGAAACTCTCGAGCCCTTCGGCATCCATCGTCACCTTCTCTTCCCCGGCGGTGCCCTGTGCCCCACCCCTGTGCCTCTTGTGACGCGCGCGCCCGTGCCCCGCTATGCCACCGCCGGCGAACTGCCGTGAAAAGACCGGGCGCCCTCCCGCGACCGCGGGAGGGCGCCCACCGTTCATGGACCGGCCGGTCCTAGTTGTGGCTGTGCAGGATCTCGTTCAGACCGCCCCAGACCGCGTTGTTCGGGCGGGCCTCGACGGTGCCGGTGACCGAGTTGCGGCGGAACAGGATGTTGGACGCGCCGGACAGCTCACGGGCCTTGACGATCTGGCCGTCGGGCATGGTGACCCGGGTACCGGCTGTGACGTACAGACCGGCCTCGACCACGCACTCGTCCCCGAGCGCGATTCCGACGCCCGCCTCGGCGCCGACGAGGCAGCGCTCACCGATGGAGATGATGACGTTGCCACCGCCGGAGAGGGTCCCCATGGTGGAAGCGCCCCCACCGATGTCGGAACCGTCCCCGATGAAGACACCGGCGGAGATGCGCCCCTCGACCATCGAGGTACCGAGCGTGCCGGCGTTGAAGTTCACGAAGCCCTCGTGCATCACGGTGGTGCCCGAGGCGAGGTGGGCACCGAGCCGCACGCGATCGGCGTCGGCGATACGGACGCCCTTGGGCGCCACATAGTCGGTCATGCGCGGGAACTTGTCGACGGAGGTGACCTGGAGGTGCAGCCCCTCGGCGCGGGCGTTGAGCCGCACCTTCTCGAGGTCGTCGACGGCGACCGGCCCGAGCGAGGTCCATGCCACGTTGGCGAGGAAGCCGAACATGCCGTCCAGGCTCAGACCGTGTGGCTTGACGAGCCGGTGCGACAGCAGGTGCAGCCGCAGATACACGTCGTGCGCGTCGATCGGCTTCTCGTCGAGCGAGGCGATGACCGTACGCACCGCGACCACCTCGACGCCCCGCCGGGCATCCGGCCCGACCGCCTTCGCGGCCCCCTCACCGAGCGACTGCACGGCACGCTCGGCGGACAGCCGCTCCGTGCCGGCCGGGCCGGGCTCGGCAACGAGCTCGGGCGCGGGGAACCAGGTGTCGAGAACGGTGCCGTCAGCGGCGATGGTGGCGAGTCCGGCGGCCACGGCGCCGGTGGTACGAGGAGCAGTCGTATCGGTCATAAGGGCAAACTAACCGGCGGGGGGTGGTGGAGGCGAACCGGTGGGGGGTGCGTCTCAGGTGC
>NZ_VJZE01000296.1 GCF_009377205.1 Streptomyces phyllanthi
CCCCAACTCCCTGTCCGAGAACCGCCGTTGCCCCCCAACCGGTTCGACCCGTTGACCGCACCCCTCCGACCTGCGCACTCCCGCCCCAGCAGCCACCGCGGTACGCCCAGATCGGCCGCGCGGCCACCCTCCGCTTTCCAGCAATTCCTGTCCGAATCATTGACGTGCCCGGAGGGCCTCCGTAACTTGTGCCAGCAAGCGCTTACTTGAAACGATTCATGGGGCGAACGCAACGTCGCGGGGAGGCTCAACCATGCAGCACGACCGGAAAGTTGAGAGGCGGACTATCCTCAAGGCGGCCGGTGCCTCACTTGCCGTCGCGGGGGTCGGGGCGACGGCCACGGCCTGCGGCGGCGACAGCGGTGCGGGGGACGGGACGGTGACGATCCGTTACGCATGGTGGGGGGCCGAGGACCGCGCCGAGAGAATCAACAAGACCGTCGAGCTCTTCGAGAAGAAGTACCCGAAGATCAAGGTGAAAACGGACTTCCAGGTCTACACGGACTTCTGGAAGAAGTTCAACACCCAGGCCTCCGGCGGGAATCCGCCGGACGTCTTCCAGAATGCCGTGGGATTCTTGCGGAAATACGACGCGAAGAATGTTCTGCTCGATCTCAGCGAGCAGGTCGAGGCAGGCAATCTCTCCATGGACGGCTTCCGGGCCGGTCTGGACAAGTTCGGCGAGATCGACGGCAAGCTCCTCGGCGTTCCGGTCGGCTCCAACTCCATGGCGCTGGTCATCGACAAGCCCGTCTACACCAAGGCGGGCGTGAAGCCGGAGCAGGGCTGGACCTGGGACGACTTCGACGCGGCGATGAAGAAGATCCGAGACAAGGCGGGGCGCGCCGGTGACAGCGGCATGTACGGCGTCATGTACCTCTACGACCTCTACCTGCGCCAGAACGGCAAGGCGTTCTTCACCGAGGACGGGCTCGGCTTCACCGAGGCGGACTTGACGGACTGGTGGACGAAGGCCGAGAAGGGTGTCGAGGACGGTATCTACGCCGACCCCAAGAAGGTCGCCCAGATCAAGCCCAAGTCGGCGGTCTCCGCGGAAATCGCCGGTGGTGAGTTCACCTGGGACAACTTCACCATCCGCTACACCTCCGAAGGCAAGAGCGAGTACGGGCTGGCGCCCATCCCGACCACGGACGGCAAGAAGACCGGCCAGTACCTCGGCTCCCTCATGCTCAGCGCGTCCAAGCGCACCCAGCACCCCAAGGAAGTCGCCCAGTTCATCGACTTCATGGTGCACGACCCCGAAGTCGCCAAGATCATGGGGTACGACCGCGGTGTCCCCGCGACGCAGGCCCAGTACGACGCGTTCAAGCCGACCGACGAGGTCAACAAGGCGATCGCCGCCTACGAGGAGTCCCTCGTCGAGGCGGGTGTTCTGGAGCCCATCACCCCGCACCCGAACGGCGCGGACATCTGCGAGGCCGGGTTCATGCGTATCGCCGAGGAACTCGCGATGGGCAAGCGCTCGGTGGACGACGCCGTCAAGCAGTTCTTCACCGAGTCGAAGACGGCTCTCGCCGGCTGATGGGAACCACCGTGACACACGCCCCTGCGACGGAGGGCCTCACGAAGGACTCCGAGCCGCGGCACGGTCCGGTGAACTCCCCGCGCCCCGCCGCCCTCAAGCGGCGGGGCCGCCGGGAGACCCTGGCCGGTTATCTCTTCATGTCCCCGTGGATCGCCGGCTTCCTGCTGCTGACCGCGGGCCCGATGGTCGCCTCGCTCTACTTCGCCTTCACCGACTACAACCTGTTCGACGCGCCCAAGTGGGTCGGTCTCGACAACTTCTCCGAGATGTTCGACGACCCGCGCTGGCAGCACTCGGTGCGGGTGACGTTGTGGTACGTCGTCGTCGGTACGCCGCTCAAGCTGTTCGCGGCCCTCGGGGTGGCGCTGCTGCTGGCCCAGAGCCGGCGTGGACAGGCCTTCTACCGGGCCGCCTTCTACGCGCCGTCGCTGATCGGGGCGAGCGTCTCCATCGCGATCGTCTGGAAGGCGATCTTCTCCGACGACGCGATCGTGGACCGTACGCAGAAGCTCTTCGGGGTGGACGCCGGCGGCTGGACCGGCGACCCGGACCTGATCATCTACAGCCTGGTGGCGCTCACCGTCTGGCAGTTCGGCGCCCCCATGGTCATCTTCCTGGCCGGTCTGAAGCAGGTCCCGCGGGAGCTCTACGAGGCGGCCGAGGTCGACGGGGCCGGCAAGCTGCGGCGGTTCTGGAACATCACGCTGCCGATGATCTCCCCGGTTCTCTTCTTCAACGTCCTGCTGGAGACCATCCACTCCTTCCAGATCTTCAGTTCGGCGTACATCGTCGGCGGCGGCGCCGGAGGCAACGCCTGCGGTCCCGCGGACGGTTCGATGGTCTATACCTGCTACCTCTATGTCCAGGGCTTCGAGAACAGCCGGATGGGCCTGGCCTCCGCCATGGCCTGGATGCTGCTTGTCGCGGTCGCCCTGGTGACGGCGGTGCTGTTCTGGTCCCAGAAGCGCTGGGTGCACTACGAGGAGGGTGCCTGATGAGCTCCCCCGGTCTGTCGACTTCCCTCGATCAGGGGGCACCCCCACCGGCCACCGGCATCACGCCGACCCGGTCCCCGAAGGCGGGCAGCCTCCGTCGCAGGCTGCCCGGTTCCCTCGCCTGGCACATCGGTTCCCTCGCCATCCTCGCGGTGATCCTCTATCCCGTGGTCTGGGTCGTCGGAGGCTCCTTCAAGAAGAGCGAGGACATCATCGGCAGCCTGGACCTGTTTCCGGGCGACCCGATCGTCTCGAACTACACGCGGCTCACCGAGGGCATCGCGGACATCTCGGTCTCCACGTTCTTCCTCAACTCGCTGACACTCGCCGTCGGTTCGGTGGTCGGGATCCTGGTGTCCTGCTCGCTGACCGCTTACGCCTTCGCGAAGATCAAGTTCGCGGGCCGCAACCTGCTGTTCACCCTGATGATCGGCACGCTCCTGTTGCCGTACCACGTGCTGCTGATCCCGCAGTACGTGTTGTTCCGCAACATGGAGATGATCAACACCTACACCCCGCTCCTGCTGCCGAAGTACCTGGCGACGGAGGCGTTCTTCGTCTTCCTGATGATGCAGTTCATGCGCAACCTGCCCAAGGAACTCGACGAGGCGGCCCGTCTCGACGGCTGCGGGCATCTGCGCATCTACTGGTCGATCGTGCTCCCGCTGTGCCGCCCGGCCCTGATCACCAGCGCGATCTTCACCTTCATCAACGCCTGGAACGACTTCATGGGCCCGCTGATCTACCTCAACGAGCCCGACAAGTACACGGTCTCCCTCGGTCTGAAGATGTTCGTGGACCAGGAGGGCCTGGCCAACTACGGCGGAATGATCGCCATGTCGCTCGTCGCCCTCCTGCCGGTGCTCGCCTTCTTCGTCACCTTCCAGCGCTACCTGATCGACGGCATGGCGACGTCCGGTCTGAAGGGCTGAGGTGAACCGACCATGGCCCAGGCGCCCGCGAAGGGCTTCACCGGCAAGGCTTCCACGGCACGCGGTGAACGCGGGGAGTCCCTGCTCGCCGAGCGGTTCGCGCTGTTCGCCGAGTGTCTGCTCACCGGTGTGTGGATCGCGGTGGCCTCGCTGCCGATCGTGACCTACCCCGCCGCGTTCGCCGCCGGGGCCCGGCACCTGCGGCGGCGTATCGCCCACGAGGGCGGCGGCCGGCGGGAGTTCACGGCGGACTTCCGGACGGCCGTGCGCGGTGGCTGGATCGCCGGGCTCCTCGGCTGGGCCGCCGCGGCCGCGGTCTGGGTGGACGTCCAGGCCGTACGGGCCGGGATCCCCGGAGGGCCGCTCGTGGGTGCCGTCGGGGTGTTCGCACTGATCGGTCTCGCCGTCGCCGGGCTGCGCGCGGCGGCGGTCTGGGCACCGGGCGCCTCCTGGCGGACCCTGCTCGCGGACGCCGGACGGCGGACCGTGCTCGACCCCGCCGGGTCCTTCCTGCTCGTCGGCGGACTGGCCGTGGTGGCCTGTTCCGCCTGGTTCGTCCTGCCGCTGGCGGTCCCGGTGCTCGGGGCCGTCGCGGCGGCGGCCGTCGCCGTGGAGGAGCGGTACCGGCGCCGCTGACCGGCGGGTGCCCCCGCACAAGGCCGGCGCCCTGAGCGGCGTCGCAGCTCTCACTGTCATGCCCCTGACCACCGCACGCACAGCTTCCCGCAACGCACCGCTTCCCGTACGGAAAGGAAAGGTCATGTCCCCCATCGACCGCAGGTCCCTCCTCAAGGCGGCCGCCGTCGCCGGAGCCGCCGCGCAGTTCAGCTGGGCACTCGGCTCGAACGCGCAGGCCGCGCCCAGAGCCGAGGCCGCGGACGCGGATCCGGTGACCCTGGACTGGCTGGAGGACGGCGGACTCGGCGCCGCGCCCGGGTCCACCGTGGGCGTGCCGTGGCCCAAGGGCGCGTATGAGAAGGACCAGTCGTTCTCCCTGACGGACGCGGACGGCAAGGAGATCCCCGTCCAGTCCTGGCCCATCGGCTACTGGCCCGACGGCTCCCTGAAGTGGACCGCGCACGCGGTCGGCGCGGGCGCCGGATCCGGGAAGCTCACCCTCGCAGCCGGCAGCCCCGCCGCCCCCGCGAAGAAGGTCACCGTCGACAGGAGCGGCGGCACCATCGAGGTGTCGACCGGGGTCATCACCGCGAAGATCGGCAAGAGCGGCTCCACGCTCGTGAAATCGGTGCGGCGCGGCTCCACCGAGATCGCTCACACCGGCCGTCTGGTGCTCCTGCGCCAGCCCGAGATCGAGGACGGTGACCAGGGAGCGGAGAAGTACGAGCGGTTCGAGAGCGTCATCGGCGAGGCCGAGGTCGAGCAGGAGGGGCCGGTCCGCGCGGTCGTCCGGATCGACGGCAAGCACCGCAAGGGCGACCGCAGTTGGCTGCCCTTCTCGGTCCGGCTCTACTTCTACGCGGGAGCCGAGTCGTTCCGCATGGTGCACACCATCACCTTCGACGGCAAGCAGGAGCCCGGCAGGGCGAGCGGTGACTTCATCCGCGGGATCGGCGTGCGCTTCAAGGTGCCGATGCGTGACGCCGCGTACGACCGGCACATCCGTATCGGCGGCGAGGGCACCGGTCTGCTGCGCGAGGCCGTCAAGGGCATCACCGGGCTGCGGCGCGACCCGGGGGCAGCCGTGCGAACGGCCCAGTTCGAGGGCAAGAAGCTGCCGGACCCGTCCACCTGGGACCAGCGGGTCACCACCCGCCTCCAGTACATCCCCGAGTGGGGCGACTACACCCTCTCGCAGCTCTCCGCCGACGGCTTCACGGTCCGCAAGCGCACCAAGAAGGGCCACGGCTGGATCGGCGCGGGCGGTGGCCGGCGGGCGAGCGGCTTCGGCTATGTGGGCGGCGCCAGCGGCGGATTCGCCTTCGGCCTCAGGGACTTCTGGGAGAAGTTCCCCGCCCAGCTCGACATCCGCGACGCCCAGACCGACACGGCCGAGGTCACCCTCTGGCTCTGGTCGCCCGAGGCACAGCCCATGGACCTGCGCTTCTACCACGACGGCATGGGCCAGGACACGTACCCCGAACAGCTCGAGGGCCTCAACATCACCTACGAGGACTACGAGCCCGGCTTCGGAACCCCCTACGGCATCGCCCGCACCAGCGAACTCCTCTTCTGGGCCCACGAGTCCACCCCGAGCGCCGAGCAGATGGCCCAGCAGGTCGAGGCCGTACGCACCCCGCCGCAGCTCGCCGCCCCGCCCGAGCACCTCATCGAAGCGGGCGTCTTCGGCAGGCTGTTCTCCGAGCCGGACCGCTCCACCGCCGCCAAGGCGAAGATCGAGGACCACCTCGACTTCCTCTTCACCTACTACAAGGACCAGGTGGAGATGCGCCGTTGGTACGGCTTCTGGGACTACGGCGACATCATGCACAGCTACGACCCCAGCCGCCACCAGTGGTGCTACGACGTCGGCGGCTACGCCTGGGACAACTCCGAGCTCTCGCCCGACCTGTGGCTCTGGTTCGCGTACATGCGCTCGGGCCGCGCCGACATCTTCCGCTTCGCCGAGGCCATGACCCGGCACACCGGCGAGGTCGACGTCTACCACCTCGGCCAGTGGGCGGGCCTCGGCACCCGCCACGGCGTCCAGCACTACGCGGACAGCGCCAAGCAGCAGCGCATCGCCAACACCACCTACCGGCGCTACTACTACTTCCTCACCGCGGACGAACGCGTCGGCGACCTCATGCACGCCAACGTCGACTCCGACGAGACGTTCCTCGTCCTCGACCCCATCCGCAAGATCCGCACCGAGCCCTACACCCCCGACCGCAACGCCCTCTCCATCGGCTTCGGCACCGACTGGTCCGGACTGGTCTCCGCCTGGCTCACCGAGTGGGAACGGCGCGGTCCCAAGTGGGAGAAGGCCAAGGCGCGCGTCCTGTCCACGATGGAGACCATCGCCGCCCAGCCCAACGGCTTCGTCCAGGGCAACGCGCTGTACGACCTGGACACCGGCAAGTTCGCCATCGCCAAGGACCCCAAGGTCAGCGTCTCGCACCTGTCGGCCATGTTCGGCCTGGTCGAGCTCTGCGCCGAGCTCATCGACCAGATCGACATGCCGAAGTTCAAGGAGGCGTGGCTCGACTACTGCCGCTACTTCAACGCCACCAAGGCGGAGCAGAAGGCCCGTTACGGCTCCGACTTCGGCTCCCTGCTGCTCTTCCAGGGCCATGCGCGGCAGGACGCCTACGCCGCAGTCCAGTTGGGCGACGACAAGTTGGCCGCGCGCGCGTGGCAGCAGTTCTACAACAGCCGGGACACCTGGGACTACAAGGAGTCCACGGACTGGTCCACGAAGAAGATCGAGGGTCCGACGGCACTGGTGCCCGGCAGTGAGGCGGCCTGGGTGTCGACCAACGCCACGGCGCTGTACGGGTTGGCGGCCATCCAGAACCTGGCCCTGGTCGGCGACAAGATGCCGTAGCCCACGCTTCCTAACGGAAGCGCCCCAGCACCTCCCGCACTCGTCGCGCGTCGCGCAGTCGCTGCTCGTACGTGGCACCGAGTGCGAGCAGCACCAGACCGGCGAGTGCGGGAGGTACCCAACGCGGCAGCGCGCCGACGACCTGGGCGATGTACGGGGCGAGTTCGTGCAGCGTGACCAGGGTGAGCACGGTGCCGCCGAGCACGAGCGGCGCCTGGAGGTGGTGCCGGGCGCCGACGAGCGTGACGACGAGGGCCGCCGCGCCCAGCAGGAGGGGGCGCGGCCAGTCCGGGTCGCCCCATGCCGCAAGGAGGCTCGGTACGAGGGTGACGGCGAGCCCGGGGCCGTACGCCGTCCAGGACGAGGCCCGGGGGTCACGGCGCCGTCGTACGAGGCCCACCACGAGGGCGGGGAGGGTCACGGGCAGCGTGTACGCCTCCGGGGTGCTCACGTCCCAGGACATCAGACGGACCCAGGTGGCCAGCACGAACAGGGCGGTGGCCGCGTAGCCCGCGTACCGCCGGTCCGCGCGGAGGGCGGTGCCCGCGGCGACGACCCCGCAGAGGGCGAGCGTCAGGGCCAGGAACGGCGGGTCGGTGGCGGCGAGGCCGACGGCCAGGAGGCCCGCGGCGGCACCGGCCACCTCGACGGACACGGTCATGGGGGAGCCGTCCGAACGCGCGGCCAGCACGGCCGCCGTGACCGGGACGGCGAGGACGAGCAGCGCGATGTGGTGCGGCTGCCAGCCGGCGGACGCGCCGATCGCACAGAGCAGGGCGGCGGCGTACACGAGGGACGCGGGCGCGCAGAACACCCCGAGCCCCTGACGCCGGGCGGCCGCCCCGAACAGGACCGTCAGCGCCGCGAGCACGGCGAGCGTCGCCGTCTCCGAGGCCAGGGAGACACAGGCGAGACCGAGGGAGGCGACCAGGGCCAGGATCATGGCGGTGAGGGACAGCGGCGACCGTACGGGCGCGGTTTCCCCCTCCGACACCTCCGGCCGGGGCGGTGACCAGACGCCCGCGAGCGCCACCGCGGCCGCGGTCACGAGCGCCTGCCCCACCATCCCCACGGCGTACGGGAGTTCCAGCACCGCCGGGACCGTCAGCACGGTCGACCATCCCAGAACGAGGGCGCCCACCCATGCCTGTGCCCGCCAGGCCGTGCCCCGGCCCAGGACGGCCAGCACCCCGGCCACGACCGCGAGTACGAGCGGCGTGGTCGCCGAGTGCGCGGGCCACGGCAGTTCCGTCGTGACCGCCTCCCGGGCATCCGCGGGCGCCCCGGACCAGACGCGCTCCACCCAGCCGAGCGGCCCGAGGAGGATGATCGCGACGAGGGGCAGGGCCCAGAGCACCGCGAGCGCCTGCACGGAGGCGGACGCCAGGGCCAGGCCTCGCCGTACGGGTTCGGGAAGTCCCGTCCGCACCACGGCCAACAGGCCTACCCCGCACACCAGACAGCCGGGAACGGTCCACTCGTCGGGCAGCGAGGCCCGCAGCACCCCGCCCACCCCGGCGACCACGAGCAGGCCGCCGGTCAGGGCCGTGCCGAGCGCGAGGTCCGGCCTCGGGGTGTGCCGGGCGGCGGTCAGGGCGATCGCCGCGGCGAGGGCGAGGAGCGCCGCCGCACGGGCGGCGGCGCTCGGGCCGGATGCGGTCCAGGTCTCCCATCCGGCCGCCAGTACACCCCAGGCTCCCAGGCCGAACGCGCCGACAGCCGCGACGGTCCTCACCGGCTCGACGGACACCCGAAGTGCGACGAACGTGTCGGCCGCGGCGGTCGCAAGCAGCGCCGCCGTGAGTGTGTGCGGGCTCGCCTGCACGGCGAGCGCCCAGAGGAGCAGGGGGAGTTGGGCGGCGACCAGCGCGACGGGGAGGGGCAGCCGGAGCGGGACGCGCGCGGCCGTGGCCGACGGGCCCCGCCGCGACCGGGGGTGTTCCCCGCCCCCGTCCCCGGCCCGGTCCGTCGGCTCCGCGGGCACCAGCAGGCCCATGCCCATCCCGTACGCCGCCCATACCCCGGCCAGAACCGCCGACGCCACGGCCGCGTAGCCGACGCCGTCCGTCCCGGTGAAGACGACCTCGTGCAGCGCGTACGCGTCCAGCACCGTCAGCGCCAGCCCGAGACCGGCGACCGCCTCCGCCGTCGAGCGCAGCCCGCGCCGGAGCAGCGGCACCGGTACGGCCAGCGTCGCCAGCGTCACCGTGCCGAGCACCAGGGAGCGCCCGGCGATACCCATCCGCCCCCAGCTGACCAGCGTGAACGCGATCGCCGCGATGGTCAGCAGGATGCCGCCGAGGATCAGCAGCACGTTCTGCACGCCGGGCGCCGTCGTCTCGGGCCTCGGCGCGTTCCGTACAGGAGACGCGGGAGGAGCGGGAGGCGCCGCGTACAGCGCGTTGACCAGCCAGGCCCGGCGCGCCAGCAGCACGGCGCGGCGGGCATCGAGTTGCCGCAGCTCGGTGTCGAGGATCCGCAACTCCTCGACCGGGGGCGGAATGTTCGTCATGCCTCGGAGTGTGTCGCTCGTCACGTTGTGCGGCATGAGTGCGCGTACTCAGGTCGTACTCAGATCGCGCACGGCGGGGTCATTGCGGGCAGACTCCGCACATGGACTGGAGCCACTACCGCTTCCGCAGCCTGTGGGCCCTGCCCGCACCGCCCGCCACCGTGTACGAGGTGCTGGAGCGGGCCGAGGACTACCCGCGGTGGTGGCCCCAGGTGCGCGAGGTGACCCGCGTCGACGACACGAGCGGTGTGCTGCGGGTGCGGTCGGTCCTGCCGTACGACCTGAGGTTCACCGCCCGGAAGGTACGGCACGATCCCGCTGCCGGAGTGCTGGAGATCGCGATGACCGGTGACCTCGACGGCTGGGCACGCTGGACGCTCACCGCCCACGGGACCGGCACACTGGCCCGCTACGACCAGGAGGTCGACGTGGCGAAACCCCTGCTGCGGCGGCTCGCCGTGCCGGGGCGTCCCTTCTTCCGCGCCAACCACGCACTGATGATGCGGGACGGGAGGCGAGGGCTCCGCATGTATCTGCGCCAGGGGCACCCCGCAGGGTGATCAGGGTGGCCGGCAATGGGTTTGAACGGAACCCTCGGGGACCTGTATTGTTCAGTGCGTTCCCGGGCGATTAGCTCAGTGGGAGAGCGCTTCGTTCACACCGAAGAGGTCACTGGTTCGAACCCAGTATCGCCCACGATACCGATGGCGGCTCGTGCCTGCAGACTGCGCAGGGCGGGTCGCCATCGTCGTGTTCTGCGCGGCTTCGCCGCGCGTAGCGGGGGCTTCGCCACCCGCACCCCCTCAGCTCGGGGTTGCCCTCTGTCGGGGTGCTCACGCCGCCGCCGGCAGATCCGGCCGCAGCGGCCACGCCGGGTCCACCGCTTCCTCCGTGCCGCTGCGCGCGAACCACGCCTGCAGGCCGCGCGCCTGCGCCGCGTGCCACACCGCCTGCAGGGTGTGCAGCTCGGCGGGGGAGAGGCGCTCAAGGCGTGCCGCGAAACGGTGCCCGATGGCCCGTACGACATCCATCGCGGCCATCGCGTCCGCCGCCGCCTCGTGGGCGCCGTCCAGCGCCACCCCGTAGTGCTCGCACAGGTCGGTGAGGGTGCGGCGGCCCTTGCGGTAGCGGTCCAGGTGCTTGTCGAGGACGCGCGGGTCCAGTACGCGCAGGGGCGTCGACTCGAACCAGTGGGAGAGCGAGGAGGCGCGGTGGCGGCGCAACTCCCGGTCCAGGAGCGTCAGATCGAACGGCGCGTTCATCACCACGAGCGGGCGGCCCCGCACGGCCTGCTCCGCCAGCTCCTTGGCTATCTCCTCCATCACCGGGGACGGCCAGCGCCCGTTGCGCTGCACATGATCGTCCGTCAGTCCGTGCACCGCCGTCGCCCCGGCGGGCACCGGCACGCCCGGGTTCACCAGCCACCGGGTCACCCGGGGCCGGGTGCCCGCGGCGTCCTGGACGACGACGGCCGCCGAGACGATCCGGTCGGTCTCGACGTCCACGCCCGTGGTCTCCGTGTCGAACGCGGCCAGAGGGCCCTCGTACCAGTACGCCATACGCACCCAACTCCTCGTCATCGCCAGCAGTTGACGCACCGTCGACTGCCCGATTCGGTGATACCCGGGCTGTTTGCGCCATACGCCGGGAGGAGACAACAGAAGTGTGGGTCTTTGCAGTTCAGGGGCCTGTGTCGGGAATTCGTCCGCTCTGGAAGGCTGTCACATGGCGATCGCGCAGCCCGAACAAGGCGGGCTGCTGCCACAGCGGACCGATCCGCGCCGCGGCACGCTCGCCACCACCGCGTGCATGGAGACGCTCCAGGTGGGCTATCTGCACGCCGTGGCCGCGGCCGCGGGCTGCTCGCTCTCCCAGCCCTTTCCGGACAACGGCATCGACTGGCATGTCAGCCACAGCGCACCGGGACACACGGTCGACGACGAGGTCACCATCAAGGTGCAGCTCAAGTGCACGTACCAGATCC
>NZ_VJZE01000297.1 GCF_009377205.1 Streptomyces phyllanthi
CTCACCGCCCGCCCGCCCCGCGGAACCTTGCGGAGATGTGCGCAACAGCGCTCCGGATTTGCTCGGATCGCCTTGTAGTGAAGTGGTGTTACCGACGGTTACGGTCCGACGTCATGAGCACAGGAGCCGTACATCACACCAGGTCATGGCTGCGCGTCACAGCCGCCGGAGCGCTCGTCGCGGGGGTGCTGGCCACGGCGCCCACGGCGGACGGCGCGCCCGGGAGCACCGCGGCCTCGTCCCGTACCGAGACCCCGGTGGCGTCCACGTCCCCGATCACGGACGTCGTCGAGACCCAGGTCTCCCTGCGGGTGCCGCTGCCCGTCTCCGCCGGTATCCGTCCCGAGCGCTGCGACCGGTTGTCGTATCTGCGCTACCGGTCCGCGTCCGGCCCCGCCTCGTCCGCCGCCGCGGACCGGATCCTCGTCGCCCAGCCGGGGATCCTGGAGGGCGCCGGCGCCTTCGACAGCGTGGCCCGCAACACGGTCAGAGCGGCGGCCGAGCAGGGCCGGCACATCGAGTTCTGGGCGCTGGACCGGCGCTCCAACTGTCTGGAGGACAACACCGGGATCGCGAGCGGCGACACCGGCAAGGCCGTCGACTACTACTACGGCGGCCGCGAGGTGAACGGGCGCACCTTCTCCGGGTTCGTGACGAGCGATCAGGCAGGCTGGCTCGCGGAGGTCGGCCTGGAGCAGACGGTCCGCGACCAGTACGACCTGCTGGCCGCCGAACTGCCCGACCAGCGCCTGCGCAAGCAGAAGGTGCTGTGCGGCGGGCACTCGCTGGGCGGTGTGCTCACCGGGGTCTTCGCCACCTGGGACTTCGACGGGAACCCCGCGACGACGGCCGACGCGGGCTACAACCAGTGCGCCGGATACTTCGCGCTGGACACGACGATCTCCACCTCGCTGGACGACCTCCAGGGCAACGACGGGGACATGAACGGCGGCCTCCTTCCCGAGCGCACGGTCCCGGACACCGGCCTCGGCCTGACCGTCGTACGGGCGGGCCTGCGCACGGGCGTCCTGCCACGCTTCCTCGGCCTCCCCGTCGTCCTCAACCCCGAGACGATGAACCTCCTCGCGATCGGCGGCCTCGCGGCGCGCAACGCCCCGGACGCCGAGTCCGCGCTGCTGGACTCCGTTCCCTCCAACGTCAACCTGGAGACGACGGCCCGCACCCTGTTCTCCAAGGACGCGGGCGTCTTCCTCACCGGCAGGCCCACGATCCGGGACTTCCGTCTCACCAACGCGGCGGTTCTCGGCGCCTTCGTGGACGACAACTCGGCACCGCTGGCGTTCCTCCACTCCAGCGTGGGCCTGTTCGACAGTCCCGGCGGCGGCCGGATCGTCGACAAGGAGTTCCCGGTCTCGAACGATGTCCAGGGCTCCCCCGCCCTGTTCGGTTCGGAGCTGAAGGCGATCCCGGACGAGCCCGACGGCCCGCTCTACACCTGGCGGAACTTCGACCGCGTGGGCGCGCCGGACGACCCGGTGCACCGCTCCGAGAACGGCACGCCCTTCACGACGGCCGCCAAGGAGGTCACGGACATCCGGGAACTGGCCCGCAGCCTGTCCGAACAGCCGCTCGACTTCACCGAGGACTACTTCCCGACGAGGCTGGTCACGGACATCCAGCTGATCGACGAACCGGAGCTCGCCCGCAAGCTGGTCCACAAGAACGGCCTCACCGCCAACCCGAGGATCACCTTCGTGGCCGGTGACGGCATCCTCGCCGACCACGTCCCCGAGGACGAGAACCCCGTGATCCTGCCCGGCTACCAGCACCTGGACGTCCTCACGGCGGCCCCGGTCCAGAACGGCGGGGGCCGCGAGCAGATCTCCGTGCGCTTGTCGGCCTTCGCCGACCGGCCGTAAGGACCGAAGCCCATGAGAGCCGTAAGGACCTGACACCCCGAACGCACGCCGGCGCCCTTCGGCTCAGCCGCCCAGGCGGTCGAAGCCGAAGGGCGCCTGCGTCCGTGGACGGCGGCCCGTGCGGACGTACTCGGCGAGCCGGTGACCGGTGACCGGGCCCAGCGTGACGCCGAGCATGCCGTGCCCGGTGGCCGCGAACGCGTTGGCGCGGCCCGGGACCCGTCGACGACCGGGAGTCCGTCGGGCGGAAAGGGCCTCCCGCCGACCCGCGGGTCCCGGTTCAGGGGCCGCCCGGCGTCCCATCAGGGCGCTCCCGCACGGGACATGGGCCTGGTCCGCTCCGAACTCCTGCGCACCGTCCGTGAGGTCTTCGCCGGCCCGCAGGACATCGTGGCCTCCACGGCGCCCGGCGGGACCGGCGTACTCCACCGGCTGCCGGACCGGCGGCCGATGGCCTCTCATCGCCGACTGCCGACGGGCGGTGGACCTCATCGCCGCACAGGACGGCCTCACCACCCGCGCCGGAATCGGCGAACCGGCCCTCTCCGTGGGCGGTCTGCACGACTCTTACCAGGACGCATCCGTCTGCTCGAACGCACCGCCGCCTCCTGCGGCACCAGCCGGACCGGCCGGTGCTCCGCGACACGATCACCGCCTGGTGCGAGAACGGCTTCACCCTCGTACGGGCGTCCGCGGGCCTGCACATCCACCGCACCACCATGGCCCTGTACCTCGCCCGCCTCACGGACCAGTTGGGCGGCGGACAGCAGGCCGAGTAACGGATGTGAAAGCGATGTGAATACGGCGTAAAGCCCCAACTCACCCCCGGGAACCCCAATTCCTGTAGGGAACCGCTCACCGAAAAGGCTGTTTGCTACCCGCCAGTTCCACTACTGTTTCACCGGTCACACACCCGGTATCAGCGGCCACAGCCGTTCCCCGTGTCGGTGACACCTCCTTCCTCCTGTGCCGATTCCGGACGATTCCGGACGACGAATTCGCGTCCGCCTGTGGCGACGCCGAGGGAACTGTGCATGCCAGAAAAGAAGCCCGGATCGACTCCGGACCAGCCCTCCACCCCTTCGTGGACCGAACCGCCGAAGGTGTGGGAAACCGGTGAGACACCGGATCAGAGCCGGGTTCCCGGCACACGCAGGCTCTGGGCGGCCGGCGTACTCGCGGTCGCGGTCCTGATAGGCAGCGTGACCGCGATCTCCCTGCAGGAACGGCGCACCGAGGACTCGGCCCGGGAGCGCGAGAGCACGGGCCGCACGAAGGTCGCCGACGAGTCGCTCGTGCCCACCGTGGCGCCCGCCGCTCCCGACGGCAAGAGCGGCCTGTCCTCCCCCCAGCCCAGCGCCTCCAAGAGCTCGAAGTCGTCCGAGTCCCAGCAGGGCGGGGCGAAGGACGAGACCGAGTCCGATCCGAAGCCGTCGAAGTCGTCGGAGTCGAGCAAGAAGCCGTCGTCCCCGTCGAAGCCCTCGACCGCGTCGTGGAAGTCCATCGAGTCCGTCAACTACCCCGGCCGCTACTGGCATGTGAGCAGCGGTCTGGTGAAGCTCGACGCGCCGCGTGGCTCGGAGTCCCGCGAGGACTCCACCTTCAACCAGGTCAAGGGACTGTCCAACAGCTCCTGCTACTCGTTCAAGACGTCCGACGGCACGTACCTGCGCCACCGGAACTTCGTTCTGCGCGCGGAACGCAACGACGGCTCGGACCTGTTCTCGAAGGACGCCACCTTCTGCCCGGGGTGGTCGGGGCACCCGGGCGCCGTACTGCTCACTTCGGTGAACTACCCCAACTACGCGCTGCGCCACAGGAACTTCGAGCTGCGCCTGGACCCGTACGGCTACAACACGACCAATCGCCAGGACTTCTACTTCCGCCTCGTCGAGGGCCTCGACTGAGCGGAACCGGAACCGCATGCACGTGTGGCCCCCCGGCCTGTGCCGGGGGGCCACACGTGTCAGGTCCTCAGACGTTGAACCCGAGCGCCCGCAGCTGCTCACGGCCGTCGTCCGTGATCTTGTCGGGGCCCCACGGGGGCATCCAGACCCAGTTGATGCGGAGTTCGTTGACGAGGCCGTCCGTGGCGGACTTGGCCTGGTCCTCGATGACGTCCGTCAGCGGACAGGCCGCGGAGGTCAGGGTCATGTCGATCGTCGCGATGTTCGCGTCGTCGATGTGAATGCCGTAGATGAGCCCGAGGTTGACGACGTCGATGCCCAGCTCGGGGTCGACGACGTCGTACAGGGCCTCACGGACCTCCTCCTCGGAGGCCGGCTTCATCTCCACGGTGTCGCTCATGCCGTCTTCCTTTCGGCGTCGGCTCCGCCCAGGGCCTGGGCCGTCGCGTCCTTCCACGCCATCCAGCTGAGGAGGGCGCACTTGACTCGGGCCGGGTACTTGGAGACTCCGGCGAACGCGACCGCGTCCTCCAGGACGTCCTCCATCGCGTCGTCGGGCTCGATACGGCCCTTGGACTGCATCAGCTCCAGGAAGGTCTCCTGGATCCGCTGCGCCTCGGCCAGCTCCTTGCCCACGAGGAGTTCGTTCAGCACGGAGGCCGAGGCCTGGCTGATGGAACAGCCCTGGCCCTCGTACGAGACGTCGCTGATCGTCGTGCCGTCGTACTTCACACGCAGCGTGATCTCGTCACCGCACGTCGGGTTGACGTGGTGCACCTCGGCGTCGCCGTCCCGCAAGCCCCGCCCGTGCGGGTTCTTGTAGTGGTCCAGGATGACTTCCTGGTACATGGAGTCCAGCTTCACGGTGCGCCTCTCAGCCGAAGAAGTTCCGTACGTGCTCCAGGCCGTCGACCAGTGCGTCGATCTCGGCCGGCGTGGAGTACAGATAGAACGACGCTCGCGTGGTCGCGGGAATTCCGTACCGCAGGCAGACCGGGCGGGCGCAGTGGTGGCCGACCCGGACCGCGATGCCCTGCTCGTCGAGGACCTGGCCCACGTCGTGCGGGTGGATGTCGCCGAGCGTGAAGGAGATCGCCGCGCCGCGGTCCTCGGCCGTGGTGGGGCCGATGATGCGCAGGTCGGGGACCTCGCCCAGCTTCTTCACCGCGTACTCGGTGAGGGCGTGCTCGTGGGCGAGGATCCTGTCCATGCCGATGGACGACAGGTAGTCGATCGCCGCGCCCAGCCCGACCGCCTGCGCGATCGGGGGCGTGCCCGCCTCGAACTTGTGGGGGGCGGGCGCGTACGTCGACGAGTGCATCGACACGGTCTCGATCATCTCGCCGCCGCCGAGGAACGGAGGGAGGTCCTCCAGCAGCTCCTGGCGGCCCCAGAGGACGCCGATGCCCGTCGGGCCGCACATCTTGTGGCCGGTGAAGGCCACGAAGTCGGCCTGGAGGGCCTGGACGTCCAGCGGCATGTGCGGCGCGGCCTGCGAGGCGTCGATCAGGACGAGGGCCCCGACCTCCTGCGCGCGGCGCACGATCGCCTCGACCGGGTTGAGCGTGCCCAGGATGTTCGACACCAGCACGAAGGAGACGATCTTCGTCTTCTCCGTGATGATCTCGTCGATGTTCGACAGGTCGAGACGGCCGTCGTCCGTGAGACCGAACCACTTCAGCTTCGCGCCCGTGCGCTGCGACAGCAGCTGCCACGGCACGATGTTGGAGTGGTGCTCCATCTCCGTGATGACGATCTCGGTGTCGGAGTCCACGCGGTAGGGCTCGTCGGCCCAGCCCAGCATGTTCGCCACGAGGTTGAGCGACTCGGAGGCGTTCTTGGTGAAGATCACCTCGTCGCGGCTGGGCGCGTTGATGAACGCGGCGACCTTGTCGCGCGCGCCCTCGTACAGCGCCGTGGCCTCCTCGGCGAGCACATGCACACCGCGGTGGACGTTGGCGTTGTAGCGCTCGTAGTACTCGCTCAGGGCGTCCAGCACCTGGCGCGGCTTCTGCGAGGTCGCCGCGTTGTCCAGGTACACGAGCTTCCTGCCGTCGTGGACCTGGCGGTCCAGGATGGGGAAGTCCTTGCGGATCGCCTCGGTGTCGAGGAGGCCCGGCAGCTGTGTCACGCGGATGCGCCACCCTTCACGTATGCCTCGTAGCCCTCGTTCTCCAGCTTGTCGGCGAGCTCGGGACCGCCGGACTCGGCGATGCGGCCGCCCGCGAACACGTGGACCTGGTCGGGCTTGATGTAGCGCAGGATGCGCGTGTAGTGGGTGATCAGCAGGGTGCCGACCTCGCCCGTCTCACGGACGCGGTTGACGCCCTCGGAGACGACGCGGAGCGCGTCGACGTCCAGACCGGAGTCGGTCTCGTCGAGGATCGCGACCTTCGGCCTGAGCAGCTCCAGCTGGAGGATCTCGTGGCGCTTCTTCTCACCGCCGGAGAAGCCCTCGTTGACGTTGCGCTCGGCGAAGGCGGGGTCCATGTTGAGGCGCTGCATGGCCTCCTTGACCTCCTTCACCCAGGTACGCAGCTTGGGGGCCTCGCCGCGGATGGCGGTGGCCGACGTGCGGAGGAAGTTCGACACGGAGACGCCGGGGACCTCGACCGGGTACTGCATCGCCAGGAACAGGCCCGCGCGGGCACGCTCGTCGACGGACATCTCCAGGACGTCCTCGCCGTCGAGCAGCACGGTGCCGCTGGTGATCGTGTACTTGGGGTGACCCGCGAGCGAGTAGGCGAGGGTCGACTTGCCCGAGCCGTTGGGGCCCATGATGGCGTGCGTCTCGCCCTGCTTCACGGTGAGGTCGACGCCCTTGAGGATCTCCTTCGTGGCGTTGTCGGCCTCGACGGTGACGTGCAGGTCTCGGATTTCAAGCGTTGCCATGGGTGCCTCAGGACTCCTGGGTGAGGGAGACGAGCACGTCGTCCCCTTCGATCTTTACGGGGTATACGGGGACGGGGCGCGTCGCCGGAAGGGCGTCGGGCTTACCGGAACGCAGGTCGAAGCGCGAGCCGTGCAGCCAGCACTCGATGTGGCAGTCGTCCACCTCGCCCTCCGCGAGGGAGACGTTCGCGTGCGAGCAGATGTCGTGGATCGCGAACACCTCGCCCTCGGTGCGGACGACCGAGACCGGCGTGCCGTCGAGTTCCACCCGCTTCGGGGTGTCCTCCTCCAGCTCGCCCAGCCCGCAGACGCGTACGAACGCCGATGAGTCAGTCATGCGACCGACGCCTCCAGCTCTTCCTCGATCCTGGCGATGAGGCGCTCCTCGATGTCCTCGATGCCGATCTGCTGGACCAGCTCGGCGAAGAAGCCGCGGACCACGAGACGGCGGGCCTCGTACTCCGGGATACCGCGGGCCATCAGGTAGAAGAGCTGCTCGTCGTCGAAGCGGCCGGTCGCGGAGGCGTGGCCGGCTCCGACGATCTCGCCGGTCTCGATCTCCAGGTTCGGCACGGAGTCGACGCGGGCGCCGTCGGTCAGCACCAGGTTGCGGTTCATCTCGTACGTGTCGGTGCCCTCGGCCTTGGCCTCGATGAGCACGTCACCGATCCACACGGCGTGCGCCTCGTCGCCCTGGAGCGCGCCCTTGTAGACGACGTTCGACTTGCAGTGCGGGGTGTTGTGGTCGACCAGGAGGCGGTGCTCCTGGTGCTGACCGGCGTCGGTGAAGTACAGGCCGAACAGTTCGGCCTCGCCGCCGGTGCCCGCGTACGACACGCGCGGGTGGAGCCGTACGACGTCGCCGCCGAAGGTGACGACGACCGACTTGAAGGACGCGTCCCGGCCCACCAGCGCGTTGTGCTGGGCGACGTGCACGGCCTTGTCGTCCCAGTCCTGGACCGAGACGACGGTCAGCTTGGCGCCGTCGCCCAGCAGGTAGTCGACGTTGGCGGCGAGCACGGCGTCACCGGTGTGGTCGATGACGACCACGGCCTCGGCGAAGGCGCCCAGCTCGATGATCTGGTGGCCGAAGGCGACCCCGCCCTCGCCGTGCACGGCGATACGGATCGGCTCGGTGAGCACCGTCTCCTTGGGGACGGAGACCACACCGGCCTGCTCGAACGCCGAGTACGCCTGGGCGGCGACGCGGTCCACGGGGGTGCCCGCCCTGCCGAGGCGCGCGTCGTCACGGCCGACGGCCTCGACGGTGACGCCCTCGGGGGCCTGGACGTCCACCTTCACACCGGTGCCGGTGGCGACGGCGGTGCCGTCGTGCAGACCGCGCAGGCGCTCCAGCGGGGTGAACCGCCACTCCTCCTCGCGGCCGTGCGGGACCGGGAAGTCCGCGACGTCGAAGGACGGTGGCGCGCTCATGCGCGTGGCGACGGTCGACTCGGCGGCGACCGCGATCGAGCCGGCGGTGGTGGAGCCCACCGGGTAGTTAGGGGCCTCAGCCATGGCTGTCGTTGTGCTCTCTTCCTACGTCTTTTGTGATCGGTCCTCGGCCCGCCCGGGAGGGGCGGGCCGCTGCTGCCGGATGGCGGTCGGTACGGTCGTCAGCCGACCGCGCCCTCCATCTGCAGCTCGATCAGCCGGTTGAGCTCAAGGGCGTACTCCATCGGCAGCTCCTTGGCGATCGGCTCGACGAAGCCGCGCACGATCATCGCCATCGCCTCGTCCTCGCTCAGACCACGGCTCATCAGGTAGAAGAGCTGGTCCTCGGAGACCTTGGAGACGGTCGCCTCGTGGCCCATGGACACGTCGTCCTCACGGACGTCGACGTACGGGTACGTGTCGGACCGGGAGATGGTGTCGACGAGCAGGGCGTCACAGAGCACGTTGGACTTGGCGCCCGGGGCGCCCTCGCCGATCTCGATCAGACCGCGGTACGACGTACGGCCGCCGCCGCGCGCCACGGACTTCGAGACGATGTTGGACGACGTGTTCGGCGCCATGTGGACCATCTTGGCGCCGGCGTCCTGGTGCTGGCCCTCGCCCGCGAAGGCGATGGACAGGGTCTCGCCCTTGGCATGCTCGCCCATCAGGTAGACGGCGGGGTACTTCATCGTCACCTTGGAGCCGATGTTGCCGTCGATCCACTCCATGGTCGCGCCCTCGTAGGCGACGGCGCGCTTGGTGACCAGGTTGTAGACGTTGTTCGACCAGTTCTGGATGGTCGTGTAGCGGCAGCGGGCGTTCTTCTTGACGATGATCTCGACGACCGCGGAGTGCAGCGAGTCCGACTTGTAGATCGGCGCGGTGCAGCCCTCGACGTAGTGCACGTAGGCGCCCTCGTCGACGATGATCAGGGTCCGCTCGAACTGGCCCATGTTCTCCGTGTTGATGCGGAAGTAGGCCTGGAGCGGGATCTCGACGTGCACGCCCGGCGGCACGTAGATGAAGGAGCCACCCGACCACACGGCGGTGTTCAGGGCCGCGAACTTGTTGTCACCGGCGGGGATGACGGTCCCGAAGTACTCCTTGAAGAGCTCCGGGTGCTCCTTCAGCGCGGTGTCGGTGTCGAGGAAGATGACACCCTGCTCCTCCAGGTCCTCGCGGATCTGGTGGTAGACGACCTCCGACTCGTACTGGGCGGCGACGCCGGCCACGAGGCGCTGCTTCTCCGCCTCCGGGATGCCGAGCTTGTCGTACGTGTTCTTGATGTCCTCGGGCAGCTCTTCCCAGGACGCCGCCTGCTTCTCCGTGGAGCGCACGAAGTACTTGATGTTGTCGAAGTCGATGCCCGACAGGTCCGAGCCCCAGTTCGGCATGGGCTTCTTCTCGAAGAGCCTGAGGCCCTTGAGACGCAGCTTGGTCATCCACTCCGGCTCCGACTTCTTGCCGGAGATGTCGCGGACGACCTCGTCGTTCAGGCCGCGCCTCGCTGAAGCGCCGGCGGTGTCGGAGTCGGCCCAGCCGTACTCGTACTTGCCCAGACCCTCGAGCTCAGGGTGGGCAGTCTCCGTGGGGAGAGTCATGCGGGGTTCCTCCCGGCCGTGCTTGCAGATGCGTCAGTGGAAATCTTGGGGATGAACGTCGTGCAGACGCCGTCGCCGTGGGCGATGGTCGCCAGTCGCTGGACATGTGTTCCGAGCAGCTCGGCGAAGATCTCCGTCTCCGCCTCGCACAGCTGGGGGAACTGCTCCGCCACGTGCGCGACCGGGCAGTGGTGCTGGCACAGCTGCTCGCCCCGCTGCGGGAGGGGGGCGCTGCGCGCCGTTGCAGCGTACCCGTCCACGCTCAGGGCCTTGGCCAGCGCTTCCGTGCGCTTCGCGGGGTCGGCCGCCGCCACGGCCTTGCGGTACGCACTCGCCTGCGCGGCGATCCGGGCGCGGGCGAAGGCCGCGACCGCTTCGTGGCCGCCCTCCTGCTCGGCGATCCAGCGGAGCGCGTCGGCGGCGAGCTTGTCGTACGACTGGTCGAAGGCGTCCCGGCCGCAGTCGGTCAGGGCGAACACCTTGGCCGGGCGGCCCCGGGTCCGTGCGCCGTACACCCGCTGCTCGCGGGCCTCCACGACGTCGTCGGCCACGAGGGCGTCGAGGTGGCGCCGCACGGCGGCCTGGGTGAGGCCCAGCCTTTCGGCGAGCGCGGCGACGGTCGAGGGCCCGTGGTCCAGGATGGACCGCGCGACCCGGTTGCGCGTCGATCGATCGGAACGCAGACCGGCCGCGAACTCCTCCTGAGGGACCCCTGAACGGGCCTCCCGAGCCGCACCGACGTTTTTCACAACGCCATTGTTGCGTAATTCCTCAGACGGGAGCAAGCCGCGCCCGGACCGCCCGACGGTGCCGTACATCACTTAGGCAAACCTAAGCTGACCTGCGAGAACGATCTTCGATCGATCAATTCGGTGGTGCCGCCACGTTTCTTCCGGGAGACTGCCGGGCCATGCCGACACCGCCGCCCACCGGCCCACTCGTCACCCGCGGCTCGCTCGCCGCGGATCTTCGTTCGCTGGGCGTCCGGCCCGGCGAGACCATGCTGGTCCACTCCTCCCTCAGTGCGCTCGGCTGGGTCAACGGCGGCGCGGTCGCCGTCGTCCAGGGGCTGCTCGACGCGCTCGGCCCGGACGGCACCCTCGTGGTCCCCACCCAGACAGGCGGCCTCTCGGACCCGGCGCTGTGGAGCAACCCGCCGGTGCCCGAGGAGTGGTGGGAGACGATCCGGGCGACCATGCCCGCGTACGACCCGCGTATCACCCCCTCGCGCGGGGTCGGCGTGATCCCGGAGACGGTACGGACCTGGCCGGGCGCCCTGCGCAGCGCGCATCCTCCCCCAAGCTCTCGGCTTCGCTCGAGCAGGGAGGTACCCCCATCCTCGTTCGCGGCACTCGGGCCGCGGGCGGCGGCGGTCGTCGACGGGCACGCGCCCGACTGCCGGCTGGGTGAGCGCAGCCCGCTGACACGGCTGGAGGAGACGGGCGCGCGGGTCCTGCTGCTCGGCGCGGGCTACGACACGTGCACCAGCTTCCACCTGGCCGAGTACCGGATACCCGCGCCGCTGGTCGAGCTGGGACGGCCGGCGCCCGGGGGCGGCTGGGAGACCGTGACCGAGGTGTCGATCACCTCGGACGCGTTCGGTGAGCTCGGCCACGACTTCGAGCGGGACCGTCCCGTCGTACGCGGCCGGGTCGGCGGGGCGGACGCGCGGCTGTTCCCCGTGGCCGACGCGGTCGCCTACGCGGAGCGGTGGCTGGCCGTGCACCGCCCCCGTGAGGATGACGTCTTCGCC
>NZ_VJZE01000298.1 GCF_009377205.1 Streptomyces phyllanthi
GGGTTGGGGGGAAGCCGCACGGCGCCCCCGGGGACCCTTAACGCACGGTTATGCCCCCGCCAAACCACGGACGGCGCGCCCCGGCGGCCCGTACGCTCGCCGCATGCCCCTCGCCCTCACCGTCCTCGGTACCGCGTCCCCGCACCCGGGGCCGGGGCGGCCGTGTTCCGGGTATCTGCTGCGCGGTGGGGGCGCCGAGGTGTGGGTGGACGCGGGGTTCGGGACGTTCGCCGAGTTGCAGCGGCACACGGATCCACGACGGCTCACGGCGATCTGGATCTCCCATCTGCACGCGGACCACAGCGCTGATCTGCTGGCCGCCGTGTACGGGTTCGCGTACGGGGGACTCACCCTGCCCGCGCCGCTGCCCGTCTACGCGCCCGGCGACTGCGCGTTCCGGCTCGCGGGGTTTCTCGGGCGGTCGGATCCGGCGTTCCTGAGCGGGATCTTCGACTTCCGGCCCCTGTACGACGGCCACACGGTGCGGCACTGGAACCTCACCCTCGCCACGCGCGCGGTCAGCCACGACGGCGAGGCGTACGGACTGCGCGCCGAGTGCCAGGGGCGGGTCCTCGCGTACTCCGGGGACAGCGGACCGTGCGACGCGCTCACCGACCTCGCCGTCGGAGCCGACCTGTTCCTGTGCGAGGCCGACATCGACCGGCATCGCGAAGGCGAACGCCGTGTGCATCTCACTCCCGAGGACGCGGGCGCCTACGCGAAGGGCGCGAGCAGCCTCCTCGTCACCCATGTCGGGCCCGCGCTCACCCGTGAGTCGGCGACCGAGCGGGCCGGCGCCGTCTTCGGCGGGCCGACCGAGTGCGCACGCGAGGGCACCACCCGCATCGTCTGACCCACGACGGCCAGGGGCACCCACGACGACCAAAGGTCCCACCAGCTTCTTCTGTCAGAAGCATTGACGAAACACAGCGCCCCTCCTACCTTCAACGCGTCGTACTTCGTACGTCATATATGAGACGCGATACACGAGAGGCGCGCATGACCTCTGTGCCCATGCCGATCCCGTCCCGCACGCAGTTCGTGCTGGAAGGGATCAAGCACCGCATCCTCACCGGACAGCTGACGCCGGGCCAGGCGCTCGTCGAGACCGAGCTGGCGGCGCAGTTCGGGGTCTCCAAGACACCCGTACGCGAGGCGCTGAAGACCCTGGCCGGGACCGGGCTCGTCGTCATGAGCCAGTACAAGGGCGTCACGGTACGCATGGTGGACGCGGACATGGCGCGCGAGGTCTACGACGTACGGCTCCTCCTGGAGCCGGAGGCCCTGCGGCGGGCCGTACGGCGCGGAGCCGGACTGGAGGCGGCGCGGGACGCGCTCGCCCGCTCCGACCAGGCGGTGGACACGGCCGAACGCTCCCTCGCCAACCGGGAGTTCCACCGCGCCCTCTACACCTCCTGCGGCAACCCGCTGCTCGGCCGGATGCTCGACGAGGTCCGCGACCAGGCCGCGCTGGTCTCGGCCGTCGCCTGGGCCGCCAACCCCTCCTGGGAGCGGGAGGCCGCCGAGCACCGCGAGATCCTGCGGCTCGCCCTCGAAGGCGACGCCGACGGAGCCGCGGCCGCCCTCCACGCGCACATCGCGTCGTTCGTCCACCGGGCGTTCCCCGAGGCGGAGGACCCGGAGGCCCCGGCCCCCTAGCCGCACCGCACCCGAGCCCCACCGACCCGAGGCCCCCGACCAGGGCCCACGAAGAGGAAGGTCCTCAATGAGCAGCGTGACGTACGAGACCCAACGGGCGGCCCTGGCCGACGTGGTGGCGATCCCGGTGACCCCGTTCGCCGAGGACGGCACCGTCGACCGGAGCACCCACCGGGCCCTGCTGCGTCGCCTGCTCGACGGCGGGATCAGGACCCTGACGCCGAACGGCAACACCGGCGAGTTCTACGCGCTGTCCCCCGAGGAGCGCCGGCTCGTTACCGAGATGACCCTCGACGAGGTCGGCGACCGGGGCGTCGTCCTCGTCGGGGTCGGGCACGACGTGCCCACCGCCGTGGCCTCCGCGCTCCACGCCCGTGAGGCGGGCGCACAGATGGTGATGGTCCACCAGCCCGTCCACCCCTACGTGTCCGACGGCGGCTGGGTCGACTACCACCGCGCCATCGCCGAGGCCGTACCCGAACTGGGCGTCGTGCCGTACATCCGCAACGCCCTGCTGCCGGGCGTCCGCCTCGCCGAACTCGCCGACGACTGCCCGAACGTCATCGGGGTCAAGTACGCCGTACCGGACGCCGCGCGCTTCGCCGCCTTCGCACGGGACGCCGGCCTGGACCGCTTCGTCTGGGTCGCCGGTCTTGCCGAGCCGTACGCGCCCTCGTACTTCTCCGCGGGCGCCACAGGCTTCACCTCGGGACTCGTGAACGTCGCCCCGGCCGTTTCGCTGAACATGATCGAAGCGCTTCGATCCGGGGACTATCCCGCGGCCATGAAGGTCTGGGAGCAGATCCGCCGCTTCGAGGAACTGCGCGCCGCCAACGGCTCCGCCAACAACGTGACCGTGGTCAAGGAGGCCCTCGCCTCGCTCGGTCTGTGCCGCCGCGAGGTCCGGCCGCCCAGCAAGCCGCTGCCCGAGGACGAGCGGGCCGAGGTCGCCGCCATCGCCGCCGGGTGGTCCATATGAGCAGCCATCAGGGACGGGAAGGCGCCGAGAAGCGCCCCGAGGAGCTCAGAAGCCACCAGTGGTACGGCACGGACGGGCTGCGTTCCTTCAGCCACCGCGCCCGCACCCGCCAGCTCGGGTATCTGCCCGAGGAGCACCTGGGCAAGCCGGTCATCGCGATCCTCAACACCTGGTCCGACATCAACCCCTGTCATGTGCACCTCCGTGACCGGGCCCAGGCGGTCAAGCGGGGTGTGTGGCAGGCCGGCGGCTTCCCGCTGGAGTTCCCGGTGTCGACCCTCAGCGAGACCTTCCAGAAGCCGACCCCGATGCTCTACCGCAACATGCTCGCGATGGAGACCGAGGAACTGCTGCGCTCGTACCCGGTCGACGGCGCCGTGCTGATGGGCGGCTGCGACAAGTCCACGCCCGCGCTGCTCATGGGGGCCGCCTCCGCCGACCTGCCGACCGTGTTCGTGCCCGCCGGGCCCATGCTGCCGGGCCACTGGCGCAACGAGGTCCTCGGCTCCGGTACCGACATGTGGAAGTACTGGGACGACAAGCGCGCCGGGCTCATCGGCGACTGCGAGATGCAGGAGCTGGAGAGCGGGCTCGCGCGCTCGCCGGGTCACTGCATGACGATGGGTACGGCCTCCACGCTCACCGCCGCCGCCGAGGCGCTGGGGGTCACCGTCCCGGGCGCGTCCAGCATCCCCGCTGTCGACTCCGGGCACGACCGCATGGCCGCCGCCTCCGGTCTCCGGATCGTCGAACTCGTCCGCAGGGACCGGAAGCTCTCCGAGATCCTCACGGCGGAGGCCTTCGAGGACGCCGTGACGACCGTCCTCGGGCTGGGCGGCTCCACGAACGCCGTGATCCACCTGATCGCCATGGCCGGGCGGGCGGGTGTACGGCTCACGCTCGACGACTTCGACCGCATCGCGCGCACGGTGCCCGTGCTCGCCAACGTCCGGCCGGGCGGACAGACGTACCTGATGGAGGACTTCCACTTCGCGGGCGGACTCCCCGGGTTCCTGTCCCGGATCACCGACCTCCTCCACCTCGACCGGCCGACGGTGTCGTACGACACGATGCGCGAGCAGCTCGACGGTGCGCTGGTCCACGACGACGACGTCATCCGCACCCGCGACAACCCGGTCGCGGGCGAGGGCGGGGTCGCCGTGCTGCGCGGCAACCTCTGCCCGGACGGCGCGGTCATCAAGCACATCGCCGCCGAACCGCACCTGCTCAAGCACACCGGGCCCGCGGTCGTCTTCGACGACTACCGGACGATGCAGCGGACGATCAACGACCCGTCGCTGGGCATCACCGCCGACAGCGTGCTCGTGCTGCGCAACTCAGGGCCCAAGGGCGGCCCGGGCATGCCCGAGTACGGGATGCTGCCCATCCCCGACCACCTGCTGAAGCAGGGTGTGCGGGACATGGTGCGGATCTCCGACGCCCGGATGAGCGGCACTAGTTACGGCGCGTGCGTGCTGCACATCGCGCCCGAGTCGTACGTCGGCGGGCCGCTCGCCCTCGTACGGACCGGGGACAGCATCACCCTCGACGTGGAGGCGCGCACCCTGCACCTCCATGTGGACGACGACGAGCTGGAGCGCCGCAGGGCCGCGTGGACGCCACCGCCCGAGCGGTACGAGCGCGGCTACGGCGCGCTCTACAACGAGCAGATCACGCAGGCCGACACCGGCTGCGACTTCGCCTTCCTGGCCAGGCCGGGGAAGGTGCCGGACCCGTACGCGGGCTGAACCACAGCACCTCGGCACCACAGCACAGCGCCACCGCACCACAGCGCCACCGCACCACAGGGCCGTCGTCCCTCACGGTCCGGACCTCGCACACCGTACGTGAAAGCGCTTGCCGACCGGAGTGGCGCACCGCACCACCGGCTCGCCCCGCACACCGGAGAACGGAGACACAGTCATGGCCCAAGCCGCAGCCGTGGCGAAACAGCCCGCGCCACCCCGGCGGCGTCGCGGCTCGGCCACGCCGCGCAGGCTCCCGTACCTGCTGATCGCGCCGGCCGCCCTGCTGATGCTGGGCTTCATCGCCTATCCGGTCATCAGCGTCTTCTACTACAGCCTGCAGCACTACAACCCCACCAAGCCGTGGCGCAACGGCTACGCGGGCTTCGAGAACTTCGTCCACGCCTTCACCGAGGACCCCGTCTTCTGGGACACGCTGGTCTTCAGCGCCAAGTGGGTCGTCGTCGAGGTCGGCCTGCAGCTGCTGTTCGGCCTGGCGCTCGCGCTGATCGTGAACCAGTCGTTCGTGGGCCGGGCGCTGAGCCGCGCGATGGTCTTCTCACCCTGGGCCGTCTCCGGTGTGCTCACCTCCGCGATCTGGGTGCTGCTCTACAACTCCCAGACGGGCATCACCCGTTACCTCGCGGACATGGGCATCAGCGAGTACGGCACCAGCTGGCTCTCCGACACCTCCACCGTCTTCCCGGCCGCGATCGTCGCCGACCTGTGGCGCGGTGTGCCCTTCTTCGCGATCCTCATCCTCGCCGACCTCCAGTCCGTCTCGAAGGACCTGTACGAGGCCGCCGAGGTCGACGGGGCCAGCCGTATCCGGCAGTTCATCCACATCACGCTGCCGCACCTGAAGGACGCGATCATCCTGTCCACCCTGCTGCGCGCGGTGTGGGAGTTCAACAACGTCGACCTGCTCTACACCCTGACCGGCGGCGGACCCGCGGGCGAGACCACGACCCTCCCGCTCTACATCGCCAACACATCCGTCGACGCCCACAACTTCGGCTACGCGTCCGCCCTGACCACGGTCGCGTTCGTGATTCTGCTCTTCTGCTCGATGGTCTATCTGCGGCTGAGCAAGTTCGGAGGCGAGGACAAGTGATCACCAAGGACGCCGAGATCAGCGACGCCCCGGTGGCCCTCGCCCCCCAGGCCGAGGAACCCCCGCGCACACCGAGGAAGAACCGGCGCGCCTGGGACGAGGTCCCGCGCTGGCAGATCTACCTGCCGTTGTCGATCTACCTGCTCTTCACGCTCATCCCCTTCTACTGGATCCTGCTGTTCGCCCTGCGCGAGCCCGGCTCCACCTCGCTCGTGCCCTGGCCCGTCACCTTCGAGCACTTCGAGAAGGTGTGGACCGAGCGCAGCTTCGGCACGTACTTCCAGAACAGCGTCCTCGTCGGGGTCGCCACCCTGTTCATGACCACGGTCGTCGCCCTCGCCGGCGGATACGCCCTGGCCCGCTTCAACTTCAGGATCAAGCGGGTGTTCATGCTGGCGCTGCTGTGCTCCCAGTTCGTGCCGGGCGCGCTGCTGCTGGTGCCGCTGTTCCAGATCTTCGCCGAACTGCGGATGATCAACTCCCTCGGCAGCGTCATCATCGCCGAGACCGTCTTCCAGCTGCCGCTGTCGATGATCCTGATCAGCGGGTTCATCAAGAACGTGCCGTACTCGCTGGAGGAGGCCGCCTGGGTCGACGGCTGCAACCGGTTCAGCGGCTTCCGGGTGGTCGTGCTGCCGCTGCTGCGGCCCGGACTGATCGCCGTCGGCTCCTTCGCCTTCGTGCACTCCTGGAACCACTTCCTGTTCGCGCTGATGTTCCTGAGCAACCAGGAGAAACAGACCATCCCCGTCGGCCTGAACACCCTGCTCAGCGCCGACAGCGTCGACCTGGGCGCACTGGCCGCGGGCGGCATCATCGCCGCCGTACCCGTCGTGATCGTCTTCGCCTTCATCCAGAAGTGGCTGATCACCGGCTTCAGCGCTGGGGCGGTGAAGGGATGAGGACCGGAAGGGGACTCCAACTGGCCGTCCTCGCCGGGATGCTGGGCCTCGCGCTCAGCACCCCGGCCGGGGCCGAGGCACGCGACATCAGCCGCGACAACCTCGCCCCGAACGACGGCTGGGCGGCGGCCGACGGTGGTACCACGGGGGGTTCCACCGCCGGCGACGCCCACGTCTTCACCGTACGCAACCGGAGCGAGCTCGTCCGCGCGCTCGACGGCGGCAGCGCCACCCCGAAGATCATCCGGATCGCGGGCACCATCGACGCCAACACCGGCGACGACGGCGAGAAGCTCGGCTGCGACGACTACGCGACCGACGGCTACGACCTGAGGAAGTACCTCGCCGCGTACGACCCGCGCACCTCGGGCTCCGCCAAGCCCAGCGGCCCCCAGGAGGAGGCCCGGCAGGCCTCGGCGGCCCGACAGGCCGAGCGGATCGAACTGGCCGTCGGATCCAACACGACGATCGTCGGCCTCGGCGACCGGGCCGTCCTCAAGGGCGCCAGCCTCCAGCTCAGGGGCGCGGACAACGTGATCATCCGCAACCTCGACCTGCGCGACGCCTACGACTGCTTCCCCGTCTGGCAGCCCAACACCGGCGGCCTCGGCGACTGGAAGACCGCCTACGACAACATCTGGCTGCGCGGCGCCACCCATGTGTGGATCGACCACGTCACGCTGTCCGACAAGGGCCACCCCGACGAGGACGAGCCCACCTACTTCGCCCGCAACTACCTGCGCCACGACGGCCTGCTCGACATCACCAACGGCTCCGACCTGGTCACCGTGTCCTGGAGCCGGTTCGCCGACCACGACAAGGCGATCCTCATCGGCAACGGCGACACGGCCACCGGCGACCGCGGCAAACTGCGCGTGACCCTGCACCACAACGAGTTCGAGGGCGTCGTCCAGCGCGCGCCGCGCGTCCGGTTCGGACAGGTGCACGTCTACAACAACCGGTACGTCGTTCCTCAGGACGTGCACGACTACCGCTACTCGCTCGGCGTCTCCACGGAATCAGCCGTCTACGCCGAGAACAACGCCTTCACCACCCCCGGCCACATCGAGGTCGCCGACCTCGTCAAGAGCTGGAACGGCACCGCCCTCCACCAGACCGGCACCCTCTTCAACGGCTATCCGGTCGACCTGCTGGCCATCTACAACGCGTACAACTCCGGCAGCGAACGCGATCTGACCGCCGATGTCGGCTGGACGCCCACGCTGCACGGGCAGATCGACAGCGCCCGGCAGGCGGACCGCGAGGTCGCACGCGGCGCGGGCGCCGGGAGGATCCGATGAACACCCGTCCCCACGCCCAGAACCCCGACGCGGCCCCGCTGCCCGTCGTCCTCGCGGGTGCCCGCGGTCACGGCCGCTGGCACCTGGCGAACATCCGCCGCCTGGCGGACAAGGGGCTCGTACGGCTGGCCGGGGTGTGCGAGCTGACACCGCTGACCGAGGAGGAGCTGGACGGCCTCGGCACACCCGAGCAGTCCGCCGACTTCGGCGCCCTGCTCGACTCGACGGGCGCCGCCGTCGCCGTCGTCTGCACGCCCATCCCCACCCACACCGACCTGGCGCTCACCGCCGCGCAGCGGGGCGTCCACCTGCTGTTGGAGAAGCCCCCGGCGCCCTCGTACGCGGAGTTCCGCCGGATGGCCGACGGGGTCGCCGAGGCCGGGGTGGCCTGCCAGATCGGCTTCCAGTCGCTGGGCTCGCACGCGATGCCCGCGATCCGGGAACTGGTCGCGAAGGGCACGATCGGTGAGGTGGTCGGCATCGGCGGCGCCGGGGCATGGGCGCGCGACGAGGCGTACTACCGGCGTGCGCCCTGGGCGGGCAAGCGACGTCTGAACGGTGTCGACGTGATCGACGGGGCGCTCACCAACCCCCTGGCGCACGCCGTCGCCACCGGACTCGCGCTCGCCGGGACCACCCGCGCCGAGGACGTCACCGGCATCGAGACCGAACTGCTGCGCGCCAACGACATCGAGTCCGACGACACCTCGTGCGTCCGGATCACCGCGGCCGACGGCGGCCGGGTCACCGTCGCCGCCACGCTGTGCGCCGAGCGCCCCGGCGAGCCGTACGTCCTCGTGCACGGCACCAGCGGCCGGATCACCTTCTGGTACAAGCAGGACCGCGTGCTCGTCCAGCGGGCCGGACACGGGCCCGAGGAGATCGAGTACGGCCGCACCGACCTGCTGGAGAACCTCGTCGCCCACCTGGTCGATGGCGACGAACTGCTGGTCACGCCCGACGAGACGGGCGCCTTCATGAAGGTGGTGGAGGCGATCCGGCAGGCACCCGACCCGGTCGCGCTGCCCTCCGGGGCCTGGCACCTCGCGCCCGAGGAGAACCGCCGCGTCGTCGACGGCGTCGACGCCCTGGTCGCCTCGGCGGCCGACACCCTCGCCCTCTACTCCGAGCTGGGCGCCCCCTGGGCGCTCCCGACAGCTTCAGCGAAAGAGGTGAGCACGTGAACTACGACTCGCTGGTCCTGCGCATCGCGGGCCGCCCGGTCGGCCGCTACACCACCCGCCCCGAACTGCCGGCCCGGCTCTCCCCGCGCCCCTATCTGCACCCCGTCACCACCCTGTCCGGCGCGGCCGTCACCGAACTCGGCCCCGCGGACCACCTGCACCACCTCGGCGTCGGTGTCGCCGTTCCCGACGTCGAGGGGTTCAACTTCTGGGGCGGGCGCACCTTCGTCCGCGACCAGGGCCCGACCGAGCTCGACAACCACGGCTCCCAGCGGCACAGAGCCTTCCAGCTCCGCGACCCCGACGGCTTCGTGGAGGAGCTGCGCTGGGTGGCGTCCGGAGGCGAGCTGCTGCGCGAGCGCCGTACGGTCGCGGCCACCGAACTCACCGAGTCCGCCTGGGCGCTGGACTTCACGTTCTCGCTGACCAACACCACCCAGGACCCGCTGTCGATCGGCAGCCCGGCCACCAACGGGCGCCCCGGCGCGGCGTACGGCGGTTTCTTCTGGCGTGCCCGCAAGGAGGCCGCGACACCGCGCGTGTTCACCGCGGACCGCGAGGGCGAGGCACAGGTCCACGGCGTCCGCGCCGACTGGCTCGCCCTCGTGGGCAGCACCTGGACGCTGGTCTTCGCCGGGGCCACCGACGCCACCCGTCAGGACCCGTGGTTCGTACGCGCCGAGGAGTACCCGGGCGTGGGCTCGTCCCTCGCGTCCGAGGAGCGGCTGCCGATCGGGCCGGGCGAGACCGTCGTACGGCGGATCGTGACCGTCGTCGCCGACGGCACCCTCGACCGGGGCGGGGCCGCGGCCCTCGTCCGGAAGGCGGTGAGCCCGTGAGCACCCGGCCCGCCTCCGGGGGAACGTCCGCCTTCAGCGCCGATCTCGGCGACGGCACGTACCGCAACCCGATCCTCGATGCCGACTGGTCCGACCCCGACGTCTGCCGCGTCGGCGACGACTACTACCTGACCGCGTCCAGCTTCGGCCGTGCGCCCGGCCTGCCGCTGCTGCACTCCCGCGACCTGGTGAACTGGACGCTGGTCGGGCACGCCCTCCAGCGGCTGGAACCCGCAGCCGAGTTCCGGACCCCACGGCACGACTGCGGGGTGTGGGCGCCCTCGCTCCGGTATCACGACGACCGGTTCTGGATCTTCTGGGGCGACCCCGACCAGGGTGTTTTCCAGGTCAACGCCCCCGGGATCCGCGGCCCCTGGACCCGCCCGCACCTGGTCAAGGAGGGCAAGGGGCTCATCGACGCCTGCCCCCTGTGGGACGACGAGACCGGCGAGGCGTACCTCGTGCACGCGTGGGCCAAGTCCCGCTCCGGGATCAAGAACCGGCTCACCGGGCACCGGATGCACCCCGACGGGGCCGGCCTGCTCGACGAGGGCAAGGTGATCATCGACGGGGACCGGCTGCCGGGCTGGTTCACGCTCGAAGGGCCCAAGCTGTACCGGCACGACGGCTGGTTCTGGATCCTCGCCCCCGCCGGGAGCGTCGAGACCGGCTGGCAGGGCGCCTTCCGTTCGCGTGACTTCTTCGGCCCGTACGAGGAGCGGGTCGTCCTGGAGCAGGGCGACACCGACGTCAACGGCCCCCACCAGGGGGGCTGGGTGCGCACCCAGGACGGCGAGGACTGGTTCCTGCACTTCCAGCAGCGGGGCGCGTACGGGCGCGTCGTACACCTCCAGCCCATGCGCTGGGAGAGTGGGGGAGGCTGGCCGGTGATGGGAGACGAGGGCGTCCCCGTCGCCGTACACCGCAAACCCGCCCTGCCCGCGCAGCCGCCCGCCGCGCCCGCCACCGACGACGACTTCCCCGGCGGCCGCTTCGGACGCCAGTGGCAGTGGACCGCCAACCCGCAGGACGGCTGGGCCACCCAGCACTCCGGGGACGGGCTGCGGCTGACCTGCGTACGGACGGCCGACGCGCACGACCTGCGCCGACTGCCGAACGTCCTCACCCAGCGACTGCCCGGCCGCCCGGCGGTGGTGGAGGTCGGGCTCCGGCTCGACAGCGAGGAGGAGGGCGCCCGGGCCGGGCTCGCCGTGCTCGGTGACGCGTTCCGCTGGATCGGGCTCCAGCGGGGCGCGGACGGGAGTGTTCAGCTCGTGCACCGGTTCGGCGAGTCGGTCGCCGACCGCGAGCGGGACGCCGCCCACCCGCGCCCGGCGCCCGGGGGACGGGCCCGGCTGCGGATCGAGATCGGCGCGGGGGCGCGCTGCCGCTTCTCGTACGACGTCGGGAGCGGCTGGGAACCCTCCGGCCAGGTTTTCGCCGCCACCCCCTGGCGCTGGGTCGGCGCCCTGCTCGGCCTTGTCGCGGTCGCGCCCACCGGCTCAGGACACGCCGGGGCGGCCACGTTCACGCAGTTCCGGATCACCCCTCGCAACGCACCCGAACCGTCGTAACCCACCCCACCCGTACGCCTGTTGGAGCCGCAATGACGCACCTCCACCTCCGTAGCAAGCGCTTGCCGGGACCCCGGCCGAGACCGAGCCTCGGCCGGGCCCTGGCCGCGGTCACCGTCCTGGTGGCCTCACTGGGACTCGGGG